>NZ_JBQQCB010000198.1:0-12714 GCF_052246675.1 Nonomuraea sp. KM90 | reverse complement strand
TCGCGTACGGCTTGCGTTCACTCACCCGGCTATCTCAACACGTTCACGCCCACCAGCTAGGCATAACGCTACAGATTCACTCGATCACACTACGACATCAGGGGCAGGGGCCCACAGACCGCCCTCTCATGTCGCAGGTGTTGCCCTAAAGGGAAGATCAGCCTCCGTTGTGGCCTCGAGCAACGACTACGTGGCGGAGAGGACAGCCATGAACGGATCTCCGGGCGGATAGATCAGCTTATGTGGCTGTCGATCGTGATGCTGAGGTGGGGACCGACGTCAAAAGCGCCGTGCCGCTGGGCACTGTGCCGACCGCGGTCGGCCGTCGTCCGCTCGTCGGTCACCTGCTGAGGCTGGCCCGTGACCCGCTGGGCTTCCTCGCCTCGCTGAGCGGCCAGGAACATGGGCTGGTCCGCATTCTGCTGGGCCGTACGCCCCTGTATGTCGTCACCACGTACGAACCCGCGCACGACGTTCTTGCCGAACAGTCGCACGCGTTCGGCGTGGGCCGGATGTTCAAGCAGCTCAGCACCCTCATCGGGGACAGCCTGGCCACCTTGGAAGGCCCCGGCCACCTCATGCGGCGCAGGCTCTTGCAACCGCCGTTGCTGAGGGCTGAGATGCCCGGATATGCCGGCGTCATCGCCCGACTGGCATGCGAGCTGAGCGATTCGCTAGAGCGGGGCCGGGCGGTCCGCATGGACCGGGCCTTCTATCGCCTGACGCTTACTGCCGCCGCGGAGACGCTGTTCTCAGCGGGTCTGGCGGGCCCCGTCGTCGCCGAGGTGGACCGGTCGCTGCCGGTCGTCACCAACGGGGTGGCGTTGCGGGCGTTCCTGCCCGCGGCCTTCGAGTCACTGCCGCTGCCGGTCAACCGCCGTTACGAGCTGGCGGTACGGCGGTTGCGCCAGGTCATCGAGTCGGCGATCGACGGCCATCACGCAGCCGCACCGTCTGGACGCAGCCTGCTGTCAGCGCTCATGGTCGCGCGTGACGATGACGGTGGCCGGGGGCTGACCGACGGGCAGATCCGCGACGAGATCATCACCATCATGCTGGCAGGCACCGACAGCCCTGCCGCTGTTCTGTCCTGGGCCCTGCACGAACTGGCCCGCAGTCCGGAGGCCGAACGCAGGTTGCACGACGAACTTGACGCCGTCCTCGACGGCCGGCCCGCCGGACCGGACGACGTGGCCGCGCTCACCTTCACGGGACAGGTGCTCAACGAGGTGCTGCGCCTGTATTCAGCCGTGGTGGTCATGCGTGCCGCCGTAAAGCCCGTCGTGATCGGTGGTGTGGCGGTGCCGTCCGGCACCGAGCTGCTCATTTGCCCGTACGTGATCCACCGCGACCGGCGATTCTTTCCCGAACCGGACCTGTTCGACCCCGACCGCTGGCTGCCGGCGCACGCCGGGCTGATACCCCGCAAGGCGTTCCTGCCCTTCGGTGCCGGGCCGCACAAGTGCATCGGCGACGCCTTCGCCTGGCAGGAAATGGTGATGGTGTTGGCCACGCTCTGCTGTCGCTGGCGGTTTCGCCCCGCGCCAGGCCACACCGTGACGGCCGTGCCGGGTGTCGTGCCCCGCCCCGACAGCTTGCCGATGATCTCCGAGGCGCGCTGACTCGCGAGCAAGGCAGCCGGGATGACGCCCGGAGAAGGCATTGTCGATCCCTGGCTGTAGCCATCTTTGCGGACGTTGGTCGCCGCCGCTGGCGAAATCTCTGGCCCACTTGCCGATCTTCACGGGCTTGATCAGGAGTGAGCTTGGCCCCACCTGTGGTAGGCGAAGGCGGATTGCTGGGCACGGGACTGGGCCAGACGAGAGAAGTCAGTGCCGGTTTCGACGATGACGTGCGGCGAAGCGTCGAAGAGGAAAAGCAAGATCGTGCTAGCCTTGCGGGGTTTCGAGGCCCGGGCCCGGATGCCGCACCCGGCGGGTAAGACCGCGGACAAAGCTGTGCCCCGGGCTGCGTGCTCGCAGAGGCAATCCCGGGGCTTATGTGATTCAGGGTAGCATGTTCTGCGCTCGAGGCGGGAGGGGCGACAGCCGGTGGAGCAGCACGAGGCGCGGCATCTGCACGCCGTGCTGAGCCAGGCCCGGTTGCCCGAATATGAGGTGTTCTGCAACGGCGACAAGGTGGCCGCCCTGCGGCTGTTCTGCTGGAACACCGAGGTCGCCGCCGCGTTCTACGGCCCGCTGCAGCATCTGGAACTGGCCCTGCGCAGTGTGCTCGACCAGCGCATGTTCCTCCTGTTCGGCCAGGAAGAGTGGTGGGATCACCCGCGGGTGAATCTGCATTACGGCGCTCAAGCGAAGATCAGAGATGCCATCCAGCAGCTGGGCAGGCAGGGTATTGCGCCGGCGCCCTCGGAGGTGGTCGCCGAGCTGCCCTTCGGGTTCTGGGTCAGCCTGCTCGGGCGTGGCAACAACTACGACCAGCGGCTCTGGCGTGCATCCCTGTACCAGGCGTTTCCCGGCTATGGCGGGGCCCGCCACGCGCTGCACCGCAAGCTGGATTTCCTGCGTGTGCTACGCAACAAAATCGCGCATCACTCCCCCATTCACCACCGGCATCTGGACGCCGATCACCAAGCCATCATGGTGATGCTCGGCTACATCGACCCGCGCCTGGCGGCGCTGGTAGCCCGCTACAGCCCAGTGCCCGCTGTCCTGGCACGCCGGCCACCTCCGCCATAACCCGCATAGCTCGGCGCCCCGGCGAGGTCTCCTGCCGTCGGTGCGGTGAGGGCCGCGCCATCAGGCCTCCTATGCGTTGCCGATCTGCCAGCCAGCCACGTCGTTGACGGCTCCGAGTGCTTCAAAGTGGCAACCCATCGCGGACCGCGGCCGGTGGTTTCCCGGTGCGGAGGAGCCTAGGGACAAGGGAGCGTCGAGGCGCCGGCACACCGTGATCACCGAAGGGTCGGTCAACCGCTGCTGCTTATGCGATGAGGCCAATAGTCGGCTATAGGCCCCGATACGTAGCGGAGGCGTCCGCTCTCCGCTTGCTCCGCGGCTCCTGATGGCTTTGGCCGCCGCCTGGCAGGTTCCGGTCATCGGCCGTCCACCAGTTCGTACAGGCACCAGCGCCACCCGTCGGACTGGATCCCGGTGTCGCCGCGCAGCACCGCGTCGCCGGGCAGTTCCTGCTGCTGCCCGAGCAGGCCGGCATGGTAGGGGTAGACGTGGAAGGTGCGCTCACGATCGGGCCCGGCGGCGTGGGCGGCAGTCCACAGGCGCATCGTGCTCCCATCCGCGGTCACACTCACCTGCAGGAGCTCACCCACGAGGCGGGCACGGTGGGGCCGGTCGTCGATCGGGATCTCGACGTAGTGGACGCCCGTCTTGTCCGGCGGCGGCGCGATGGCCCCCGAGATGTTCCATGGCTGCGCGTGCAGTGGGCGGACGGAACCCTGCCCGGCATGTCCTTCACCGAGATTGTCGCCATCCGGCGACCGACCAGCCAGGCACTGTCGTCCTGGCAGTCAGCGATCAGCGATCCGCTTCCCCTGCCGACCATCGAGGATTACCCCAGGCCCACCGGCGAAGATTGAAGCGTGTCGGACAGCACCGGCCGCAGCCCCGGCGGCGCCGGTGCTGGTGGACGAAACGCGGCCCCACCGAGACAATCGGCTGCGTCTCTTCGCCGGTGTCGGCACGCCGTGTCATTGACCGGCGGACCAGTGCCCCTCCCGGGCATGCCCTGCGCGCCTGGCGCTGAACCAACCCTCGTGCTCGGACAGGTGTCCGGCCGCCACGAGGCTCTCAAGTAGTGCGCGGGTGGCTTCCACGACGGAAACGGACTGATAGTCCGGCTTGCCCCGCGCCTGCGCCACGTCAACCGCCCGCAACGGCTGATCTGCGCTGGCCATCAGCTGCAGTATCCGCTGGATGGTCCTGCTCCACGGACCGGCTACCGTCGTCTCATCAGGAGGGGCATCCGCAGAACCTGATGCGAGGGCCGTCGCCGACGCGGCAGCGTGGCCAGCGTTGCGGCCTTCAGCTCTGCCCAGGCCCAGCGCTCGTGCAACGGTTGCGATGGCAGCCGGCATGATCGTGGCGGCGTCGCCGACCTCGCATACAGGGTTCAGGACCGGATGGTCATGATCTTCCAGGGCGTCGAACGACTCCCCGACGTGAGTCAGCGGATCGCGTTCGTCCGGCCGTTCGGCTGCCTGGGTGAAGAAGGCGACCACGTAGGCGATGACGGCCGGCCACACCACCCGAAGGGCCTGCTCCCACCTCTGCCTATCCGACAAAGACACCGGATCGTGGCTGTCGAACTGATCGAGGTCTTCATCGGCGAGTTCTTTCAGCAGGCCGTCGAGCACGAGCTCGCGCAAACTGGGGTGAGCGGCATCGATCGCCGCCACGACATCGCCGAGCTGGGCTCCGGCGCCGAAGGACGCCAGGGCAGGGGGCCGGTCACTGATTTCGGCGGGCAGCCAGATCCACAGCCCTGCGGGACGGCCCCAGTGCTCTGCTGGAGGGAGCGTCAAACGGCCGGCCTGGCGGGCGAAAGCGTGGATGCGCGGCACCAGGCCGGGCGAGGCCAGGCACGCCAGCAGGGCGGTAGGCCCGGCCCATCCAGCAGGAACGGACAGATCGTTGAACGTGAGCTGATCCAGTTCGTAGACCATGGCCACGGTGTCGACGCCGTCGATGAGGTCGCCGTCGAACACGCACGCCGGGCACAGGGAGACCTCCTGCGCGGCCGTGGGACGGATCAGATGCCCGGATGGGTAGCCGTCACCGCAGATCACGCATTCGGCTCCGGCTTCGGCGCCTGCCATCGCGACGTTGGCCGCGCGCGCCCTGGTCAGCGCACCCGAAAATTCCGCCACGACGATCGCGGGTGGCGTGCTGGCGGGAAGCCGTGCGTCCAGACCGCTGTCCTCGCTCAGCGGCGCGGTGATCGACACGACGGGAACCTCGCTCAGATCAACGTCCGGCCCATCAGGATCGTGATCGACCTCGAGGGAGGGCCTGCTGATCGCCACCCGGGCCGGACCCGGGTAGAGCAGGCGGCCGCCAATTTCGGGTCGGGATTCAACCTTACCAGCGTCGGCTGGCCAAGGCGTTTCAGGCAGCGGGATGGCCGGTTTGGCTTCGGTGCCTTGCTGGCACGGCTGCTCGACTCTCGTCAGGCCGACATGGCCTGGCTGGCCTCAGCGTCCGGCGTTCCGGAATCCGAGCTGTGGTCGGTGACCGGCGGTGAGCCGCCGTCGGTGGCACAGCTCGAAGGTCTCGCTGCGGGGCTCGGGTTCCGCACCGCCGATCTGCTCGTGATTGCCGGAGTGCCGGTACCGGAGTCCTTGGAGCCGTGCGAGCCGGCGACCGGGCGAGAGCTTGAGGCCCTCATCGGGATCGCGCTGGCCTTGCCGTCCGATCAACGGGCTCGTGTTCGTGAGACGGTCGAGCAACTGCCGCAGCTGCTGGCTGCTCGCCCGGCGGATCCGCCGCGGACCTTCTTCAGGCGAGATGGGAGCGCCGGTTCGATGCTCGTCACCATGCTGTGCGCCAACCGGAACCTGTACTCCCCGGTCGCGGCCGCCAAGACCCTGGCCAGGATGACGAGAGGGCGCATGTACGTGTCCGCCTCGACTCTCCATTCCATCTCTGCGGGCCGCACTGCGCTGAAGCCGGCATTGCTGGCCGGGTTCGCGACCGTGCTTGGTATCCCTGCCGCTGATCTCGCCGCCATCACTGGCATCGACCCTCCCGAACCGCTTCCGCCCGACGACCCGCCGGCGACTGATATGGCCGACCTGCTGTGGGCGTGCCGACGCCTGACCACGAACCAGATCGAACATGTACACCGTGAGGCGCAAGCGATGCTCGTCGAAGTCCCCGCCAATGCTCCCGATGACGACTGGAACCGCGTCTACAAGCAGAATGAGACGTGGTGGGGCACGCCCAGGCGGTAGTCCGCCCGATGCCTGCCATGTCGGGTCACGATGGGGTCGTGTGTACGCTCTCCGAGCTCGCCCCATCAAGACCGCTGTTCGGGCCCGGCAAGCACGACGCGGGCGCGGGCGTGCGGGTCCAGCTCACGCGTCTTGCCGTGGCCGGCCACTGCGAGGCGCCCGGTGCGCCGACATATCTCTTGACTTCGCCGCGCAGTGAGGCGAAGTTGTAAGGGAAGGGAGTCCGCCATGTCGCGCTTGATCGTCGTGTGTCTCGACAATCGCACCGAGCACGTCGACCTCGATCAGCTCACCCCCCGCGCCCGCGCTTTCGCCGAGGCCATCCACGACTGCTTCGGTCACCAGCCGCTGGAAATTCGATTCGAAGGCCCGCCACCGTCCGACAAGAGGCAGGCCGACTTCTACGGCCGCGCCCCGCGGCACAGCATCACCCGCAACTGGTCTCCGCGGCCGCCGGAGATGACGGCCGTGCAGTGGCTGGAGCGCGAAATCCGCACCCTGCCTCTGGACTGGTATCCGGTCTCCGCGCTGCACGGTGAGCGGGTTCCTTCCGCGGAGGAAGGAGCAGCCGATCGGGTGCTGACGCGCGAGACGGTCCTGAAGTACCTGCGCGAGCACGGCTACCCTATGAGCGCGCAAGCTTGGGACACCCTGAGAGGCACCGGCCACCTCCCGGAACCTGACCGCTACGTGTGCAGCCGTCCACAGTGGCGGCCCGAGACACTCGATGCGTATATCCACCGGCCGCGTGAACTCTGGACGGTCAGCCAGATCGCCAGCTACCTCGGCTACAGCGGCACTACCGCGACGAGTTCGGCTCGCAAGCAGCTGTCCCGCTGGGGGTTCACGGCCGAAACCCGAGACGCCGGCCGCAGCGGTGAGTCCCGCTATGCGGCCGACCAGATCATCGCGGCCCAGAAGCACCGACCCGGGCAGGGCCGCCGAACGGACCTGCACCCGAAAGCTGCAGACCCGCCCCATGTGAGCCCCGGGGGCGAGGAACGCGGGGCCAGCCATTGGCGGTGAGATGGATCATGGTGCGCACTCTCACCCCTTAGCCTGTGGAAACACGAAAGAGTGCGTTTTCCGCGGCGGGCTATCCCACCATGTCCGGGACCGAAAAGCGGATCAACACCGTTGATCGCGCAGCGCCCTGACCTGGTCGAATAGCCCATACCGCCAATGGCTGTCTCTGCGTTCCCCGACCCCGTACCAGGGCCCGGCCGTAGCGATGGTTATCTAGGGTTGTAGGGCCCTTCCTGCAGGTCAGAGGAAGATGATCTCTTCTTTCACGTAGGCCAAGTCGACTGGGCTCGGTCCGAGCCCATCGTTATCGAACATGTGGAAAGCCCATGTCACAGTCCCCTGATGAGCGGCCATGGACGGCGTGTCCGTGTGTGGGAGCACCCCCGGTTCGATAGGTGTGAGGCTCATGATGAACTTGCGTCCGGAGGATCAGCGGCGCGCGAACTCTCCTGCTGAGCGCATGCGACATGCCCGATACTGGTTGCGTTGTGCGGGGGTGACCGACCCGACTCCGAAGCTGGTGGCGGCCGTAGCTGAGCACGCGGGTAGTTGCCCGGGCGGTTCCTGGAAGTCCTTGGCCGTCGAGTGCCTGGCCCGCAAAGGGATCATGCCCACTGTCGAGACCATCGACGACAAGCTGGCCGCCTGGACCGCGTGCCTGACCGAATACGCGCGCCGCGAGGGGGAAGCCCAGCCGAAGCAGTGGGCCGCCAAGGTCATGCAGATGGGACGGGGCCGCAGCCAGCGCGTGATCAAGCTGCCGCGTCCGGCCGTGGCGATGGCGTGGCTGGACATTCTGGGCCAGCCGGTGACCCTGCTCCAGATCGATCGGCTTGCGCCGTGGGTCCAGCGCATCGGTCACGTCACCCGCCAGGAAGTCCTGGCCTGGCAGGCGTTGGTCAGCCGCGGCGAGCTGCCCACTCCGGAGGCCGTCGAACAGGAGGTCCTGGCCCAGAGATCTCAAATGCCTGACGATCTCCCTGGCCGGACCGGCGAGGTCGTCGCGTTCGTCACGAACTTCGTCGCCCGCCGCAATATCGGCCCCACCTGGCAAGAGGTCGGGGCCACCTTCGGGTGGTCCCGCCCCGAGGTCCATGCGGCCATCCATCACCTGGCCGAGCAGGGCTTGCTGACGTTCACCGCGACCAAGAGGTCTCTGCGCCCCGGGCCGGGCAGCATCGAGACAGCCTCCCAGCCCTCGGCATCCTGCTGTTGAGGGGTCAGCCGGCGGGCCAGCCGTCGAGGCTGAAGGGGTGGCCGTGGTGGTAGGCGTCGATGCCGGTGCGGATGTAGGTGACGAGGTCGCCGGGCAGATCGTCGAGGGGGAACCAGTCGATCTTGTCGCATTTGCCGGGCTCGGCGTTGACGGGCTCCCCGCTCCAGCGGGTGGTGGTGAAGAAGACGCCGATGCGGGCCTGGCCGTCGGGGTCGGCGTGGTGACACAGGTGGGCGAAGGCCAGGTCGGCGGGATCGATGACGATGCCGAGTTCTTCGCGGGCCTCGCGGGCCGCGCCCTCGGGCAGGGTTTCGCCGGCGTCCAGGCAGCCGCCGGGCACCGACCAGAAGCCGTCGGCGAAGCCGGTGTTCGCGCGCAGTAGCAGCAGCACGTTGCCGTCTCGGATGAGGATCAGGTGCACCCCGACGTGAGGGCGGAAGGTCTCGGCTGGTGCGGCCATGGCCGTGCTCCCCGCGGTGACGACGCGCTCGACGCCCCGGCTCGATGCTGGGGGTCAGGTCACGCTATCGCAGTGCGCGGGGAGCTCGGGGGTGCTCGGCGAGGGCCGCCGCAGACCGCCGCCCGGGGGCTCGTCAGATGCGGGCCAGCGGCGCCTGCCCCTGGCCGGCGGTGTGGTCCGTGGCGTGGGCCATGGCGTGGATCAGGTCGGTGAGGCGGTCGGCCAGTTGGGCCGGGGTGCGGCCGTCGGTGTGCAGGTGGTAGGCGGTCGGGTCGGTGGCGGCGATCTGGTCGTAGTGCTCGGCCAGCCGCCGCAGCAGGGCGCGGTCGGCGATCAGGTCGCGGTCGGCGGCGCTCTGGTCGGGCTTGGCCCTCATCCGCGCGGTCAGCTCGTCCAGGTCGGTGTGCAGGTAAACGGTGATGTCCGGCTCGGCCAGGTAGCCGGTGAACGGGGCGATGGCCGCCGCGACCGTGGCGTTGTCCAGGCCGTGGACGGCGGCGTGGTTGGCGATGACGGAGTTGACGTAGCGGTCGGCGACCGCGTGCCCGCTCAGCAGTGCGTGGCGGGCCAGGTCGGCGGCGTGCAGCGCGCCGGCCAGGTAGAAGGCCAGCTGGGGCAGGGCGCGAGCGTGGCTGTTGATGTAGGGCTGCAGGTCCGAGACCGGGGCGGGGACGGTGTGGAAGGCGCGGCAGCCGAGCCGGTCGGCCAGGTGGGCGGCCAGGGCGGATTTGCCCGATCCGCTGATGCCCTCCAGCACCACGAAGATCCCCGATCGTGGAGTGTCGGCGGGCTGGTAGGCGGGGGTGAAGCGTGCGGTCACGGCAGTGTCCCTTCGGTGAAGGCGTCCAGGTGCGCGGAGACGGCCGCCAGCAGCGCGGCCGGATCGTGCGTGCGGGATGTGACGTCCAGGCGCAGGTCAGGGCGCAGCAGGCAGGGGCTCAGTGCGCCGGCTGAGTCCAGGCGCAGCGCCCAAAAGCCCTCGATGCAGCGCTCCCGCTCGGGGCAGGTGGCGCACTGGCCGACGTGGTGGCGGCCGAGGGAGGCGTCGATGACTTCGATCGTCATCGGGCCGGTCCTGCCGGGGACGGTGAAGACGCGGCGGCCCTGGCCGGTGCCGGAGGTGACGACGTCCTCGGTGGTGGCGATGGAGCGCAGAAAGGCGCTGATGTCGCCGGAGGCCACCTTGACGCCGCCCAGGTCGGCGTTGTGGTCGGTGTCGACCAGCTCGATGATCTGCAGGCCGGTCCCCAGCTCACGGGCGTAGGCGATGATGTCGGCCACCTCGTGCGCGTTCTGCTCCTGCAGCAGCAGGTTCAGCTCAACGATCGGGATGACGCCGACGGCGGCCTCGATCCCGGCTTTGATCTTGGCGATGTCGCCGGGCTTGCCCTCGGCGATCGCGGCGATGGAGGCGTCGGAGAAGTAGTGCAGCGACACCTTGATCCGGTCCAGCGCGGTGGCCGCCAGCCAGGGCAGGTCCTTGGTGAGGGTGAGCCCGTTGGTGATCAGCGTGGTGGTGTAGTCGTCCATCCGGTGGGCGGGCAGGCCCTGCAGGATCGGGCGGGCCAGCGGGGACAACAGCGGCTCCCCGCCGGTGAAGAACACGCGCCGGATCCCGGCGGCGGTCATCGCATTGATCGCCGACAGGAAGTCGCCGGCGTTCAGCGCCCGGCGGCGGGGCTGGATGGCGCGGTCGTGGTGGGTGATGCGCGGCGGGATCTCTCCTTCGTTATGGCAGAACCAGCAGCCGAGCTGGCAGCGCGGGGTGAGCGAGACGCGCAGCTGGCCGCCGCGGCGGGCGAAGTCGCCGGCGCCGCCGGACAACCGACGCGGCATCGGCAGCATGGGCAGCGTGGGCGGTGTGGGCAGGTCGGTGCGCAAGGTCATCGGCAGTCCTGTCCGTGATCGGTGCGACCTGGTGGGCCGCGTCGGCCTTCACCGTCCGCCCGGTTGCCGCGTTCGGGCAGATGGAGGGGCCTGTGCGCCCGTGCGGCCCGGCCTGCGGGTCTTGCGCGCGTCTTGCGCGCACCATCCCCGGCGGTTAGGTGTCGGTGACGGTGGGTTTGCTCATGAGGGCCTCCGGCGACAATGACGCCGTAGGCCAGCGAAGGGCGTCCGCGATGACACGGCCGGTCACCAACCGCGCGCTGGAGACCCTGCTCACCGAGGCGGCCTATCACCGTTCGCTGGCCGCCTTCGCCCGCCAGGTCAACCGGGCCGCCGCCGAGAAGTATGGGCTGGTTTTGAAGTACGACGGCGCGTCGGTCTATTGGTGGCTGCGCGGCCGCTGCCCGGAACAGCCGGCCCCGGAACTCATCGCCGACGTGCTCACGGCCCGGCTCGGCCGCGCCGTGGCCGCCGGCGATCTGGGGTTCGCCGCCCTGGCGGCCGACGCCGACGCCAAGACGCTGTCGTTCCCCACCACGGTGCCCGCGGCCATCGAGACCGCCGCCGGGCTGTGGCAGCGGCTCGGCGCCACCTCCTCTCCGGCAGGTTCACCGGGGCCGCTGCCGCCGCATGAGTCGGCGCCGTTCGTGGCCAGCGCGGCCGAGCAGGCCGGATGGCGCTGGCACTTCGACCCGCCCGACGCCGACGTGGCCCGGACGGCGGGCCACCCGGTCGATGTGCTGGACGTGCAGATGCTGCGCTCGTGCGCCGAGCAGTTCCTGGACCTCGACCGGCGCCATGGCGGCGGACACGCCCGCGCGTTCCTGGGCGACTTCCTCACCCGGGACGTGACGCCCCTGCTGCGCGGGCGTTATGGCGACGCCGTCGGCCGGGACCTGTTCGCCGTGGCGGCCGAGCTGACCGGCATGGCCGCCTTCATGTCCTATGACATCGGCGACCACGGCAGCGCCCAGCGCGCGTTCATCCAGGCGTTGCGTCTGTCGAAGGCGGCCGGGGATCGCCTGCATGGCGCGCATATCCTGGCCAACCTCGCCACCCAGGCGATCTTCCTGGGCCTGCCCGGCGAGGCTGTCCGGCTGGCCCGGGCCGCGGTCGAGGGCGCCGGCCGCCGCCCGTGCGCGATGGTGGCCGCCCGGCTGCATGCCACCGCGGCCAGCGCTCACGCGCTGGCCGGTGAACGGCAAGGCTTCGCCCAAGCGCTCGCGCGAGCCACCCACGCCCTGGACCGCGCCGAGACCGGCCCGGCCTGGACCCGCTATTTCAGCCCGGCGCACCTGGCCGGCGCCGCGATGCGCTCGCTGCTGGACCTGGGCCTGCCCGACCAGGCGCTGCGCTATCAGCACCAGGCCCTCGACCTGGGCCCGGCCAACACGCGCACCCGGGCGTTGCATACCGCCCTGACCGCGACCGCGCATGCGCGCGCCGGTCACATCGACCAGGCCGCGCTCTTGGGGGCCCAGGCGCTGCAGATGGCGCGGCGAGTCCGCTCCCGGCGGGTCACCGCCCGCCTCACCCTGCTGGCCGCCGTGCTGAACCCGCATCGGCCCGTCGCCGAGGTCAGCGCGTTCCTCGACCAACTGCCGGACCAGCCGCCGGACCAGCCGCCCGGTGGACAGATCGGCCAAATCGCGGGCGGGCATCCCGTGCCGGGGTAGCGTGGATGAGGTGAGTCAGACCTATCTGCCGCCCGAGCAGTGGTATGCCAGCCTGCCCACCGTTCACCTCTCCGCGTGCATGCTGCTCACCGACGACGCCGATCGCGTCCTGCTGGTCAAACCCAACTACCGCCCCTATTGGGCGGTGCCCGGCGGGATCGTGGACGACGGCGAGCCTCCCCAGGTGTGCGCCGGGCGCGAGGTCGGCGAGGAACTCGGCCTGCAGGTCCCCGCCGGCGCGCTGCTCGTGGTCGACTGGGTGCCCCCGATGGGGGATCGGCGGCGGCCGATGATGAACTTCATCTTCGACGGCGGCATCATCGCCGATCCCTCCCGCATCCGGCTGCAGACCGACGAGCTCGACGCCGCCGAGTTCTGGCCCTGGGAGGAGGCGGCCGCCAAGCTGCCCGCCGCGACCGCCGCCCGCATCCCGGCCGCCCGCACCGCCCGCAAGAACCAGCAGACGATCTTCCTGCCCGCCGAGCGCGAGGCCTGAGCCGGTGCACGGTGCGGGAGGAGG
>NZ_JBQQCB010000197.1:0-13076 GCF_052246675.1 Nonomuraea sp. KM90 | reverse complement strand
GGGCCTTCAACACATCATCGATCCACACGTACAGTGCGGTTACGAGGGGTGTCTAACTCTTTCGTCACACATCGAGCTTGGACACCCTCGCCCTAACTCCGCAGCCACGCCTTGGCATCAATCATCTCTAGGTGGGGATGATGGGCCCATATCAGCAGTGGCTGACAGCACCTGCCGTTGACGTCGGCTGTCCTGCAGCTCTATGAACAGGAGCAAGCAAGAGCAGATCAAGGCCCTGCCGCTGACGCGGCAAAGGATTTCAAGGGCTGGAGGAGCGGCCTTGGGGCGCGGGAGTCATCTGAAGAGGGCGAGGTCCTCGATGTAGCGGAGGGCCCCGCAGAGAAAAGCCATACGATCACCGCCGCCGAGAAGGCCAGAACTTGGGTTATGAGCAGCCTGCCGACGATTCCCGTTCTGGAGAACGAGCAGAGATAAGCCAAGAGTAGGGCGACGATGGGAGGCAGGACGAGTGCCCCCTTCAGGAAGTCGACGTGCCACCCTCTGGCACAGGTGTTGCCACCGCACATCCCGGCCCAGCCGATCTCGATGAGGCCGAAGAAGATGATCAGTAGCTGGCCGTCGGGACGGTTGTACGGTGTCAATCGTCGCCGGGTGTAGCTCTTTCTCAGTGAGTGCCTGAGCTGGGCTTTTGTCGTCGTGACTGTTTAGTCCGGGAACCGCCTTCTACTGTGAGTGCAGACGGTGAGGCGGTGGTGACGGTGGGCTCGTTGCTGGAGGAGCTAGCACGGCGTGAGGCTGTGGCCCGGCAGCGGATCGCGGAGATCCGCGAGCAGATCGCCGCCTTGGAGTCACGGCTGGAGGATGAGCACGACCGGTTGTCGCGGCTGGTGATCACGCGGGAGACGGTGGAGGAGATCCTGGGCGAGGCGGCCGAACTGGTCAGTGAGTCCATGGAAACGGCCGAAAGTGCAGGCGGGGGCATCGACGCGGCCGGAGCGGTTCCGGTACGGCCGCCGGTGCTCGGTGTGGTGACGGTGCCGCCGTGGCAGCCGGGAATGAAGGCGGCGATGCTGCCGCGCGCGTACCGGGACGCGGTGGAGATCATGACCGATGCGGGGCGTGCGATGCGGGCCGGGCAGATCGCGGTGGCGATGGGCTTGCCGGATGAGGCCGCCAAGCGGGAAGGGCTGCGCTCGAAGCTGAAGCGGCTGGTGGAACGCGGCTGGGCGCAGGAGGAAGGGCCGGGGTTGTTCATGGTGACCGAGCCGGTGGCGCGTGAGGTGTCCGGGCAGGGCGACGGAGGGTCACGGGACGGCATCGCGGCGTCATCTGCTTCGTCACCGGACGGGTGATTGCGGCAGGGCTCTTCCACCGTCAGGTTCAAAGGTGCCAACCAATCGTCCCCGGCGAGAGAAGAGCCCTATGCAGGCACCGTACGACACCGGCCTGGCCGCTGACGTCTTTGCGGAGGCGAGGAACACCTTCAACTGGCTCATCGGACAGCTCACCGACACGGCGTCCGGCATGCTGACCCATGACCGGCTGGAAGAGACGATCGTCGAGCAGGGCCGTGAGCTGCAACGCCAACTGCTGCAAGCACACCTTGATCTGCGGGCGCTGCGCGAGCGGCAGCAGGCGCAGCACGCCCGCCAGGACGCGGCCGCAGAAGCATCCGCACAGGTGATGGGGTCCGACGGCGTGCTGCGGCCACGGCTGGAGACAGGGCATCACCGCCTGCTCGCCACTCTCGTCGGGACGGTGACGGTCACCCGGTGCGCCTGGCGCGCCCCAGGGGTGCGCAATCTCTATCCGGCCGACGCCGCCTTGTCGCTGCCGGCGGTGCGGCACTCGGCCGGGCTGGCCAAGCTCGCGGTCATCGAGACGGTGCGCGGCTCGTTCGACGCCGCGCACGCGGCGCTGGCCGCGCGCTGCGGCAACGTGATCGGCAAACGGCAGATCGAGCAGGCGATCGTGGCGGCGGCGGTCGATGTCGACGCCTTCTACGCCGCGCGGACCGTGCTGCCGTGCACGGCCTGCACGGTGCTGGCGATCAGCGTGGACGGCAAGGGCATCGCGATGCGCCCCGAGGCGCTGCGGCCCGCGACCGCCAAGGCCGCCGCCCGCGCCCGCGCCACCTTCCGGACCCGGCTGGCAGCGGGCGAGAAACCGGCCCGCAAACGGATGGCCACCCTCGGGGTGGTCTACGACGCCGAGCCCGCGCCCCGCCGGCCGCACGATGTGATCGCCGTCCCCGGCGGCCGGGCCGGGCAACGCCTGCCGCGCGCCAGACCGTCCGCGATGCGCAAGTGGCTGTGCGGCTCGATCATCACCGGCCCCGCCGCAGTGATCGCCAAGGTCTTCGACCACGCCCAAGCCCGTGATCCCGGCCATGCCCGTCCCTGGGTCGTGCTCGTCGACGGAGCCCGCCACCAGCTCGATCTGATCACGGCGGAGGCTGCCCGCCGCGGTATCGGAGTCGGCATCGTCATCGACTTCGTCCACGTGCTGGAGAAATTATGGGCTGCCGCCTGGAGCGTGCATCCTCCCGCGGCGCCGGCCGCCGAGGACTGGGTCGCCGGTCACGCTCTGGCCCTGCTGGCCGGGCACACCGGCCACGTCGTCACCGCGCTGTCCGGCCAGGCCGCCATCACGGCCACCCACCGCCGCGACGGCATCGACGCGTGCATCCGCTACCTCACCAACAACCTCGAGTATCTACGCTACGACCAGGCGCTGGAGGCGGGATGGCCGATCGCGACAGGCGTGATCGAAGGCGCCTGCCGCCATCTGATCGCCGACAGATTCGACCTCGCCGGAGCACGCTGGGGCCTGGCCGGAGCCGAAGCCATCCTGAAACTCCGCTCCCTGATCGCCAACGGTGACCTCGACGAATACTGGCGTTTTCACCGCGCCCGGCAGCACGAACGGGTCCACCAGAATGACTACCAGGACGGATACTGCCTCACGGCTTGATCACTCCGGTCGCTGAGGAAGAGCTACACCCAAATCCTTTGAGGTTGTAGTCGAGCACCGACTACGTTGATCCGACATGGGTCGAAGCCGTCCTCCCCGCCGTCTTGTCGTCGGATCGCTCACCTACCGCTGGGGAGCAGGTCATCGTCACGAGCGCTACCAGGACGAGGCAGGTCTCCCACGGTATGACTGCCGGGAGGTTCTGCGTCTCCGGCAGGTGGGAGCCCCGGGCCAGTTGGTCATCGTCTTCCATGGAGGGCCCGGCCGTCTGGTCAAGGACGGTATGTTCCACGACGGCGGAGTGCTACGAACCAGCGACAGCGCTTACCTCAACCTGCACCGCCCAGGGGTGGTCCGTGCCTTACTGGACGAAGCCCTGGAGCGTGGCCACGACTTCGCGACTGCCAAACCAATCGAAATCGACGGGTGGGAACTCGTCGATGGTGTGCTGGGACGCCTGCGCCCACCCGATCAGCCTGCACCGCAGGGTGATCAAAACTTGTGACCATCCAGACCCGCGACAGAGGTAGTCGCCACTCCTCTGATAGACCTCAACAACCCAGATCAGACAGTCCCTGAGAGGGAGCTACACCCATCTCGGAAGTCAGACCTGGGATGTACTCCGAGACGACACTAATCTCAGAAGTGCAGAGGAGACGATCCGTGCCGTCGGATCACCAGCACCCTCCCGTGCGCGACCATGGTGGCCGCGTCGGCGATCTGCCCGTCCATGGCGCCCGCCTGCAGCCTGTGCCGAGGCAGGGCATCGATGACGATATCGGCGGCCTCCAGCACCCGGCGCCGGACCAAAGCCGCTGCGCGCAACCTGACCCCCGGCCCTGGTCAGCCCGTAATTCCGCAACCACATCCCCGACCCACCGCTCGCAGGGCTTGCAGGTGATCAAGGGTCGGCAGCAGCCATCGAATTCGCAGAGCCGGATGAGGTTCTGTGCGCTTTCAATCGCGCTTCGCGGGAAGTGACGGCTTGGCGTCGGTCCAGCCCAGCTGCTGGTAGGCGGTGGAGTTGGCGACCTTCGCAGTACGGCCGTGGGCGAGCTCGACCGTGGTCGTCAGCGAACGCGCGAGTGGCAGGCCCGTGGCGGGATCGATGATGTAGGCGATCTCGTACGGGTTCGCGTTGCCTGGGGCGGGGGGGTCCTGGTAACCGAAGGCCTCTCCCGTGCGGCCCAGCGGGTCCTTCACCGTGCCCAGCGACTTCATCTTCGGCATGGTGGCCAGGATGCGGTAGGCGGCGGCGCGGACGGCGGAGGAGACGGGCAGACCGAAGACGATCTCCATGCAGGCGCCTTCCAAGGCCGACTCTCGCTCATGCGGGTCCTTCTCTGAGCCGCCCTTGGCCCGGGCGGATCCAGCTGAAGGTCGAGCACCTGCCCGGCAACCACGACGCCCCACCAGTCTGGCTCTGGTCCTCCAAGACCGATGCCACCAGTGCGAACGTGAACCGCTGCAGGCAGGCGTTCCTGCGCAGATCCGGGCCTGGAACACACCTACCGCTTCTACACGCAGACCCCTCGGCTGGACCTGGCCCAAACTGCGCGCCACCCAAGCCGCGGACCGCCGGGGCCTGGCTGGTCATCATCGTCCACACCCAGCTGCGCCTGGCCCGCCGCCTGACCGAGGACCTGCGTCGCCCCGTGCGAGAAGCCCGTCTCGTTGGGCCCAGCTCACGCCCGCCCGGGTCTGGCGCGGGTTTGGGAACCTGTGTCCCGCGCTTGCTCAACCGGCCGGTGCACCCAAACCCTCTCGGCCCGGCCCAGGACGTCCACCCAGGATCCCCAATTGCCGGCCCGCACTCCGCTACGACGTCGGCAAGACCGTCAAACGCGGCCGCACCCTCGCCGCCCTTCAACAATCCGGAGGATAAAGAATAAGCTCAGGCCTGGACGGCCGGAGATACCTCACCATTGCTCCGAGGGAAGTTCCACGCCGGAGTCCGGATCGTAGATGACGGCGTCATCGGAAATCCTGATCACGGCCACCCGGATGGCCAGACCAGCCGTCTCCAGCGCCTGCGCCGCTTCCATGGCGTGTTCGGCGAAGTGGTACCGATCCCGGCTGCCCTGGAACGGCGCCGAACGTTGGCACAGAACCTCGTAACGGTCGGCGGGCCACGGGGAGAGTAGCTCCTTCGTGCGCTGATGATGTGCGCCGGCAGTCATCTCATCTCATCCCTGGTCCTTGCGCCCCTAATGACACTTCACCATTCCAGGAAAACGTGACATTCGGAATAGTCCAGCCTCGATGAACGACGGAACCGCCAGGCGCACCGAAAACTAGATCTCCCTTCGCAGACGGCGGCCGCGCCGGCGCCCCGGGGACCATCGCGCCGACCAGCGTCCGCCGTCTGCAGCCCCGGCCAGGCGCTCGCGGCCGGGGCGACGGCTCGCGGCTCGCGCGGGATGTCCATCTGCTGGACCTGGACGAGCTTGGACGGCTGACAGCGTGCGTGGTGGCGCTTGGATGCTATCTGGCCGGTGACGGAATGAGATCGGGTCCGTAGGCCGCGACGAGGAGTTGCAGGCTGGTGACCTCGGCGCGGTCGTCGCTGTCCTCGGCACACCATTCACACTCAAAGGTGGGCGTGCGGTTGGCCAGCCACGCCCGCAGGTCCTCCACCTGGTCCAGGGTGGCTCCGCGCCAGCCGTCGCCGCGCTGGTGCGCCTGGACGTCGTCGGAGAGGACGTAGCGGAGGTCACGGTCGAGGCGCTGCCACGCGTCCCGGATGTAGGCGAGGGCGTCCTGATGGGGCTCGTCGGCCTGCTGCTGGCGGAGCCGGGCGGGGCGCTGGAGGTCTCGTTCTGCCATGTTCTCGTCCCAGCCCGGGGGCAGCCTCTGCCCGCGCTCGCGGTCCCGCCTGGTCGAGATACGTACGCGTCCGCGTTGAAACCAGAAAGGGGGAAACGCGCCGCTCGTCATCTCGCCGCTACCCAGATTGGTGCCGTTCCTGCGTGGGGCAGGACGGATCGGGGTCCGCCGCGGGGGGTGTCTCCTTGGCCTGGACGCGGGCCAAGGGGCGCTATTCGGGCGGGTCAGGGATTTCGATGACGTGCAGCGGCTCTTCGAAGGCGCGGATGGCCGGCGCCCAGTGCGAGCCGTCCAGGGTGAGGATCGGGCAGAGGGAGGTGTCGGCCAACGCGGCGACGTGGGCGTCGCCCCAGTCGAGTTCGGTCCCGCCGAGCACGGACGCCAGGGCGATGCCGTGCTCGGGCTCGGGGAGGCCGGCCACGGTGATCTGGTCCATGGTGGCGATGCCAAGCAGGAGGTCGGTGGCGTCCTTGGAGCCGGAGTCGCGGGCGGCCGACGCGACGGCGACGACGGACATGACCATCGCTTGGCCATGCTCGTCCCACCGGGCCACCATCTCCATCAGGTTGAGATCGCCGCGCGCCAGCTCTACCAGGACGCCGGTGTCGAGGATGAGCGGCTGTAGCGTCACTGGGCCTCGCCGGTCAGGGCGGCGATTTGCTGGGCGACGTGGGCCATGCGGCGGTCCACGAGTGCATGGTCGGCGCCCTCGTGCGCACGGTCGCGGTGAGCTTGGAGGAGCGCCCGCCGGCGGCGATCCTCGTGGACCTTCGCGGCCAGGGCCTCGTTGACGTAGACGGAGAAGCTGCGGGCGTGGTGCTTGGCATACTGGACCAGCTCGGGGTCCAGCGTTACGGTGATGGTCTCTTTCGCGGCCATGGCCGCATCCTAATACCACAGTAAGATCTTTAGCGCTGTACTGTAGGAACGCCTACAGTGGGCGGGGAGTTTTCTGTTGGATGACGGTCATTCATCGAGTCTCGGCATTGAGGACTCGGAAATCGATACAGGTCCGTCCGGCTCTCCGGCTATATCGGAAAAGCGAGCGGCTTGATGAGGAGTACCTAGCAGAGAAATCGCATGTTGAATAATGTTAAGAAGATCTTTGCGTCCACCCTCCGAGAGACCATTCAAAAAATCGTGCAGTATTTGTGCGATGCCGATCCAGCGAGCCTCCGGATGCCAATCATTGACCTGTTGCACTAAGCGGTCAAGGTCAACATGTGCCGACGGGCCTCCAATGCGAGGAGAGAGTTCGAACATGGTATAGATCCGCGCCGATGCCGGATCCTTTAGCATCACATCTCGTAAAAAATCGGCACGCCCTTTTGCTTGGCGACGGGCCAATTCATCCAACTCTTGTTCGTGAAGCAAACGCTCCAACCGCATAGCGGAATCGAGAGTCTCCTGATCAACGGTTAGACTCACATGAGCGTTTAAAATTTCAGCACCGTCATCGACGAATGGAAGCCGCTTTCGAAGCACTTCTTCGATTTCCTCTTCTGCAACATGAAGGCGCAATACCGAAGATTGCTGAGCTATACCTTCCACAACAGCTCGTATGGTGCGCGCCACAATGCGGGGCGATGTCGGTTGACTTCCGTTAGATGGATCACGTCGCCAGTAAACACGAATCGAAGCGACGAAGGCCAGGCCATTATTTCGGCTAGGAAGGCGATCCGAATAGGTGTATTGGAAGGTGGGCGCCGGCACTTGGTGCACCTCATGCTTAAGTCGCCTACGCGCCACTACGACACCTTGCCCGGGGAACTGTCCACCCTATGCAACTGCCTGGACATCTCAGTCCGTAGATCGTTGTCGATGAGCTGAGATAGTTGAGAATAGAGAACCTCACGCACGTTGCGCGTCTCGATATGCCCTTCCTCATACCACTTATATACGTAGGAGCGCAGAAGATCGCGCCGCCGCTGTGAGTCCTTGCCATCCACAGCCTTGCGTAGAGCATGTATCACATGGTCACGTATAGGTTCCTTCTCTAGTGCAGCTGTCATCCATAGAGCTACTGCCTTCTCGGCTTCTCCGGACTCTTCCAGAGTAGAGTCGTGATCGAGGAGTGCACTCCAGCCGATGGACAGCATTTCTACTGGTGGCAGTAAATCACCTTCGTCACTTTTCTCAAGCAGAATTGGGACATTCGAATCCTGCGCGCTTGTTGCGCCTGCCAGGATCCCGAAGGCCCGTCGGCCGGCAAGTGCATTGCTATCCTGGCTTTTGCACCACGTAATTATGTAACCGAGAAGTGTCTGACGGACTGAGGGGTCTTCCCATAGATTGCGCACCGCTGTGCGGAGCGCAACGACCACGTCTGGATCTTCGGACTCTCCTGCGTATCTCAGACGACGGAGAGCCTTGCCCGTATGTACTCGGCCGAACTCATCTGAACAGACAGCCACCACGGCCTTTTGCAAGGCAGGCTTCTTGGTCTTTGACCAACTCAGAAGCATCGTATGTATATAGGGAGCGCTAGCATCACGTATCGCTGCCGAGGCAAGAATATCTATGAGCACGCTCCACAGGCGTCTCATTTTACTGTCAGTAGAGCTAACTGCGTACCATGCCTCAGCAAGCATTCGTAGAGGGTCCGGCCTGCGATGCCGAACAGCCCACTGCAAAGCAAAGGCGCCAATCCGCTCTGCCAGCGCTTCTCGCTCGTCTTGCGTAATCGCTTCCATAACTCCTTGAGGATCTTTACGCGGAGCATCGGCTAGCCATTCCAGGAATTGGAGACGCGCAAGTGGGCGATCGATCCAGAAATATTCAAGAACGGCGTCGTCCCAACCAGGTCTACTGAAGGTTACTACTCCATTATCTGTCAGTTCTGCATCCACAGCATCTACTAGCTCCACTACGCCAGGTGCCACTTGTCCCGCAATCTTTATTTCTCCCTCTCCAAGGGTTTCGCAGAGAACTGCCACCTTGGCGTAGATATGTGCCACCGGGGCACCGCGGAGGACGGATGCTGCCAAGAGGAAGTTTCGTTCGAAACTCGTTCGGTCTTTCTGTTTGTGCCAGTCTAGTAGCTGATCGCGCCAGTTGCGTCGAGCAGCGACTACGCTGAGGACTTGCCGTCGAAATACTTGGCCTTCCTCGCTGCCACCAGTTTGCTTACGAGTGAGCGACTCCAGCGAGGGCAGTGTATCAACATCGGCACGGTACGCTTTCAACATCAGATCCACGATCTGCAATGCGTCGAGCGGTTTCGCGCTATCGAACAGCTCCCCAATATCTGGGTCAGCCATCCACCGGTCGATAGGAAACTCCGGCTCTTCGGCTATCACCCACTTAGATGCAATAGCTTCAGCGCGCGGACGCTCATATTTTGGAGCGACTCCTTCAGGTGCTCTGATACATATGCGGCGCCACTGTTCTGGATCGGTGAGAACTATCAATCGGTTGTCACGCTTGCTCAACTCATGAGATAGGGCGGCAATGCGGCTTCCGAATCTATCGGAGACTTGGAAATTGCTTTCCTCTTCATCGGCTGGCAGCTCGAGAAGGAATCCCTGTCTACTCTCATGAGGCAATCGCTTGACAGGAAATTCTTTCGACCCGCCAAATGAGATTTCGCGGGCTCCGTCAATATCCCCATCGAAGTACAATCTAGCCAGGAGTGCATGAGCAGTTGTGGTTCGCCCACTGCCTGGAAGGCAGTTGAGTACAAGTACTGACCCCGGATCACGCAGGCCGTCATAAAGTGAATCGAAGTTTCCTGGTGGTGCGAAGACAAGCTGGACTGCCCCAAGGTACTCTGGCTCTATCTCGTCGTGATCGACTGTGTGCTCGAAAACCTGCTTGAGCGCGTTCATCTCCCCGAAGTTGAGCAGTGCTTCCTGGCGAATGCCAGCCAGGCGTTCGCGTGCAGAGTTAGCGAGCGATTCTTTTGCTGCAGAAACCGTCGAGTCTCCGCGGTGGTCCGCGAGATCAATCATCTGAGTGTTGTGGTCGCTCGAACCCTGCTCAATTGAATCATCGCCGCCCGAGGCAGCGTGTTTGTTTTCCAATTCTTCTGGGCGATTAGGAGAGTATCCGGCGCCATATGGAGATTGTCGTCCTGCTTCAGATTGATACGGTCCTACCTGATGAAGGGGTTCCTCCCGCGTGATGGATTCTGGTTCAGCTGGTACTCCCGTGTTCCCCTGTCCGAGTGGCTCGCTATGCGTGTCGTGATCCTCATCGCGACCACCCCTGCCAAGCCATAGCCACCTATTGGCGGGCTTTTCGTTGTCATCATAGTCTTGGCTCATTGTTCCTCTAGTCGATCGAGCCGTCGATCTCTATACCGGTCATTTCGCCCGTTTCAGTTATGACTTTACCCACCTGTTCTACATCCAGCCGAGCGGATCCGGAGACGCTCCTTGCCTTGATGCCACGCTGTGTGCCGCTAATCTGGTCTGATCTCAGAGTGACACGCAAGGTCGGCCCGTCAGAGTGCTCATCACCGAATCTGAACTCACGGCCGTAGGCGATTTCGAGGATAGATCTTATCTCACCCAGGTTGCTGCGCAGCTTCTCGTCGCTTCCGCGCAGCAGCTCCGGATGGTCAAGGTATACACCTAGCATGCCCGCGTATCGTTCCAAATTCTTGATTTCCTCATCGCTCAATGAGTCGCTCTGGACGGTGAGAGTTTCCGTGGAGCCCTCGATTGCGTCTGGAATGTCCGGGGATATTCGGCCGGCCCGGCGATCCAGTACCGCTCCAATCCGATTATAGATGAATGTGATCGTGGCGGTTAGGGCTGCGCCTGCAAGCACCGGGAACGACAGCGGGTCGACCATTGCTAGCCCTTCTGACTGCAATTTTCCTTGCGTACTCGGTATGTAGAGGTCCTGCCTAGGTCGCTCTGTGCAAGTCAAGATGGTGGACACGATACGTCGGCCACGGCCATTAGAGAAGGCCAGGCCCAGAATTCCAGCAGACTCTGATATGGGCCCAACCGTTTCTCGGCTTGATATCTGCCCCGAAATCAAGGCGATCTTTGCACAGCCATGCTCAGCGAACCTTCTTTTGTGCCCAGGAGAGCAGGAGGTGAAGTCGTGACGTGGCGGTGGATCTTGTTGATCGTAAGTGTCTGTGTCGCAACCCCAATAAGGGGTCGCGAGCATGCTGTCTCGGGTCGGCTACAGTAGCGAAGGCCTTTCGGCTGCGTGTTGTCTGCCTGGGCCAAGGATGATCACCTGCCCCCGACGGATGCGAGTCGCGGGCGGCTGCTCAGGCGACACGCTGCTTGCCCGTCTGCTCCTGGATCCAGCCGCGGGACTCGCCGAGGCTGCCGACCTGGATGATCTGGGTGCCGTCGCGCTCGATGTTCGCGCCGCGCGAGGTGCGGGTGCCCTCCCAGCAGGCGAAGGGTAGACGTCGTAGCCCTCGATCTTTCAGTGAGATCCTTCCAACTTGAAGTTGCTGGTCAGGGGTCTGGTGTGATCCGTTGAGGGCGTGCTCCGGCTGGTGGTGGGCGCTGATCATGGTGGGTGATCGTCTGTCAGCGGGTGTGCTCGGTGGTGGCTAGGACCATCAGCGCGCGCAGCAGCTTGGTGACGTGGATGGCGTCCAGGCGGACCTTGGTGAGGATGCGCCAGGCCTTCAGAGCGGCGAAGCCGTGCTCGACGGGGGCGCGTTCGGCGCTGATGAGCCGGTTGACCTGCTTTTGCGCGGGGGTGACGGGTCTGCCGCCGGCGGCTTTGCGGCCGGTGATGATGACCGGGTCGTCGGTGTCGTCGTCCAGGCCGACGAAGCCGAGGTCGGCGATGGCGCCCAGCCCGGCTTCGCGCAGGCGGGCGGTGAGCCGGTTGTGGCGGGCGGTGGTGATTTCGCTGGAGCGGCCGGGCCGGACGGCGGAGACCCACAGCAGATTGCCGCGAGTGTCGGTGAGCGCCACCACGAGCAGCCCGTGGGCCTTGTGTTTGCCCGAGTAGTGCTTGCGGTTATCCCGGCCGGTGCGGCGGCGGGTGCGAATCAGGGTGCCGTCGAGCAGGACGACCTCGCCACCCGCCCGGACGATCTTCTTCAGGGCACGGTCCAGCCGGGGTGCGCGGGCGGCCAGCAACTCGATGGTCTCCAGGACCCAGCGGCGCACGGTGGAGGCCGAGACGTTGTTGGCGCCGGCCATGTCGGCCAGGCGCTGGTCGTGCCGTAAGACGGCTAGCACGATGGTGGCGATCTTTCCTGCGGGCAGTTTCCGCCAGCGTGAGCCGATGGTTTTGAGATGAGCGCGCAGCAGGTCGCCCAGGAAGGTGAGGGTTTTGGTGGACAGCGGCAGCATGCTGCAGTAGACAGGCGAGGGCGTGTCCTCGGCGGACGTCGCCGCGTTGTCCGCGTTCGACGTCGCGGTTTTGGTTGTGGTCACACGCCGCCAAGCCCCCGCCGGGGACACGCTCGGCATGGTGTCGCCGGGCGGGCTCGGCCAGGGGCTGCGGGAAGCGGCAGCGAACCGACGGGCTCCTCAGGCTGAAGTCAGGCAGCGAACGCGCCGCTGGGGGTCTTGCGCAGCCAGCCCCGCTCAGCCAGCCGTTTCAGCTTGGCCCGCACGCCTTCCACCTGCCCCGATTCGGTGGACAGCCCGAGGCGCTCGCAGACCTGCCTGCACATGACCGGGCCACCGGCGGCGCGTACCGTCGCCAGCAGCGCCTGATAGTCGGCGGGCAACTCATCAGCGCTCGCGCCGTGGTGACGGTAGGGGACCAGCAACCCCACAGGCGCAGGCGTGGGCACGGGCCGCAGGTCGATCCCCTGCGCGACCTGCTCGGTCGCCTGCGCCGGGGTGAGCATCACCTGGTAGAACGGCACCGGCTCGTCGTCGGACCCGCCGACTCCCGGCGGTGCGCCGATCTCCTCGGCTCCCTCCTCGGCGAGGATCTCCTTGACCACCTGCTCGGTCACGCGCAGCCGGTCCATCTCGTCTTCGGCCTCGGCCAGCTGATCTCGTAACCGCTCGGCATGTGCGCTCAGCGCGACCAGACGCGTGGTGAGGCGCTCCAGCAGCGGTAACGACATGGCTTCCCCCGGCCCGGCAAGACGACGATTACCTGGTGAGATCACCAGGACACGGACGATAACGACCCCAGGTCAGGCGTCGCAGCCGAATACCGGAAGATCCATATTTGTCCCCGGCGAACGATCGAGCCCCATGATCTGGGCTGCCCATCAGGAGAGATCACACCCGATACCGCCAGGCCATCCCCTCCCACCTGCGAAGACAGGATGTAGGGTCGGGAGCTGGCGCGGTAGCGTCTCCTGGCGGTAGGACTCGGGGCCTTTCTTCCGCCGGTTTCCCGGTCGGCTGTGCTCTCCCCGATGG
>NZ_JBQQCB010000196.1:0-13112 GCF_052246675.1 Nonomuraea sp. KM90 | reverse complement strand
AGTCGTACCGCCCGCCGCGCATGTAGATCGTCCCGCCGGCGGCGATACGGGTGATCGCCGAGGTGAGCGTGGTCGGGTCCGCCTGCGTCCCAGCCGCGCTGTCCCTGCCGCCGGGAGCCACGTACAGCGTGTCGCCCGGCGGCTGCGTCGTGCCGCCCGCCTCCACGTCGATGTAGTCGATATTCGGCAGGCCGGCGCTGCTGGTGGGGTTGAACCGGATGGTGTTGCTGCCCGAGTTCACCGACACGGTCATGGTCTTGGTGACCCAGGTGTTCCATGCACCTGTGCCTTCGAACGACACTGACTGCACGGTCGTACCGTTGACGGTCAGGTCGGCGGGACGGCTGCTGCTGGTGCCGCTGGCGAACCGCACTGCCAGCGTCGCCGTACCCGCCGCCGAGGCGTTCACCGTGAACTGGGCGTGGGCGCCTGCGGCGTTGGTGCCGTTGCAGAACCCGCTGCCGGAGAACCCGGCGTGGTTGGAGTCGATCGTGCCGGTGCAGACCGCCGGAGAAGTTTCGGCCTCGTACCGCGTGGGCGCT
This sequence comes from Nonomuraea sp. KM90, assembly GCF_052246675.1. Lineage (NCBI taxonomy): Bacteria > Bacillati > Actinomycetota > Actinomycetes > Streptosporangiales > Streptosporangiaceae > Nonomuraea > Nonomuraea sp. KM90. The sequence continues at coordinate 12,570 of NZ_JBQQCB010000196.1, read as the reverse complement.
GCGTGCGCGGCCGATGGTGACAGTCCAACGAGCACGCCGGCCAGCAGGCCGGCGCAGGTGGTGACGGCTTTCAGGCGCATCCTTGGTCTCCATAGGCTTGGTAAGCGCTTTCCGAGGACGAGCGAATCTAAGCACGCACTCCCGAGCAGGGAAAGGCCGGGCATGCAATCGAAACCCCCGCTGCACGGCAGCCCCACCGCCAGACGGCGCGTCCGCCGAGGTCAGGGGGGACGGAATGGGGCGAGAGCGTCACCATCATGCTGTGCAGCCGTGCTGCCGGATTCGCCATGAAAGTTTCATGGCGCATGTGGCGAGTCTCATCGGATCCGCCGCGGTCTCATCGCCATCCGGGCGGTGGTGGGGCAGGCCGGCGGGTGCACCGAGCCCGCCAGCGGGCATCGACGAGGTTGCCGCACGCTCACGACCCGCTGATGTGCCGGTACCCGGCGAACAAGCTGTGACCTGGGCAGCTACGTCATCGGCAGCTCAGGCGATGCGCCGTAAACCGCCCTGCTCCACTCCACCTGTGCGCGGCACGACGATCGCACTGGCCGTGAGGTGGCCGAGAAGCGGACGTCTACCGTGGGCGGTCCGGCGAGCCTTACGGTCGGGCACGAAGGCCTCCTTATAGTGTCGATCTCAGATACCTCCACCATGTCGGAGGTCTTCGGGCCGGCCAAGTGACCCGGGCCCGGCCGTCCGGGGCGTGGCGAATACGGCCAATGGTTATTCCTCGATTCCGCTCAGTCCGGTGGATGACGTGGCCGCCGGTCGCCCGCGTCATCCGCCGTACTGAGTGGGTGTCGTGCGGGCCACCGGTTCGGTGAGGTAGCGAGGTGAGAGACAACGTGAGCGTGGCGATCTCGGCCCTTGGCGGCGCGTTCGCGTCGATCGATCAGGATTACCTGTTTCAGGCGCGGCAGATGCAGGCGCTGTCGCTGGCCGTGCACATCCCGCTGGTGTGCTTCGGGATCGCCTTCCCGGCGATGGTCCTGTTCTGTGAGTGGCGTTACTTGCGGACCGGCGACACGCTCTTTCGTACGCTCGCCAGGCGCTGGTCGAAGGTGATGCTGGCGTTGTTCGCCATCGGCGTGGTGACCGGGACGATTCTCAGCTTCGAGCTGGGGCTGTTGTGGCCGGGCTTCATGGCCGGTTTCGGCAGCGTATTCGGGCTGGGGTTCACGTTGGAGGGCTTCTCGTTCTTCATCGAGGCGATCTTCATTGCGATCTACGTTTACGGGTGGGACCGGTTGCGGCCACGGCTGCACTTCCTGGCGGGCATTCCCGTGGCGATCGCGGGCGTCATGGGCTCACTGTTCGTGATCTCCGTCAATGGCTGGATGAACCATCCCGGTGGGTTCAGAATGCAGGATGGCCGCGTCGCCGAGGCGCAGCCGTGGTCGGCGTTGTTCGGGAACGGCTATTTCTGGCATGAATTCGTGCACATGTATGTCGCCGGTTACATCGTCGCGGGCTTCCTGGTCGCCGCGCCGTATGCGTGGGGCTTCCTGCGCGGCCGCCGGGACCGTTACCGCCGCACGGCCCTGACGGTCGCGTTGTCGGCCGCGGCGGTCGCCGCGCCGCTGCAGGTGCTCATCGGTGACTGGGCCGCGCGCGAAGTCGCCCAACACCAGCCGGTGAAACTGGCCGCGATGGAAGGGCTGGCTCGGACCACCCGTGGCGCGCCCGAGCATCTCCTGGGCTGGTACGACGGCCACGAGGTGGTTTACGGCATCGAGATCCCGCACCTGCTGTCGCTGCTGGCCTTCCACGATCCGAACGCGACGGTTCTGGGCCTCAACACGGTGCCGGTGGAGGATCAGCCGCCGGTCAACGTCGTACGCCTGGCCTTCCAGAGCATGATCGGCATCGGGATGCTGCTCGCGCTGCTCAGCCTCATCTACCTCTATGTCCGGTTGCGGCACAAACGGCTGCCCCGATCGCGCTGGTTCTTCCGCGCGGTCGTCCTGGCCGGACCCCTCTCGGTCGTCGCGCTCATCTGCGGCTGGATCACCACCGAGGTGGGGCGCCAGCCCTGGATCGTGTACGGGATCATGCGGACCGGCCAGGTGGTCACCGGCGCATCCGGGATACCCCTCGGCTACGGCACCCTGATCGTGGTCTACCTGGGACTCGCCGGCGGCGTCGCGTGGCTGCTGCACCGCTTCAGCCGCGTGCCGATCGAGGTGGACCGCAATGACTGAGATCCCGATGGTGTTCATCCTCGCCGGTCTGGCCGCCTACACCGTGCTGGCCGGCGCGGACTTCGGTGCGGGGCTGTGGACGCTGCTGGCCGGCCGCGGAGAAGCCGGCCATGAGGCCATCCGGCACCATGCGCGCCACGCGATGGGACCGGTATGGGAAGCCAATCACGTGTGGCTGATCTTCGTACTGGTCGTCTGCTGGACGGCATACCCCGTGGCCTTCGGTTCGATCACGTCCACCCTGGCGGTGCCGCTGTTCGTCGCCGCAGTCGGGATCATCCTCCGAGGCGCCTCCTACGCGCTGCGCGGCCAGCTCGACGGTGCTCGCGGGGAGCGGCCGATCGAGTACCTGTTCGCCCTGTCCTCCGTTTTCACGCCGTTCGCGCTGGGCACGGTCGCGGGCGGGATCGCCTCCGGGCGCGTCCCGGTGGGCAACGCCGCCGGTGACCTCGTCACCAGCTGGCTGAACCCCACCTCGGTGCTCATCGGCGGGCTCGCGGTCGCCGCCGGTGGATATCTTGCCGCCGTCTACCTTGCCGCCGACGCGCGCCGATTCGGTTCCAGGAGCCTGGAGCGCGACTTTCGCGCCCGCGCCCTCGCGTCGGGCGGATGCGCGGGAGCGCTCGCGCTGGTCGGCCTCATCGTCGTCCGCTACGACGCCCCGCCCCTGTTCGCCGGCTTGACCAGCGACGGCGGCGCGGTGATGGTCGGCATCTCCGGCACGGCCGGCGTTGCGACCCTGCTGCTCGTCTGGCGCTCCCGCTTCGGCCCGGCCCGCGCCTCCGCGGCGGTCGCCGTCGCGGCGATCGTCGCCGGCTGGGCCCTGGCCCAGCGGCCGCACTTTCTGCCCGGGCTCACCATCGAGCAGGCCGCCGCCGGCCGATCGACGCTGCTCGCTGTCATCGTCACCGTCGCGGGCGGAGCGATCGTGCTGCTGCCCTCACTCATTCTGCTGTTTCGGCTCTTCCTCCGAGGAAACCTGGACCCCAGCGCCGCCACCGACGTCGGCATCCCATCCCCACCGTCCATCGCCCGCCGAGAACAACGCCGCCTGCTCGAAGGCCTCGCCGGCGCCACACTGCTCATCGGCGCCGGCCTGACCGTCCTCGCCGATCCCGGCTGGCTCCTCGGCCTCGGCGTCATCTGCCTGTTCGCCTGCGCGATAGCGACCTTCGCCCTCGTGACAGCAGAAGGGGACCACGAGACCTGACTGCCGGTGCGACATCCCCCCTCGGCCCGATCCAGACCAATAGTTCTGGGCGCCCCGCCGTCACGCCGACTTCCGAGTTCCGCCTGGCGAGCCTTGGCAAGCACATCACCGCGACGGCGATCCTGCCACTGGCCCAGGAGGGCCTGCTCAACCTCGGCGACCCGGTCACCAAGTGGCTCCGCCTGGAGCCGATGGCGGGCAAGACCGCCGATCCGCGGCTGGCCAGGATCCTTTTTCGCAACGCTCATCGCCCCGGCTCTTGACCGACGCAGCTTGTGATGGTTTGCAGCCTCCGGCGGCACGGAGGGCCCACCTCCATCTCTCGCACAGCACCCTCAACCAGCGGATCGGCACCTACACCGACCCACCGTCAGCGTCCAGGGCGCACGAAGCCGACGCGGCCTTCAGGATCTCGTTCGCACGCCGGAGCTCGGCGTTCTCCCGGCGCAGCCGCTTCAGCTCGGTCGGTAATCCGGCCGCACCTCGGCGACCATGCGAACCTTTCGACGACGCAGCTCAGCTGGATAGAGGCCCACTTCACGTACGGATCTGCGGGAACCGGGGGAATCGCCTCCTCCCGACCGCCCGGCACTACCGAGTCGGGAACGCGTTCAGAACGGTCAGAGGTCGACTTCGGCGAGGTGGTCGGCGGTTCCGCCGTACCATTCGACCAGGAAGAGGCTGGCGTCATCACTTGTCGTCCCCTTCCTCTGGCGCATCAGTGTGTGAGAGAGGCTTCGTACCATCTCCTGCACGCTTCTCGTCATAGGCCCGACGTGCTCGATGGAGTTGATCAGACGTTCTTCGCCGAACTGCTCGCCGCCGGTCTCGTGCTCTTCGACGAGACCATCGGTGTAGAACAGCACTCGATCATGGCGCACGAGCTGCCGTGTGTTGATCTGCGGGGCGGCACCGCCGAAGCCGACCGGGAGGGTGCCGGCGCCCTCCAACGCCTCGATGACCCGGTTGCCGCGGATCAGCAACGGCGCCGGGTGCCCTGCGTTGACCCATTCCAAGTGACCCGACCCGATGTCCAGACGCACCATCTGTGCCGTGACGAACTGGTCGGGGCCGAACTGTTCGTTGATGGCGGTGTCCATGAATTCATACAATTCGGCAAGCCCCACGTTGGCGCGCCGGGCGTGCCGGTAGGCGCCAATGGCCACGGTCGCCAGTACGGCAGCGTTCAGGCCATGGCCCATCGCGTCGATGACGGCGATGTGCAGGATTTCCTCGTTGAGGGCGTAGTCCAAGCTGTCCCCGGCGACGTCGTAGGCGGGCTCCATGATTCCGGCAACCGCGACCTGTGGGATGGCCATCGACAATGGGGGCAACAGCGACCACTGAATCTCCGCCGACACGCTCATCGGCTTGCGACGCCGTGCCAGGAAGAACTGGTCTGTATAGCTGTTCTTAGTGACGAGCATATCGGCGACCAGACCGGCCAGCCGTCGCAGCAACCGGCGGTCGTTGTCGTCGACCCTGCTGAGGGTCAGTGCCATCACGCCGACCTCGTCACTGCCGTCGAGCAGTGGCAGGAACATCCGGATGCCGTCGTCCACCGGATGTTCCACCCTCGTCTCGCTGACAAAGGCCTCACCAGCCCATGACCCGTCAATGGGCAACGGATCGCCGCCAGTGAGCCCTCGCCCCGGCAGCGGCACCAACATCTCCTGGTCATAGTCCTGCAGCAGGATCGACACATCTCGGCCACCGATCCTGCGCACCTCCTCCGCCACCAGCGGAGCGATGAGCTGTGGCGGCATGGTGTGGGCCCGGTCCAGCAACTGCCCCAACAGCCGCTCGCCGAAGCCTTCCGACCGGTCCACCGCAAGGTTGTGGCTCTCCGGCACACGTCCCGTCACGATTGATTCAGTTCCCCCGTACCGGCTTCTCTCTCTGCCGTTATCCGGCCTTGACCCAACACGAGCCTCCTTTTTGTGCAGCTGCCTGAGGACGCCGTCCGGGCGGCCGATGTCAGGGCATGTCGGGGCGGCTCGCCCGCTACAGGTACTGGCCCGCCTCGGCGCTGTCTGTCTTCGACACACGCACCGACACCACGTTGGCGAGGTTGATGACCACGCCGTTCACGTCGGCCTCACGGTCATATCTCGCCCGCATCAACACCAGGCTGCGCCGCTCGTCCACAGCATGAGCGATCGCCGCCACCGCCTCCGGCTCCCCGTCGAAATCCCCGCTCATCACGGAGATGTCTTCACCGCCCACCAGGCGGAATCGAATGTTCAGTGCGACGTTCTCAGGCACGGCCGGCTCCTTTCGCCAGAATCCGTAAGGGTCACCTGCCCAGGATCGAACGCCGTAGGCAAGTGCCCTCCACATCCGCCTCCGGTGCTGCGGCAGCGGCGGCCTGGTCGGCTTCGGTGGGCAGAGCGTAGCGGCGGCCTGGTCGGCTTCGGTGGGCAGAGCGTAGCGGCGGGGTGGTATCCAAGGACCCATGCGGTGAGCGCCGGAAGTTCGTCCGACGGCCTGACCTCTCCTGACGAGCACCCGCTCGGCCGTGTCCACCGTGTACACCGTGTCCACCTGCACGGCGAGTTGGACATCGCCACCAGCTGTCCGGTGCGCGAGCGCCTGGCGTACGTTACGGGCCATCGCAACGGTAGTAGGCGGTCACCACCACAGACCCTTCAGCGGCATCCCGGCGGCTGGCGGGGGGCTGATCGACGGGGCGGCCGCCCGCCCAAGCGCTGCGACCGCCGCCATCGGCGGGGACGAGAATGGGCACAGCGCCAAGCCCCAGCTCGACTGCCTGACGATGCCCCTGGTCATCACGCAACCCACCGGAAGATGACGGTAGCGGTAGCGCGGGCGTCAGAGGCGGAGCAGCCCCCAAATGCGCCCCGACCAGAGCGCTGGCCACCTGTCCCCACCAACCCGGGAAACCCGGCTCCGGAAGGTTGGTTACAGACCTCACCCGTTGCCTGCCACCGGCGACCCCGCGCTGTGCTGCCTCGACACGCTCTGGGAGCATCGCCCACCGCCGTGCGCATGACCGGAGGGCGGCGTAGCGTGTCCGTTGTGACGCACGAAGACGCGCCGGCCGACCCGCCGCACAACGCAGTGGCCCCGGTGAACGCGCTGGTCGACGCATGCCGGCACTTCGCCACCCACGTGCGACTGCTGGCCGACCAACTCGGTGCGGCGGAGCTGAGCAACGACGACGTCGAGCTGGTCCACGAGGCCGTCCATCAGGTTTTCACCGCAGCGGGGCTGGCCGCCGCGCTGGCCACCGGCCTGCAACGGCACACGGGTGAACAGGACTGCCCGCACTACAACGTGCTCACCGACGCCGAGTGGGCACCGCTGGCCGACGGCGGCCGGCACGAGCGCAAGGCCGTCTACGGGTGTGAGCTGCAGCCCGGCCACGCGGGCGCCCACGCAGCTCACGTCCAGCTGCTGCCCGACCCCGACCGGTTCATCTGGATCCGCTGGGACATCCGTGCCCGAGAACTCGTCACGCTGCCGCCGTGCCCGGCCGAGCGCGCCGACCCCAACCCCGATCCGCGCTCCCCCTACGGGGATGAGCCGGCGCCGTGTCTGCTGTTCGAGGGGCACGTGGGACCACACCGCTACTAGCCGGCCCGGCAAATCATCGGAACCCGTCACCAGAAGCCGCGCCCACGTCTGGCCCAGGATCAGACATTCATCGCCACCACGACCACGGGCGGTTCGAACAGGCGGACGGGCACTCATCGCTCCTGGATCGCGGCGCCCTCGCGGTCGCACACCCCAGGTACTCGGCCAGGCCGCGAGCGTAGGCATCGATCGTCCGGGGCGCACGACCCAGGGCGGTCCACATCGCCGGCCATTGGACCTCCCGCTCGTGCCGAGTGAGCACCGGCCCCTTCTTCCTCCAGCACCACCGTGCCCAACAGATCTCCCCTGTCCGTGGTCGTACGATGATCATTCCTGGCCGTCGGCTTCCACGTAACCCATACGAAGATGGTCCGCACGACGCGGCGGGTGGTTCGCGATCGCGTGCCGCGAGGCTACTGCTTGAGGTGCCGGAAGGCGGCTGGTGCGAGCGCGACCAGGCCGAGTGCGATGACGGCGTTGATCACGCCGACTACGTTCAGGCCGCTGGTGAAGGCCTGTCCGGCTGCTTCCAGCAACCTGTCTCCCGAGCGCGATGCCCAGGGCGTTGCCCAATCCGCCTGGGCACCCGACACCGACGCGTCGAACTCGTTCACTTCGAGCCGGCACTCCCGGGTGCCGTACCGGAAGTAGGCGATCCCGGGGAGGCTCCATCTCCAGTACCGATCACCGGGGCATCAGACAGGCTCATCACTGTGGCTGGTGGCCGTCGGGGCGTCTTCGCCGGGCGGTGGTCCGGCGGGCAGGGCGGCGGGCAGGGCGGCGGGCAGGGCGGCGGGTTCCAGCCAGCCGAGCCGTTCGGCGAGGCGTCGGGCGCTGTCGACGACGGTGGCGATGTGGGGTGAGGCGTTGGCGTCGTGCCACAGCAGTGTCAGCTGCTGCCCCCGCCAGGACCGGGCACGGAACGCCGGCGAGCTGTCCAGAGCGACACTCGATCGACAACGGCCCGGACCGGAGCCCGACACCGCGCGAAGCCCTCGGGCGATAACACGTGTCGGCGACCTTCGCCTCAGCAGCGTAGATGGGGCCCGGCGAGATCTTTCAGGAGAAGTCACTGGATCGTGCTGACCTGCCGGATCGTGGCTTTTGGGCCCCGCCGGCCCGCAAAATCGGCCGGATATTTTCACTGGCGTGGACCTCACACCACCTTATGCCGAGAGTGGAATTCGCTAATTTGTGCGACATTTCCTTGCTATTTCTTTCGGATGGGTATTGAATAAGGATGCAAGCCAAGGAAAAGGGGAGGCTCTTATGAGCTTCGTACAGATTCTGGAATTCGACACCAAACGCGCCACGGAAGTCGAGTCGCTCATGAACGAGTGGCGGACACAGACCGAGGGGACGCGCTATGTAAGACGCGAGGTCGTGGCGAAGCACCGCGATCGCCCCGATCACTACGTGGCCGTCGTGGAGTTCTCCTCCTACGAGGAGGCCCAGCGTAACAGCAAGCTTCCGGAAACCGACCGGTTCAACGCGCACATGGCCAAACTGTGCGAGGGCCCGATCGAGTTCTCCAACTACGATGTGATTCGCGACAAGAGCTGATCATCAGCTGAACATCGCAGAAAGCTCAACCTGTGCTGTGGCGTGCGAGAAGATTCTCGCGTCATGGCGCGGGCATTTTTTTGTGCCACCCCTCATGCGAAAGAACTGCCGGCGTTGCGGCGCCCCACAACCCGGGATTCACACCGATGCCGAGTGCGAAGGCGAACCTCCCTGAGCATCGGAGTGGCCGCTCAGCGAGTACCCCTTGGTGTGCCGGGCGAGTGACGTAAAGTCGAGGTATCCGGAAACGACGACATCCCGCGCTTTTGAGGTGCCTGCCAGGCCGGCTCACCGAAAGGGTTGTCATGGACATCCTGCGCCGCTTCCGTACCGGATCGAGGCCATCTGCTGAGACGGCTGAGGCCGATGTGCCCCAAGGCGAGAGCTCGTCGGCGCCGGCCGTGCGCCCCGCGGACCCGGGCTCCGGCGTCGAGGACTCCCGGCCGGTGCCCGTCACCCGCACCAGCGTGGCCTGGGCGGGCGTATGGGCCGCCGCGCTCGTGTCCGTCGCCTTCATCGTGTTCATGCTGCAGAACACCGTCCCCACGCAGGTCTCCTTCCTCGGGTTGCACGGCACGCTGCCGCTCGCGGTCGCGATGCTGATCGCCATGCTCAGCGGGATCCTGCTCACCCTGGTGCTCGGCACCGCCCGCATCACCCAACTCCGCCGCCTGGCCCGCCGGCGCCGCCGCCAGAACCGCTGACCGGCCAACACCCCCACGCTCAGAACGCTTTCGCCACCAGAGCACCCGGGCAATCCCAAAACAGCCCAAGGGGAGTGTGATCGCTGAAGGCGTGGGCAGGCGAACCAGTTCAAAGGGGGCGAAAGACGCTGCACGCTTGATGGGAGAAATTGGCATGGAGTCGACGGGGACAGGCGTCGTCGATCGGGAGCGGCTCAGCGCGGTACCCATCATCGACGGGCGTAAATCGGTCGCGGCGGTAGTCGCGTTGTGGGTATTCGTGCTGGTGCCGTTCGCGGCTCTCGCCGCCGCCGTGCCGGTGGCCTGGGGATGGGGGCTGAGCTGGACCGACGTAGCGATCGCCGCCGGCGCCTACGTCCTGACCGGGCTCGGCGTCACAGTGGGCTTTCACCGCTACCTCACGCACGGCGCGTTCAAGGCCGGGCGGTCGCTGCGGATCGGCCTGGCCGCGGCCGGGTCTCTGGCCGTGCAGGGCTCGGTCATCCAGTGGGTGGCCGACCATCGGCGCCATCACGCCTTCGCCGACCGCGACGGCGACCCGCACTCGCCCTGGCGCTACGGGCACAGCGTGCGCGGCCTGGCCAAAGGGCTGCTGTTCGCGCATGTCGGCTGGATGTTCGAGCGTGACCGCACCAACCGGCAGCGCTTTGCCAAGGACCTGCTCACCGACGCCGACATGCGCCGGGTGGACCGGCTGTTCGGGCCGCTGGTGGCGGCCTCGCTGCTGCTGCCGCCCGCCGTCGGCCTGCTGGCCACCGGCACCTGGCGCGGCGCGCTGACCGCGTTCTTCTGGGGAGCCCTGGTACGGATCGCGCTGCTGCACCACGTCACCTGGTCGATCAACTCCATCTGCCATGTCTTCGGCGAGCGGCCGCTGAAAACCCGCAACGGGGACCGGGCCGCGAACTTCTGGCCGCTGGCGATCCTGTCGTTCGGCGAGAGCTGGCACAATGGCCACCACGCCGACCCCACCTGCGCCCGCCACGGGGTGCTGCCCGGCCAGATCGACATCTCCGCCCGGCTGATCCGGCTCTTGGAGCGGTTCGGCTGGGCCCGTGACGTACGCTGGCCGACTCCGGCTCGCCTGGCCGCACGACGCCGCGAGCCTTCCTCATGACCGGCCCTGAGCAGGTACGGCTCAACGTGGATCCCGACCTCGCACGCCGGGGCGCCGTGGACGGGCATGGTGGCCCGCCGGCTACGACGCCGGCGCGGAGCTGCCCGCCCTGATCACCGCCATAGACCAGCACTTAGGAGCGGCGTGTCCTGCGCGTCGGCCTGCAGATCGACACTGGCACAACATCCCGCACCGCATCGCCGCCCCCGGCCGCCAGGTCGAAGTTGACTGGTTCCGCACCATCGGCCCCCACCTGGTCACCTGATCATCCCCGGCATCGAGCACCTCAACCTGCTTCATCCCACCTGACGCCACACCCGCCGCCGCTCACGAAGCACTCGCCTTGGCCATCCGGTGTCGCGGCCGTACCCGTGTACCCGTCCTGGCGACATCCTCGCCGCCGCAGGCCAAGACGGCCCCGGCCGGCACGCGCCAGCGCCGAGCGGGAGCTGAGCCTGGCCGGCTGGGACAACGGCCCGGGCTGTCGCGGACGGGGACTTCGAGACGTGGCCTGATGCCGCGTGAGGTCAAGCTGGTCAGGCGTGGAGAGTGATGCGCGTGTCGATGCGACCGGTCACGCGTGCTGTGATCGATGGTTGCTCGGGCTCATGCCCTTGACGCGCTTGAATGCCGCGCTGAAGTTGAACGCGTCGGCGTAGCCCACGCGGTTGGCGACGTCGGCGATGGTCGCGTCCGGTTCGATGAGCAGGTCCGAGGCGATGGTCATGCGCCACTCGGTGAGGTAGGCCAGCGGGGGTTGGCCCACGAGCGTGGTGAACCGGCGCGCGAAGGCGGAGCGCGAGACGCCGGTCCGGGAAGCCAGCTGCGCCACCGTCCAGGGGCGCGCCGGGTCGTCGTGCATGAGTCGCAGCGCCTCGCCCACGATCGGGTCGCTCAGCGCCGTGTACCAGGCCGGAGCGCTGGTGTCCGGGCGGTCGAACCAGGCGCGCAGGGTGCAGACGAGCAGCCAGTCCAAGAGGCGGTCGAGCACCACCTGCTGTCCCGGCCGATCGAGCGCGACCTCCGCCGCGATGTACTCGCGCACCGCGGCGGTGTCGCCGTCCACGGGCACGGTCAGCACCGGAGGCAGCGCCTTGAGCAGCCGCTCGCCGATGTCGCCGCGCACCGGATACGCGCCCACGATCAGCGTCGTGGACCCGTCGGGGTCGCCGTAGGTCCGCCGGCCGGGACGGTGGACCGTGCCGCCGTTCGCGGGGATCGCACGGTGCTCCCCGCAGTCGGTGGCCGCCGGCGCGTTCGTGGCCGGATCGTCGACGAAGAAGAACGGTTGTGGGCCGCGCACGACCACCGCCTCACCGACCGTGATGCGCTGAGGCGCCTGTGCCTCGGCCATGATCCACCCCTCGCCTCGAAGCAGGCCGCACAGTGTCAGCGGCGCGCCGTCGGCGAACCGCAACGACCACGGCGGCGAAAGGATCGAGTGCCCGAAGACAGAGCCGTTGGCGCGTACCCCGCGCAGGAGATCGGCAAAGGCGTCCATGACCGAAGCGTAGACGGATGGACATGCGAAGCGCGGTTTTGACCCATGGAAAGTCCACGCCTGGCACGGTTTCCTGAGATGCATGAGCCAAGACGTATTCCTGGTACTGGGTGCCACGGGAAAGACCGGCCGGCGGGTGGCCGCCAGGCTGCGGGCCGCCGGCAAAACCGTTCGGGCGGCCTCCCGATCGACTGAGATGCGCTTCGACTGGGCGGATCCGGCCACATGGGACGACGCGGTCGACGGTGTCTCAGCGGTGTACGTCATCGCGCCCGAGGTGCCGGGTCCCGCGCACGAGTTCGTACCCAGAGCGGTGGCCGCCGGCGTGCGCCGGTTCGTGCTGCTGTCCGGCCGCGGCGCCGACACTTGGGGCGACTCTCCTTTCGGCCTGGACGTGCGCTCGGCCGAGGAGGCTGTGCGCGCCTGCGGCGTCGAGTGGTCGATCCTGCGCCCGACGAACTTCAGCCAGAACTTCGACGAGGACTTCTTTCACGCTCCGATCATGGCGGGTGAGCTGGCGCTGCCCGCCCGTGGCATCGTGGAGCCATTCATCGACGTGGACGACATCGCCGACGTGGCGGTGGCGCTGCTCACCGAGCCCGGGCACGCCGGCCGCACCTATGAGCTGTCCGGCCCGCGGGGGCTCACCTTCGGCGAGGCCACCGAGGAAATCG
>NZ_JBQQCB010000195.1:0-13442 GCF_052246675.1 Nonomuraea sp. KM90 | reverse complement strand
CCATCTGGATGCGCTTCGACACCGTCAACCAACGGCGCAAGGAAGCGAAGAAGGCTCAGGTGGAGGCCGAGTTCGAGGAACTGTCCAACGAGCCGACGGCCGGCGGCTTCCCTGTGCCGCCGCTCGACCTGCCGCACTACCACGGCGTTTCCCGGCCCACCTCGACGTCGTGACGGCGCGATTCGCCCGGCGAGACCCCGTACGCGTCGCGGAACGCCCGGCTGAAATGCGCCGCGCTCAGGAATCCCCATCGCGCACCGATGGCGGCGACCGGCCGGTCCTGCTGCGCGGGATCACGCAGGTCCTGACGGCACCGCTCCAGCCGCCTCCGGCGGACCCAGGCGCTGACGCTCACCGGCTCGGACTCGAACAGCTTGTACAAGGAACGCAGCGAGACATGGTGCGCGGCGGCGATGCTGCGCGGTGAGAGCTCGGGGTCGGCGAGGTGCTGCTCGACGAACGCGTAGACGCGGTGCAGCAGCGTACGTTCCCGCGCCTCGGGCACCGCCGAGCTGCGGTCGAGGCGACCGGCCAGCGCCACGGCCAGCACGTCGACGACCGCGGTGCCCAGCCGCGCCACCTCCGGTGCCGGCAGCTCATCGACGCTGTGCGCGAGCTGCCGGGTCAGCGCCGAGGCCAGCGCCCCCGCTCCCCTGTCACCGGGAATGCGTACGCCGGTCAGCTCGCCGAGTTCGCGATCGCGCAACGGGATCATCGCCTTCGGGACGCTCACCCTGAGGTTGCGCATGGCGGTGAAGGACTGCTCGAACGGCCGCGCCGGGTCGATGAACGACAGATCACCGGGACGCAGGACGGCCTGCCTGGCGTCCTGCTCCACGCGTACGTCACCTTCGACCAGCACCCCGACCAGGCAGACGTCCGGATCCGAGCTGCGGATGAGGCGGGGCGTCCGGCCCGTACGGAACGAGGAGCCGGGACCGGTGACCGAGTCGGTGAACCGGATCGGCCCGATCTCGGTGGTGCGTAACTCGGCGGGCGTCGTGGGGCCGATCTCACCGCGAAGGTCGAGCGGCAGGAAGACGTTGCTGATGATCTCCCGCCAGTAGTCGACGCGCGAGGCCGGTGGAAGCCCGTCGGCTCGGAACACGACACTCATGCACCCACGCTATGGCGGCCCGTACATGGTCGCGCTTTCGTGCCTGCGGCTCGGGGGTCTCGACGTCCCTGCGGCTCGTTCACCGGGTCGAACAGGCGCTCCGGCTCGGCCCGGCGACCAGTTGCCGGCCGCCCGCGACGTGGTCGAGAGCCTGGCCATCAACCCCGACACCGTGCTCAAGGCGTACCGGGAGCTGGGGTCTTGGGACTATCCAGCCGGAATTGAACGATAAGCCTCCCGCCGCAGGTCAGGGGGTTGCGGGCCGAAGAATCGCGGACTAGTTGATCTCGGTTCAGGCGTCCCGGCTGGTAGAGGGGCATTGATCTCATACCGTCGCGGTTTATGTCGTATCAGTACCTGTCTGAGGAGCAGAGGGACCGCTATCGGCGGTTCTTGACCGATCCGTCGCCGGAGGATCTGGAGTGGTTCTTCTACCTGGACGCGGGCGCGTTGGCGGAGGTGGCCAAGAAGCGCGGTCCGCACAACCGGCTCGGCTGGGGTCTGCAGTGGGGGACGGCGCGGATGCTCGGCACGTTCCTGACCGATCCTGGCGATGTCCCGCAGGTGGCCGTCGACTACGTCGCCGAGCAGCTCGGGGTGGCGGACCCTTCGTGTATCAAGCACTACGCGGAGCGGCTGCCGACCCAGCATGAGCACGCGCGGGAGATCCGCGGGCTGTTGGGGTTGCGGGAGTTCGCGGAGGCGGAGGCGGAGCTGCGGGTGTTCGTGGCGTCGCGGGCGGCGCAGACGCGCGATTCGCGGCGGGAGCTGTTCGACCGGGCGGTGGTGTGGCTGATCGAGAACCGGATGCTGCTGCCGGGGATCACGACGCTGGCGCCACTGGTCACGAACGTGCGGGCGGAGCAGCTGGCTGCGGTCAACGAGCATCTGGTGGAGCAGATGCCGGTGGAGATGCGCCGGGAACTGCTGGAGACGCTGGTCGTACCGACGGGCAAGAAGGTGTCGCCGTTGGAGTGGATGCGCACGGCGGTGGCGCTGGTGTCCGGGACCGGGATGAAGGAGGCGTTGAACCGGTCGGTGGCGGTGTGGGCGTTCGGCGCCGGCGCGGTGGATGTGGGCGGGGTCGCTCCGGCGAAGCTGACGGAGCTGGCCGCCTACGGGATGTCGGCGAAGGCGCCGAAGATCGGGCAGTTGAAGGGGAACCGGCGGGTCGCGACGTTGCTGGCGACGATGCGGCATCTGGAGGGTGTGTCGGTGGATGACGCGCTGCTGCTGTTCGATCTGCTGATGTCGACGAAGTTGCTGGCGCGGGCGAGCCGGGATGAGAAGAACGCGAAGCTGAAGTCGCTGCCCAAGTTACGTAAGGCCGCGCTGCAGGCCGAGTCGGCGCTGCGGGCGGCGCTGGACACCCCGACGACCCAGCAGGCACAGCCCCCGCAGCCCGATGGCCAGGCTGGGCAGAGCGCCGGGCCGGGGCCGGTGGTGCGGGAGACGACCGCGTCGGAGATGATCGCACGGATCGCGTCGATGGTGCCGATCGAGCAGTTGGAGGCGGCGCTCGCGGTGATCAAGGAGCTGGTGCCTCCGGCCGGTGAGGATGAGGATCTGGCGTGGCGGGCGGAGCCGACGAACCGGTTCGCCTCGGTGCGCGGGTTCGTCGAGTTGCTGGCCGACACGATTCCCTGGGGCGGCACCGACACCGGTGCCGGCGTGATCGCGGCGTTGCGGGGTCTGCCTCGCGTGCTCGCCTACGGCAAGCACGCCGGGGTGCAGCACATCGAGGCGCACAAGGATCTGGTGGCGGGGTCGTGGCGGCGGCTGGTGTACGACAATCCCGAGCTCGGCGAGCGGCTGATCGACCGGCACGCCTACACCTTCTGCATTCTGGAGGCGCTGTGGTCGGCTCTGCGCAGCAAGGACGTGTACGCGGTCGGCGCGGACAAGTCCGGCGACCCGCGGGTGGACGTGAGCCTGTTCGTCGAGGGACAGGGGCTTGAAGTGGTGGATGAAGCCGACCCGGGAGTAGAGCCGGGGGTAGCGAGCGAGGCGCTTTTCGATGCCGGGCATGCCGATGCGGATCACGTCGATGCCGCTGGGTCGTGGTGGTCGCGGGGTCGTTCGCGTTTTGAGCCGGTCGGCTTCATCCACGATCAGGAGCTCACGAACAACAAGATCCACCGCTACGTCACGGCTTCACCCCTGCTCTGCTGGGCGCACGGAAACCCTCAGTGAGCCAGGGCCCTCCCCGCCCACCTGCGGCTATATGTGCACGGCCGCGGAGAGATGCTCGGCGTATCTCCAGCCCTGGCCGCAGAATCTCCGTAGCCGAGGAAGGCGCACGGCCTTGAGAACGCGGCGGGTCATCTGGTTCCGGCGGCGCCCGCCGCAACGAGTCCCAGGAGGTTGTCGTGAATCTCGGTGAACCGGGCCCGCACCGCTTCCGCGGCCTTGGCGACATCGTGCGCGGCGGGGTCGCGAGGTCGTTCGAGCAGCAGGTGGACGGTGTCGGCGAGGGCGGTTTCGGGGTCGTCGATGCGGAGCGGGCCTGCGACATCGGCGTTGTTCATGACGGTGCTGAACCCGACCAGCACGGCGTGCAGGGCGTACATCTGCTTGGACAGAGGAAGATCGTCGCGTACGATCCCGTGGTCACGCAGGATGGTTACGACCGCGTTGCCCAGTGCGCTCGTGGTGGCCTCGGCGAAGCGCTCCTGGTTGACGGGGCGGTGGAGTAGCTGCCGCAGGGCGCTGTCGTCGCTCATGAGCCACCGCAGCCACGGGTTGGCCAGTGTCGTGCGGATGAGCAGCGGAGCGAGACGGCGGGGCAGGATGGACTGCGGGTTCTGGGCGATCTGGTTGTTGATGGTCTCGATCCAGGCCAGTAGCTCGCGCGCGGCCAGCCCCACGAGCAGGTCTTCCTTGGTCTCCCAGTACAGGTAGACCGTGCCCTTGCCCACGCCCGCGGCCGCGGCGATCTCGGCGATGGTCACCTTTCGGACGCCGTGCTCGAGGACCAGCTCGCGCGCGCTGTCGAGGATTCTGGCCGCCTTGACGGAGTCGTGTTCGATCAGCCGGCTCACCGTCGTGGTTCCTCCCGTTCGCTCTTCGGCGGCATGATGTCACGTGGGTTCACGGAGGTGAACCCTACCGTGCGGCGGGATCCGAGGCGGGGTCACGTCAGGGCGATGTCGATCGTCTTCATCCGGGAAGCCTTGCTGCGGTGCTCGGCCTCCGAGAGGAGCGTTCTGCCGAGCGTGGTCCCCGCCACGTGGTCGAAGACGAACCGGATCCCGTACTCGGTGCGGTCGGCCGGGACGAAGAGCTTGCGCATGGCCATGCCGGAGCCCTGGTGGAACTCGATGAAGGGGCGGAGTTTCGCCTCCCAGGCGCGCAGCGCCCGCGGCACGTCTCCGGGGTGCCGCTCCAGCATTGTGCCCAGCATGTCGGCCCCGGCCAGGCCGCTGGAGGCCCCCATCCCGGAGTAGAGGGTCAGGCACCACGCCGAGTCGCCGACGAGCACCACCTTGCCCTGGTGCCATGTGTCGAGCCGCACCTGCTCGGCGGTGTCGAACAGGTGGTCTGGCGCCTGCTCGAACTGGTCGAGCAGCCAGCCGAGCATCGCACCCGTGGGCTCCGGTCCGAACGCCGCGCGCAGCGCGTCGATGGCGGGCCGGGTGAACTCGCCGTCCACATCGTCGGTCCGGTAGTTGAACAGCACCGTCGGTGGCCGGTCGGCGAAGGCGAACACCCATGCCGACCGGCCCAGTTCGGACATGATGATGCCGTCGGTGCCCCGGAAGCCGGGGACCGGGCCGGGCACGGCGCACGCCGCGAGCATGTAGCCGAGACGGTGAATGCGGCCCTCATCGGGCCCGAACGCCAGCCGGCGCACGGTCGAGCGCAGGCCGTCTGCCCCGACCACGAGGTCGAACCGTTCGGTGGTCACCGTCCCCGCGGCCCGGTCCTCGATGTCGACCTGCACGCTTTCCGCGTCCTGGCGTAGCGCGACCGGAATGGACGAGTACCGGATCTCCACGTCCTCGGGCAGGGCGTCGAACGCGGCCTGCTCGACGTCGCCGCGCACGACCGGGCGTGACTCGCCGGCCACGGCCTCGGCGAAGCCCATGCCGCGCCGCCGCCGGCCTGCGCGATCGACGTTGTAGTAGGCGATGTCCGTCGAGAAGCGGTCCGGCACCTCGATGCCCAGGCGCTCCGCCGCGGTGATCCCGGTGCCGAAGAGGGTCAGGAAGTAGCCGCCGCGGCGGCGTTCGGCCGCTTTCTCCAGGACGACGACGTCCCAGCCCGCCTTGTGCAACCGCAGCGCGGAGGCGGTTCCGCTGACGCCGAGTCCGACTACAAGAGCCCGCTGTCGCGGGGTGGTGTTCGTCTCCATGTCCGCAGACTATACACTCTGACCAGATTGGTCATCCGGTCAGTAGATCGAACATGAAGGGAGCTCTCGCCATGCCAACCGTTTTCGTCCACGGCTTCCCCGAGACGCCGGAGGTCTGGGGGCCGCTGCTCGTCGAGCTCGAACGTATCGCTCCCGCTCGACCCGTCCCGATCCGCCTGTCCCCGCCTGGTTTCGGGGCGCCCTTGCCGAAAGGGTTCGGTGCGACCATCGGTGACTACCGGGACTGGCTCATCGGCGAATTGGCGCGTTTCGCCGAGCCCGTCGACCTCGTCGGACACGACTGGGGCGGCGTGCACACCCTCAACGCGGTGATGGCCCGCCCGGACCTCGTGCGCAGCTGGGTCAGCGATGTGATCGGCCTGTTCGACCCGGACTACGTGTGGCACGAGTTCGCCCAGAGCCAGCAGGCGCCGGAAACCACGGGCCCGGACCCCGCCGTCCCGCTCGGCCCGGACCTCGCGATGCGGGTCACGATGCTCGTGAAGTTCGGTATGAGCGAGCCGGTGGCGAAGCGGGTCGCGGCAGGCCAGGACGAGGCGATGGGACGGGCCGCACACGCGCTCTACCGATCAGCCGCCCAACCGGTGATGGCCGAGCTGGGCCGGAACCTCGAACGTGCGGCGCAGCGGCCGGGCCTCGCCCTGCTCGCCACCGAGGACCTCTTGGTCGGGACCAACGAACAGCGGTCCCGCACGGCGCGGCTGGCCGGCGCGCGGACCGCGACCCTCGACGGGCTCGGCCACTGGTGGATGACCCAGGACCCCGGCCGTGGCGCCCAGGTACTCACCGATTTCTGGGACTCGTTGGACCGCTGACGAGCCAAGCGACCCTAACTGTCGAGCGGGTGCGATCGGCTGTCACATACAGCCTCTCGCCCCTGTCTCGTTTACAGAGTCGAACTCATTAAGTACGGAAACGTGATGACGAGAAAGGACGGAACGCAATGAGGATAGCGGTGGCCGGAGGAACCGGCTGGGTCGGCAAGCTGGTGGTCGAGCGGGCACGGGAGCAGGGCCACGAGGTCGTGGTGATGTCCCGGTCGGGCGGCGTCGACCTGATAACGGGAGACGGTCTCGACGACGCGCTGCGCGGTGTGGACGTCGTGATCGACGTGGCGAACGTGACGACACTCAGCCGCAAGACATCAGTGGCGTTCTTCGAGACCGAGACACGCAACCTGCTCGCGGCGGAGGAGCGGGCGGGCGTACGCCACCACGTGCTCCTGTCGATCGTCGGGATCGACCGGGTCGACTCGGGCTACTACATCGGCAAGCGCCGCCAGGAGGAGTTGGCGCTGGCCGGCCCGATCCCGGTGACACTCCTGCGGGTGACGCAGTTCCACGAGTTCGCGGCGCAGATGCTCGACAAGGTGCCTGGCCCGGTGAAGGTGGCGCCGTTGATGCTGAGCCGGCCGGTCGCCGCCTCCGAGGTCGCCGCCGAGCTCGTACGCCTGGCCGAAGGCCCCGCCCAGGGCCGGGCGACCGAGCTGGCCGGCCCCGAGGTGCTGACGATGGCATCGATGATGCGCCGCCTGGCCAAAGGCAAACTGGTGCTGACGGTGCCCGCCGGCAAGGCGATGGCGAACGGTGGCGTGCTGCCGGCCGGCGACTTCCGCAGCGGGAAGATCACCTTCGAGCAGTGGGCGGCGTCGCGATGACCGTGGCGGCCAAGCGCTGGATGGCCGGGGTGCTGGCGGTGGCGGCGGCATACCAGGGGGTGTGGGCGGCGGCGTTCCCGCGGTCGTACTACAACGACTTCCCGGCGCCGGGACTCCACTGGGTGGCGGCGCTCGGCCCGTACAACGAGCATCTGGCCGTCGACGTGGGGGCGCTCAACCTGGCGCTGCTGGTGCTGAGCGTGTGGGCGCTGCGCCGGCCGACCCGGGAGTCCCTGGCAGTGGCTGGGGGCGCATGGTCGATCTACAACGCGATCCACTTCCTGTGGCACATGCTGCACCTGCACGTCTTCCCGCTCTTCGACAAGATCAGTGTGGCGGTGATATTGGGTGGCCTCCTGATCCTCTCGATCCTCATGATGCTGCCCGTCAAAGAGACCAAACCCAGTCCTTCCGGACGCCTCGGCGAGAACGCCGGCCAGGGCTGACCTCAGACATACGCCCGCGGTGTACAGCTGGACAGTCGCATCTTCAACGTGATCTCACAGGCCGGCGGCTCCAGCTATCACTCACATCCCCCATCCATCGTTCACAGGCTCAAAAACTGATCCACGGCTCAGGACGTCCGCACGGCCACCAGGCCGCCGATCAGCCCACCCCTGCGGGCACCCGCGGGCCACCGTGTCCACCCCAAGACAGCGCGTCGTCCAGGCTCGCCGAGGCCTGGTGCCGACGCAGACCGGGCGCCGACCAGCAGCAGTCACAGCCACCGGACCGGCCTGATCTCGCTCGGCTTCGTGTCCACCGCTACCGTTTCTATGGTCGTGACGATGAACTCGCCCGAGCCAGGTCGGTCAAGGAGATCGCCCTGCCCCCGCGGCTGGGTCCTGAGCGCAAGGACCTGCTCAGGCGCACGATGCGCGAGGCGCGGCTGGCCGCCCGGCTGAGTCACCCGCACATCGCCGCCGTCCATGACGTGGTGGTGGCCGACAAGCGGCCGTGGATTGTGCTGCAACTGGTGCCCGCTCGCAGCCTGGCCGAGGTGATCGCCGAGCGGGGGCCGCTGCCCGCGCCCGAGGCCGCCCGGCATCGGGCTGCAGACCGTGCGCCGGGCAGGTCGGCCGCGTACGTTCTGGACGCCACCCAGGCCGTGAGCTGCGCTCAGGGTCGCTCTCCTGCTGCGAGAACTCAACCAGCCCCTCACCCCACTCACCGTGAAAGCTGGGTCAATTCAGGTCTTCGGTGATCGTCCACCTGCGGCTACCGCCGATCTTGGCGAGCTGCCGGCGTAGCACCGCGATCCGCTCACGCGCGTCCGGCCCCGCGATCCCGATCGTGATGCGCTCATCGGTCGCGTGATAACTGGTCCGCCGATCGCCTGCCGCGACCCGGCACGCCGCGTTGATGGCGGCTCGCAGCCGGGCCACTCTCCGTGGATCACCCTGCCCGCCGAACCCTTCGATCGTTACGGACGAGAACAGCGGCGCCAGACGCAGGCCGTCCCGTCGCTGGACAGTGTCCAGCTCTTCCTGATCGGCACTCAGATCCTTCAGGATCCTGTCCCGGTCGGCCGAGCTGATCGGCCTGCGACCGAGCCAGTCAGGCTAGCCATCGGGCCGAGTTGGCACCACCCGCACTGGCTCGAACGGAGGCAGCGCAGCCGCCTCACCGGCCTTCTCCTCAGCATCGGCCGCCGCGCTGTCGCTCAACAAGTCTCCTCGTGCCACGCCCGCGTGACAGCTCGTGATCTTCTCCCGATCGTAGCGGTCGTTTCCAGGCCGATCACCTACAGATAGGACAGGCGGTATCGCATCGTGGGCGGCCTCATCCACCCACGCCCGTTCGCAACCTGACTGACCTGCGGCGGGAGGCTTATCGTTCAATTCCGGCCGGATAGTCCCAAGACCCGGAGCTGGAGCGCGAAGGGCTGGTCGAGGGGCGGCCGGGGATGGCAGCGGACCCTCGGCCCGGTCGCCTCCAGCGCCGGGCTCATGCCACGTCCTCCTTGGCGGCAGTCGGCCAGGACCACGGTGAACAACGCCCCCAGGTCCTCCTGGCCGGGCCGGCCTCGCACCCCACGCCTCCGGACCGCGCCGCAGCCGCGTGCGCTCGACGAGCGTCGCACCCGCGATGCTCTGCCGGACGAACGTCCGTCGCCGTACGTTGGCGTTGCGCGGCTGCTCGCTGTCCGTGCCCGCGGGACGCGTGGCGGTGCTGACCGGGCCCAACGGCGCGGACAAGATCACGCTCATGCACGCGACCGCTAATTAGCCTGCCGCGGCTCAGGACCGCGCCTGCGCCCCGTCCTGGCCCTGAGGATCACCGTTGAAGAGGCTGATGAGTCCGAACGGCGCGTGCTCGCCGAGGCAGAGGTCCAGCATTTCGTAGGCGTCGGCGTAGAAGGGCTCGCTGCGGGGGAACAGCGCCTGTTCGTAGGCGGTGAGTGCCGCTTCGATGTCGTCGGGGTGTGCGACGATCGCCTTGGCGAGTTCGGCGCCGTCGAACATCGCCAGGTTCGCGCCGTCGCCGGACGGCGGCATCAGGTGCGCGGCATCGCCGAGGAGCGTTACCCCGGGCACGCGCTCCCATCGGTGTCCGTCCGGGAGTGCGTGGATCAGGCGCGCGACCGGCGCGGTCTCGCCGTCGGTGATCAGCGCGGTGAGTTCCGGTGCCCACCCGTCGAACTCGGCTGCGATCCGAGCAGTCGCGGCCGCGGCATCGGTGAAGTCGATGTCGGCGAACCACTCGGCGGGCCGGTTCAGCTCGACGTACGTGTGCAGGATGTTCCCCGCCTCGCGGTGCGCGATGATCCCCTTTCCCGGGGTCAGCGCGTACATCGCGCCGACGCCGACCGCCTCGGCCGTCGCGGTGTGCCGCTCGTCGGCGTCGTACAGGTAGGTGTCGATGAACGTCGTGCCGATGTACTCGGGCTTGGCGTCGGACAGCAGTGGACGGACCTTCGACCAGGCGCCGTCGGCACCGACGAGCAGGCTGCTGGTCACGGTCACGCCGTCGGCGAAGGTCAGCTCGTGCCGGCCATCGCCGAGGGGCCGGACCCCGGTGACTTTGCGCCCCCACTGGACCGTCCCGTCGGGCAGGGAGTCGAGCAGGATCCGGCGCAGGTCTCCGCGGAGCACTTCGGGACGCCGCGCCATGCCGTCGTCGGGCTCGTCGTGGAGCAGCTTGCCGTGCTGGTCGAGCACGCGCAGCGCCTCGGCACCCTCGTGGATGATCGCGCGGAACTCGTCGGTGAGGCCGGCGTCGGCGAGCGCGCGCTGCCCGTCGTCCTCGTGGATGTCGAGCTGGCCGCCCTGCGTGCGGGACTCGGCCGAGGGGTCGGCCTCGTAGACCGTTGCGGGGATGCCGTGGACGTGCAGGACCCGGGCGAGGGTCAGGCCGCCGAGGCCGGCGCCGACGATGGCGATCGGGTGGTGGCTGGTGTTCATGGGGTTTCCTCGTTCCCGTGCGGGCGGAGCGCCGGGCACCTGCCCGGACACCTAAATGGACCCGCGTTCCATGAGGAGTATGGAACACGGTTCCAAAATGTGTCAAAATGAGGTCATGCCACGCACACGAGGAAGAGCACCCGATGGAAAAGGACGGGCCGACGCCCTTTCGCAAGAGATCATCGTCGGCGCGGCCGTTGTGCTGCTGGACGAGCTCGGCGAGCGGGGACTAACCTTCCGGCTGCTGGCCAAACAGCTGGACACCGGACCCGGCGCGCTGTACTGGCACGTGGCGAACAAGGACGAGCTCGTCGCCCTGGCCGCCGATCACGTGCTCGGCCACGCCTTCGCCGCGGCCCCGCGCCTCGATGAAGGCGCCGGCGCCCAGCTGCGCGCGCTTGCCATCGCCGTCTTCGACACCCTTGATCGGCACCCGTGGGCAGCGTCCCACGTCACCGCCCCGGCCACGCTGGCCAACGCACTGCGCCTGCTCGACCGCATCGGCACCCTCGTCGCACAAACCGGGCTGCCCGCCGAACGGCATTTCGCGGTCTCCACCGCGATCTCGTACTACATCACCGGCGTCAGCGCCCAGATCATCACCCCACGCACCATCGTCGGCGCGACCACCAGCCGCGACGCCTTCCTGACCCAGACCGCCGAACGCTGGGAAGAACTCGACCCCGCCGACTACCCCTTCCTGACCCGCACCACCACGGACCTGCGCGACCACGACGACCGCGACCAGTTCACCACCGGCCTCGACCTGCTCCTGGACGGCCTGAACACGACCGCGGAGCCGCGACCGCCCGCGTGACACCGCGAACCAGGCGGCGCAGAGTCGATCATCAACCGTCCTGCCCTCAGGCAGCAGCCCCCGTTCCACCTCTTGCACTCGTTGGCGAGCGCACCATCGACGAAGATCGCGATACCTCTCCCCGCGATCGAAAGGCCGTTTGCCTTGAGGCAGCAGCAAGCCCAACATGCGCGGTGCCCGCGCCGCCGAAGTCTGTCGCCTCTAGGGGGCAGTTCCGTCAACGACAGGCAGCAGCCTCAGCCCCCCAGCCGACGGCGTGAGCCTCAGTCCCTCAGCCAGCGGCGTGAATCGCTATCGACCGGCCCTCACGGCGAACGCAGCTCCGCCGCCACCGCCCGTTCCCTCAGCTGCGCCGCCTCCGCCCGGACGGACTCCAGCTCGGCCCGCAGATCCTCCAGCCGTATCCGCTCCAGCCGCAACTCCCCCTGCAGCCGATCACGCTCCTTGACCGCCGCCTCGGCCCGCGACCGCTCTTTCGAGACCAGCTTCCGCTCGCGCGACAACGCCGCGGCCCCCTCCTCCTCGATCGCCGCCACCCTCACCGCCAGCCGCTCCACCTCGGCCGCCGCACGGGCGGCGTCCTGGAGCGCCATCGCACGGTCCCGCTCGGCCTCGGCGGCGGCCCGCTCCGCCGTGACGGCCCGTTCCACGGCCCTCTCCCGCTCCTGGGCCGCCGCCTCCTCACGCGCCTTCGCCCCGATCACCTCACGCTCGGCCTGCTCCCGCGCCCGGACGGCCGCCGCAGTCTCCTCCCGGGCGCGATCCCGTTCCTCCCGCGCCTGCTCGGTGTCCGCCTCAGCCTGTACGGCCTGGGCCCGCGCCTCCTCGGCCCGCCTGCCGGCCAGCTCGACCCGCTCGGCGAGCTCCTGTACGGCCTGATCCCTGGCCCGCTCGGTCAGCTCCACCCGCTGGGCCGCCTCCTCGGCGCGCCGCTCGGCCAGCTCAGCCCGCCGCTTGGCCTCCTCGGCCGTCTGCAGCGCCTGCCGTTCCGTGCTCGCGGCCTCCCGCAACGCGGCCAGTGCCTGCTCGCGCGCCCGCTCGGCGTCGTCCATCGCGGTCTCGCGCTCGTTCTCGGCCTCTTCGAGCCGCTCCCGCATCTCGGCCGTCTGCCTGCGCGCATGCTCGGCAGCCTCGCGCGCCAGCCGTACCTGCTCGAACGCCTGCTCGCGCTCGGTCCGCGCGATAGCCACCCGCGTGTGCGCCTCGGCCTGCACGGCGCTCAGCTTGGCCTCGACCCCGGCAGGGCTGAGCTCGTCGGCCAGTGCCCGCGCCAGCGGCTCGATGGCAGCGGCCAGCCCGCTCTCCATCCGGTCGTACAACTGCTCGGCCCTGGCCAGCGCCCCTTCCAACCCAGGCGTGGCCCGCCTCAACTCCCGCTCCCGCTTGGCAGCCGCCTGACAGTCCTTCTCAGGACAGGACAGTACGCCTTGGGCCGCCCCCTCCCCCGCCGCTGCTCGATCGCCGCACCACAGTGCTTACAAGGCGTCACCACACTGGTCTCCGCAGTCACGCCTGCAGTCTAGCATTTTTGATTTTCCAGAAAATCAAAATCGAAATTCAGATCTGTTGCGCCGTCACTGACGCTAGCCAACTTGCGAGAAGGCAGAATTCCCGCAAGTAGCCGCCGCACAGACCGCCGTGGCCCTCCGCTCCCGAAGATGTCCCCAGCCGCCGGGTGGGACCAGCTGTGACGCGCAAGCCCGCTGACACTGGAAACGCAGATCTATGACAACGGACGACGCGAACCTATGGCAGCGAGAGCCCGACACATAGTCCTCTACCTGCGGTTTCAAGAGTTCGCGACGTCGACTCCAAGGCGCGGAGCTATGACAGTGCTGGCGTTCCCATCAGCGCCTCAGAGCATCTGCGGAACGTTATCGGGGATCCGCTCGTGTTTAGCCGGTGAAGGCTACAGACGGAGAAACTGAGCATCCAAGTGGCCGATCTAGTACTCCAGTGACACTTCGCGATCATGGTTCGGATCTGCGCTGGTAGTGGCAGTGCCGGGCGGTGGCCTGGTGGCGTCGGCGCCAGTCTGACCAGCGCAGAAGATCCGCGACGGAGCGGTGCCG
>NZ_JBQQCB010000194.1:0-13535 GCF_052246675.1 Nonomuraea sp. KM90 | reverse complement strand
CGACGTTACGCCACGTCGTGCCGTCCCAGTGTGCGGCAAGCGCGTAGCGGGGCACGTGTGATTTGACCTCGTATTGTCCGACCGCCCAGGCATCATTGCCGGAGGTGGCGGACACGTCCAAGAACCTGTTGTGGCCGGTGCCGGGGTTTGGTGTGGGCAGCGTCTCCCACCCTGGCGTCCCGGCGGCGGCGTGGCCGGGTGTCAGCATGAGAAGTGCCGTCACGGCCAAACCGACGGCCAGATGTTTGCGTCCTGCCAACTTGTGCCTCTCTTTCCCGCATCGTGTTGATGGTCAAGTCCCACCGGGGGACAGATCACATTGAGCCATAGAGTCCGACTGTGATCATTACCGATTTCTTACAGGAGGTCGGAGAAGCAGATGAGTGGGCGCTTTATCCCGTCTGTCCCGGGGTTCAGGGCCCGCGCCACGGGGGTGTTCTCGCCGGTGAGGCGGCGGGTCATGAAGTCGATCACGACGATGTGGATCATGGCTTCGGAGCGACCGGACAGAGCCTCGTAGTCGCGGACCAGGCGGCGGTCCAGCGTAAGCCAGCCGAGGGTGCGCTCGGCCATACCGCACCACCGTCATCCACGGCGCCGCCAAGGCGGGCATCGACGTCGAAGTCGTCACCCGCGACCCCCGGCCACCAGCGGATTCACCCCGCTGCCCCGCCGCTGGGGGCTGCCAGCTTCGTCGACCAGGGGCAACGACGAGATCTGACTGATTTCGGCCATACCGAGGGACCCGCAGCGGCCGAGTCCCATGAGCCGTGTCACCCCCACATCGCACGACCCATCATCCACGCAGGTCAGCCCGGCGACGGCACATCAAAGAGCGAGCTCATCGGCATCTGGCGCAAGCACAACGTGGGCATTCGCACCGTAGAGAAGGCGCTGGCCTCGGTATGGCCCGAGCAGCGCAAGGCGCTGCCCACCCGGCCGTCCCGATGGGACCTTCAAGCCGCTGATCGATCAGATGTTACGGGCGGACCTCAACGCGCCGCTCAAGCAGCGGCACACCGCCAAGCGCATCTTCGACCCTCCTGCTGGGGAGCACCACGCCACCGGGCTGCGTCGTGGGCCAGGGGTTCCCACTCCGGGTCCACGACGCGACGGCTGCCCTGGTCAGCGAGCTTCCGGCTTGGTGACCCGGGCGGCTCCCAGATCGGCGACCATCTGCGTGAGCAAGCTGATGTTCTCGTGGCGGACAGCATGCGGGCCGGTCTTGTCGACGCCGGCGACCTATACCGCCGTCGGTGTTGACGCGTACCCGGCGTGCGACTGAGAACAACAGCGGTGGCAGTGTTCGCCCTGGTCATGCTGGCCGCTCATCCGTTAGCCGCGGCGGGTGCGCGGGCAGGGCCGACGTGATTCCGGAGGACTTCGCGATACCCGCCGTCCCTCCGGGCGACCCGCCGGGCGCTCCACCACCGCGCGGGTACGCCCCATCGGTCCTGCCCGCGTCGGTCGTGCCCGCGTCCAAGGGCTCGTCACGGATCGGTGGAACTCTTCTCCTCGCCCCGGGGTGGGCGTACGGGTCAGTTTCGGCGGGCGGGCAGTTCGGGGCGTTCGTCGGTCCAGCCGGCCACCTGATGGGCGGTGGAGCTGCGGATCTCCGTCCGCCGCCCGTTCGCCAGAGTGATGGTGTTCGTCCGCGTCTCGGCGAGAGACCGGCCCGTGTCGGGATCGACGACGAGCTGGGTCGTGGTGAGCAGGCCCGGTTCTATCTCTTCCTCGTAGCTGAGCGCCTGCCCGTCCCGGCCCAGCGGGTCGGTGACCTCCCCTTCTGACCGGATGCCGGGCGACGATGCGAGGATCCGGTACGCGGACGCACGCACCTCGCCTGAGACGGGCAAGGTGCTGATGAGCTCCACACAGCCCTGCCGAAGATGCCGCATCCCCACCTCCTGCCTGTCGATCCCGCTGCTGTCCGCCAGCAGCCGGGTGACGCGCTCTTGGAGGTAGGCCCGGAGCCGGTCGGGATCGTCCGGGATCGCGCGCAGGTCCTTCCAGGTGATCGGTTGCGCCGTCAGGATGCCGCCCGTACCCTTCCAGCCGCCGCGGAGCCGTGTGGCCGTTTCCTCGCCCGCCGCCGCTTCCAGCGGCTCGGACGGGACGGCGAACAGGTTCTCCGCCATGTCCTTGGGGTATCGCCAGCTCGTGGGCGCGCCCGCGGCCCGCCAGGCCGCCTCGTCCTGCGGGGTCGCGGGCTTGGCGCCGAGATACCGGTCGATCCACCAGCTCTGCAGTCCCGGCCGTTCCGCCAGCCACGACTCCTTCGACCGGCTAGCCTCGATCACGTAGGCGCGGGTGGGATCGGTCAGCGTCCATCGCCTGACCGTCACGGTACGCCAGTAGTCACCGGCCGCCCGCTCCTTCTCCGCGGCGACGGCCGCCGCGAGCAGGATCTGCCGGGCGCTCGGCGCACCCGCCAGCGACGACGTGCCGGGCTGGGGCGTCAGAGGAACGGGCCCGCCGGACAGCATCGCGGGCGCCACCACCGCGACCGCGGCGGCCACGGCCAGGCTCAGCCCGGCGCCGACCAGCCGGCCGCGCCGCCTCTTCCGCGCGGGCTTCAGGTCGTGGACGGGTGCGGTGGTCGTGGCGGTCGCCTCGGCCAGCAGCCGGGCGCGTCCCTTGATGACGGTGTCGAGGGAAGGTTCGTGCGTCCCGAGCAGGTCGAGGACCGCCTCCACCTGGCGCGGCTCGACCAGATCCGGCGAACCCTCGCCCTCCCGCAGCTCATCCATCAGATCCTCCAGATTCGGCGATGATGTCATTCAGTGCCACGCGCAGCTTCTTGCGCACCCGGTTCAGCCGGGAGGCCACCGTTCCCAGGGGGATGTCGAGGGCCTGGGCGATCTCGTCGTAGCTGAGGTCGCCGTACGCGACCAGAAGCAGCACGTCCCGCTCGCCGTCCGGCAGCCGTCCGAGTTCCGCGGCCAGCCGGCGCCGGGAGCCGGCCGCGGTCACCCGCGCCGCCACCCGGTCGGAGTGCTCGCCCTCGCCCGGATCGTCCGCCGGCACCCTGGCAAGCGCCTCCAGCCGACGCGTCTCGCTGCGGCGATGGCCAGCGAGGAGGTTGGTGGCAATCCCGTACAACCAGCGGCGCGCCACGCCCCGGTCGGGGTCGAAACTATGTCGTTTGCGAAACGCGGTCAGGAACGTCTCCGAGGCCAGGTCATCGGCGACCTGCGGCCCGACCCTCGCGGCGACATAGCGGTAGATGTCGCCGAAGTGGCGGTCGTACAGTGCCGCGAAAGACTCGGGCCGATGCCGTGACTGCTCGATGAGCTCGGCGTCGTCCAGCCTTTCCGGCGTATTGGGGGGAGCGGTCATCCGCATGGAGTCCCTTCTTCCAGGTACACCATTACTCCGCCGCAGACCCCGGCTCACTTCGCGGCCTGTGCCAAGGAGGGCGGCAGCCGCAGGCGGTCCTGATCGTATGGGCGCAGCTCGTGGCCGGGTCTGTCCGGCGCCACCACCGAGCCTGTTGCACGAGGTAAGCGGACGATTGCTAGATTAAGGTGATCACTTCGTCGGCGGGGCGGCAGACCCGAAGGAGGGACGGAGCAGATGCCTCGGCCAGAGGCTCCGCTGCGATGCGGCAACAGTTCGTTGTTACGTTTCGCGGCCAACCTGTGCTTCCTGCGCAATAAGGCCGGCGGGCATGCGCGCCTCCCTGCCAAGGACGACAGATCCCGTACCCCCCGGTCACCCGGACCATGGATCAAACCCCGTCGGCAAGAGCTCATCTAGATCACTGGCAGGCCACCACGATCCGAGGACCTTATCCCAACATGCATGCCCACCAGTAGAGAAAGGCACGTAACCAGCCCGAGCCGGCTCTACTTCTTAACCTATGAAGAGCTACGAC
Source organism: Nonomuraea sp. KM90 (assembly GCF_052246675.1). NCBI lineage: Bacteria > Bacillati > Actinomycetota > Actinomycetes > Streptosporangiales > Streptosporangiaceae > Nonomuraea > Nonomuraea sp. KM90. The sequence goes on along the minus strand of NZ_JBQQCB010000194.1, from coordinate 9,658 downwards.
GCCCAGCAGGTGGGCGCGATCCGGGCTCCGTTCCTTTCTCTGACGAGGGATTCTGACCTGGCCTTTGGCAGGAAAGCGTCGGAAGTTGGCTGGTGACCGGCTTGCTCCCTCGGATGAGGGTATGCGAGCGTTCAGTGTCGGATATAATTTCAGAACTCGAAGGAAACTCCATGCGGCGAATTGCAGTAATCCTGGTCGCGGCCGGAAGCTTCGTCGGCGGATTCGCAGGATGGACGATGGCTTCTGCGGCCGCCGACAGTGCCACGGGTACCGTGGAGATCGAAAACCGCGACTTCTAGTCGGCGGCGTGAGCTCTTTTGCTGCTTCCTCGGCCAAAAAGGGCTCACGCTGGCCCGGTCCTCCTTCAGGAGACATGCACTCGGGGAGTGCGAGGAAGTGCATTCCTCGATACCAGTTCGGGATGGCGTACATCAGAGGTCAGTTCGTGAGGCATACGCGTCCGTCGAAGCGGCAGCTATGCAAGCGCTACATGCCGGTGATAGACCGGTTGGCGAAGCGCATGTCGGGAATGTCAGACGGAGAACTGGCACGGCAAACCGCGTGATTCCGTAGTCGGCTGGCCGCAGGTGAGCTCGTCGATGATCTGCTGCCGGAGGCGCTCGCAGTCGCATGCGAAGCGTTCTGGCGGGTCTCCCGGCACCGCTGCTCCCCTGATGAGCTCTGGGCTGGCATCGCCCTACACGGACGGTGCGTGTTGGAAATCCACGATCACGCCGCGGCGGTGGCGATCGCCGTCTATCTTGGTGCGCTCGAGGATCGCAGTGTGCACGTGATGACCGGTGACGGCGCACCACGGACGACCGACGTGTGCTCATTCCTCGGATTGACGGTGGCTACGCTCACCCAGGACTTGGACGACGAAGAGCGGCGCGCGGCCTACGGAGCCGATGTGACCGTGGGACCGCCCATCCAATTCGGCTACGACTATCTGACGGATAACAGAGTGTCCGGGCCAGGGGGGCGCGTCCAACGCGACCTGCGACGTGCCATCGTGACCGAGGCCGATCAGGTTCTTCTCGTATCCACACAGCTGACCCTGCTGGTCAATGACAAAGTGGTGGCGTCGATCGCCTTGGCGGAATACCTGCGGATGTATCCGCACCTCGCCGGGGTGACCGCAACGGTCGCGACGGAAGCCGGTCGGATCGCGCACGGTTACGGCCTACCGGTCGAGGCCACTACCGCGCAGAAGCGGCCCGACCGGCGTGACCACCCCGACTTGATATACGCGACCACGGACTCCAAACTCCAGGCTCTCGTCGAGGCGACCGCCGGCTACCACGCCGCGGGCAGGCCGGTGCTGATCAGGGTGGACGCGCCCAGCACCGTCGCGCACCTGCGCGAACTGCTGGCCGCCCAGGGCCTCACGGCGACCTCGCTACACCCTGAGCGGCCACTGGCGCACGCGGGGCGACCAGGGGCGGTGACGCTGCTGAGCGAGCATGTACAGGACCGTCAAGTCATCTTGGGCGGCGACCTGGACTGGCTGGCGGAGGAGGAGGTGCTGGCCTCGGGTCTGGATCCGGTCGCCACGATATCCGCCACCTGGGTGGATGCCCTCGCGGCTGCCCGGAGGCGGTTGCTACCGGCCTGGGCCGACGACCGGCAGCGCGTGATCGATGCCGGTGGCCTGGCGGTGCTCGGCGCGGAATGCCTGGAGTCCGGATGGCTGGAGGCGCGGACCAGGGAACTCGCGGGGTCGCGCGGAGACACCCGCTTCTTCCTCTCACTGGACGAAAACTGGATCCCCTCTCGGAGCCGTTTCAACGGGGTCGTGAAGTCGAGTCCCGACCCAATCACCGGATGGCTGGCCACCAAGGCGCTCGGCCGTATGAAGCGAAGATTCCATCGGAATGTTGTCGATTTGCGCTGCAGGGGGTTCGACTACGCCTCGGTAGGCTCGGCGTTCCGTGAAAGGTTCTATGCCGGACGTCGCCGCCTTATCGAAGGTCGTGATCCACTGGCTGTGGTCATCGCCATGATCGGCCCGCGCCAGGCGACGGAATTAGAGGCCATGGCTGTGGGACCTGTCGGCAGTGCGATGCGTGAGCAGGTTCGAAGCGACGCGCGGCTCATCGTCGATGAGGAGTGGGCGAGATGTCTTCGCGATCTGCGGTCGTTGTACAACGGCTACTGGGACGAGGGCCTTCCAGCTGACTCACTGGCCGCCTACCAGCAGGAGTTGGAAGTGAGGTTCGAGGCGATGCGGCGGGACGTACGCGAGCGGCTGCTCAATCATCTCCTCGATCTGGAGGCGGAACTACCGAACCGGGAAACGATAAGGCGCGATTGGTACTACACGCGTGAAGGGGGCCTGGAACCCGGCCCCCCTTCGGCGAACGTCGATCCGCGTGAAACGCTGCCAAGCTCAGTGCGGTGACCCGAGGACGCGTGCGCGCTGTCGGCTTCGCCGTGATAGCCCCGTAGGCATTGCATTCTCCCACGGCGGTGTCGATGGCGCCGTTGCTAGTGTGATGCGCCGGAAGTTTTGAGCTTAAGTACTGTGCTGGTTTTCGGTGGTTGGCGGATTAATCTTGTTGAGGTACGTACAGCGATTGAAAGTCTGAGGTAACACGGCGTGGTTGCGTGCTCGCGACGGGGTTCGGGAGTATGCCGGTGGGATGCGTTATCCGGATGGTGGTGGTCTGACCCCGGCGGCGCGAGCCAAGCGTGAACAAGTCCGCTTGGAGGCTGCCGGGCTGTTCGCCGCGGGCATGTCGCCGCCTCAGGTGGCTAGGAAGCTGCGGGTCTCACGCAAGTCGGCCTATGTCTGGCACCAGGCCTGGCGCACGGCAGGAGCCGAGGCGCTGGTGTCGAAGGGGCCTGGCGGACAGCAGTGCCGGCTGAACGCCGCGCAGGTGGAGCGGTTGGAGGCCGCGTTGGACGCCGGTCCGGCCGTGTGGGGCTGGAGCGAGGATCAGCGGTGGACCCTGGCGCGGGTCACGGTGCTGGTCGGTAGGTTGTTCCACGTCTCCTACACCCCGCGCGGGATCTCCTATCTGCTGCATCGGCTGGGCTGGAGTCCGCAGGTGCCCCAGCGCCGCGCCATCGAGCGTGACGAAGAGGCGATCGCCACCTGGGTGAAGGACACCTGGCCGCTGGCGGAACAACGGCGCGGGACCAGGACGCGTGGCTCTGCTTCGCCGACGAAGCAGGCCAGTCGCTGAGGCCACCTGCGGCCCGTACCTGGTCCCGCCGTGGACGCACCCCGACCGTCACCGTCTCGGGCAAGGGCTCCGGGCGCGTCAACCTGGCCGGGCTGATCTGCCTCAAGCCGGGGCGGCGGACCCGGCTGATCTACCGCATGAGGATCTACCGGCGTCGCAAGAACGAGCGCAAAGGGTTCAACGAGACCGACTACGCCCGCCTGCTGGACGCCGCCCACCAGCAGCTCGGCGGACCGATCGTGCTGATCTGGGACAACGTCAACACCCACGTCGACGCAGCGATGCGCACTCTGATCGACGCGCGCCCGTGGCTGACGGTGTTCTACTTACCGACCTACGCGCCCGAACTCAACCCCGTGGAAACCGTCTGGTCACACCTCAAACGCAGCCTGGGCAACCTGGCCCCCTGCACCCTCGACGACCTCGCCGCGATCATTCGCAGCCGACTCAAGCAACTGCAGTACCGCCCCGACCTCCTGGACGCCTTCCTGACACACACCGGCCTGATCACGAACCCGAGATCGACATGAAACCCCGAACTTTCAACCTCTGTAGCGGGCGCGGCGGCGCTGGTTGGCGGCATTGCGGAAACCGAAGGCGATGCGTCCGACCAGTTTGATCATGCGGTGAGTGCCTTCGCTGGCGGCGTTGGAGACGCCGAGCAGGACGGCGTCTGCGATCTCGTGCCGCCAGGTGCTGACGGTCTGGGCCAGGCCCACCAGTTCGGGGATGTGGTCGTGATCGGCGCACCAGGACAAGAAGGTGGCCAGCCGGTCGCGGACCTGGCTGGGGCAAGTGGCCCGGAACAGGTGGCGGAGCTGTTCCTTGGCGACCCAGCAGGCCAGCACCTGCTCGCCGGGGGCGCCGGCGGCCAGGAAGGTCTCCCACATCGCGGCGATCCGCTGATCGGGTACGTCCTCCCAGTTGCGCAGCAGGGTGCGGCGCATGCCGTACTCCGGGTCTCCGCTGCGCCCGCGCCGTCCGTAGCGGGCGTGAATGGCGCGGCGGCGGACCAGGTTGATGACCTTGGTGGCGGCCTGGATCACGTGGAAGTGGTCCACGACCAGGCGGGCGTGCGGCAGCGCGGTCCGTGCCGCCTTGGCGTAGGAGGTGCTCATGTCGATCGCAACGACCTCGACCTGCTCGCGCCAGGCTGCGGGCTGTGCGGCCAGCCAACCGGTCACCGCCTCAGCGGTGCGGCCCTCGACCTGCCCCAGCAGTCCCTGGCCACCGCCGATGTCGACCAGCCCGGTGTGCCAGGTGTCGGCCTCCAGCACCCGCCGGCCTTCCTCGTCGAGCCGGTAGCGGGCCTTGCCGCGGCGGGTCTCGTCGATCCCCAGCACGGCCACCGGCGCCGGCGGGCGCGCCAGCAGCGCATCCGCCACCCGCTCGAAGGCGGCATGCGCGGTGGGCCAGCTCATCCGGTGCGCGGCCGCGACCTCTGCCACCGCCCGCAGCTGATCACCGATCTCCACGGCGACCTGGTCCCGTAACGGCTCGGAGATCCGGGCCGCGCAGGCAATCGGCGGGACTTGCTCGGTGAACGAGCCACGCCCGCACCAGGGCGTCGCGCACCGCCAGCGCCGCTTGTGCACTACCAGTGCGACCTGATCCAGCCCGATGGGCACATGCGCGGCCTGCGCCCGCACCCATTCCTTGGCGCGACCTGCCGGCAGACGGCAGTCCGGACATAACGGCCGCCCCGTCCGGTCCGGAATGACGTGCACGATCCGACCGCCGTCAGCCTCGTGCTCCACCTCGAATACCGCAACGCCGATCAGCCCGAGCAAGGCCGATCCCGTCTCCTGCTCCATGCACCCGCTGTGTGGTTGTGATCTTTTTCTTCAGCGAGAACATGATCTACCACCGCGGGTGCTCTTCATTCCACCCCTGGTTACCTATCGTCACCTCAAACGATCACCCATCGTGATCACTCGACAACGCTGGCCCGGCCAACCGCGAAGAGCCCCTTTTTGCCCGGAAGGGCGACGTGCCATATTGATCTCATGGCAGATCGAAATTTACTTAGCGCGACGCGCGCACAGGTACGCAGGGGCAACGCTATCGGGGCGGATCGATCCCCCGCCTGGATCAGCTGGCTGACGGCAGTCGCCGCCGCCTGGATCGTGTTCACGCACATCGTCGGCATCGTCGCGGGCAACCCGCAAAGCCTGGCCGTCAAGGCATGGGGATGGGGTGTCGTCGCTCAGTGGGTCGAGCACTGGCTCGTCCTGGGTGTCATGCTCGTTCTTCTTGCGTTCACGATCGAGTCCTTGGCGTACAGATACCGCCGTCGTTCTCGCCGTGGAGATGACCAGCCTTCTGATTCGTGACGCCAACAGAAGTGAGGATGAGTGCCGTAGTGAGGTGCGGTAGCGGCGGGCGGCGGTGTCAGGGCTGACATCCAGGACTGCGGCGATCTCGTTCCAGGTGGCGCCAGCCGCGCGATCGGCGGCGACGGCCGCGGCCAGGACGGCGCGGGCCTGGGCGAGTAGGAGCAGCGCGGGGGCGGTGTAGCCGGCGATCGGCCCGGATTTCCAGCCAGTCTGCTGGGTGGGCAGGGCGAGGTCTTCCGCGTGCAGGTCGAGGGCCAACTTCCCGGCTGCCTGAGCGAGGTGTGCGGCCTGGTCGCGGAGATGACGGTGCTGCTTGCGGGCGTTGTCCTGGCGTTGGTGGTGCTGGGTGAGCGGTCGCCAGCGCCTGGCGCTCGTGCGTCCGAAGGTCCACCGGCAGGCATTAGAGCAGTACCCCGCGCAGATATGAATCACGGGGGTCCCGGCCAAAAGGCAGGCAAACGCGCCAGGCGCGTCCCCTGGGGGCGAATAGGCCGGGAGGCTTGCTCACTCCGACCAGACCGACATACAGCGAGGCTTTTGCATCCCCTGGCGGCGGGGTGCTGGTCACAGCATGATCGCGACTGTGGTGTTCGCCTGACGACGTAAGAAGCCCCTGGTAGACGGATTGATCACCACAACCAGATCCGTCACAACCAGGGGCCTCGGATGCTTTTCTATCGCGCCGCCATCGATTTGTCGCGTGCAACGCTGAACTACGTCGCCGGGGTGATCCGCCGGCACCGCAAGGCGATCGGGTCGGCCTGGCGGCTGCTCAACCCGGGGCAGCAGGCGCTGCTGGTGCTGGTCTACCTGCGTAAGGGCGAGACGTTCACCGAGCTCTGGGCCGGTTTCGGAGTGTCGACGGCGACCGCGTGGCGGTATGTGGAGGAGACGGTCGCGCTGCTGTCTGCCCGCTCGCCCAAGCTCGGGCAGGCGCTGCGCCAGGCGAAGCGGGACGGGCTGCACTACCTGGTGCTGGACGGCACCCTGATCCACATCGACCGAATCGCCGCCGACCGGCCCTACTTCTCCGGCAAGCACCGCGTACACGGGATGAACATCCAGGTCATCGCCTCGCCGAACGGGACGATCCTGTGGACCTCCGGAGCCCTGCCCGGCAAAGCCCACGATCTGAGCGCCGCCCGCATCTGGGGCATCCTGCGCGCGCTGGAGACGGCCGGGATCATCACCCTGGCCGACAAGGCGTATCAGGGAGCCGAGGGCCCGGTGCTCACCCCGTACAAGGGCAAGAACAAGCCTGCCTCCCAGAAGCAGGCCAACCGCGCTCACGCCAAGCTTCGGGGTCCCGGGGAACGCGCGAACGCCCAGCTGAAAAGCTGGAAGATCCTCCGCAAGCTACGCTGCAGTCCGAGCAAGGCCGGCCACCTGTGCAAGGCCATCGCCGTCCTCCAGAATCACCGAGTTGCGCAGGCGGCGTGAGGATGTAGGGTCGGGAGCTGGCGCGGTAGCGTCTCCTGGCGGTAGGACTCGGGGCCTTTCTTCCGCCGGTTTCCCGGTCGGCTGTGCTCTCCCCGATGGCCATGGCCAGGTTCGTGGCTCCGTTTCCAGCTCCCGCCGCATCGAGTGAAGTCGACCGCCGGCGAGGTGCCCATGGCCAGGTCCTTTTCCGTCGGTCTCTTCCCGAACGGGGCGTGCGAGCTTTCCCCGCACCCCGCTCTCCAGTGATCATTTCGGGTAAGGCATGGTGGCCCGCCCGGCGTGGATGTCCTCATGGCAGTGGCGACAGATCACCAGCGTCTTGCGCCGTCGCATGGCCATCAGGTGCATCCAGGCGGGTTTCTCCCGGCGCCCCGGCTGCTTGAGATCGGCGAGTTTGCGGATGTGGTGGACCTCCAGGGCCTCCGTGGACTCGCAGAGCTCGCAGCGTCCGGCAAGAAGCCGATGGATCAGCTCGTTGCGCTTGGTGCTGGCCATGACCGGACGCCGGTCGGTGAGGACGGCTGTGCGTACTCGTTTGAGCGGGGTCCCGCCAAAGCGGGCGACCAGTGGTTTCCTGCCCCGATCGCGTTCGACGATGACCTGGAAGACCGTGCGCGGTCCCGCTGGTGTCTCGATGGTGGTTTTATGCTTTCGAGCCATCGCGTTAACCGTGCTGCGGTGTTTCCCCGCCAGCGTCTTCAGCATGGACGTCTCCATCACCCAGCGGAGCCTGCCGAGCCGGAAGACGTCCTGGGCGAGCAGGTAGTACTGGATCAGCCCGGCGTACTCGGAGCCGTACTTGGCGACGATGGTGAAATCGTCGTCCCGGATCAGAGCACCGCGCTGGGCTGGTTTCCCCTTGCTCATGTAGAGGGCGCACCGCTGCCTGATGACGGATTTGGGCACGAACAGGCCGATCGCTCCGTTGACCGCCCGCCGGTTGCGGGAGATCTTGGTGTCGGAGTGCTGGGCCCGGATGTCGTAGCCGAGGAAACGCGCCGCCTGGCTGGCGGCGTGGGTGATCAGCGTCTTGGAGGGCGACAGTTCCAGTTTCAGTTCCTCACGCAGGAACGTCGCGATCTTCGACTTGATCTGCTCGGCTTCGTGCTTGGGTCCGGCGAACCCCAGCAGCCAGTCGTCGGCGTAGCGGACGTAGCGAAGCCGCCGGTAATCCGGATCATCAGGGTCCTGGCTGGGGAGCTGGCGGCGGTGCAGGGTAAGCCTGCGCACCTCGGCTCGATCCCCGTGCCTGCGGGCCCTCGCGATCGCGTTCTCGACGACTTCGTATGCCCTGTTAGTGCGACGACGGCGGCCGCGGTTGTGCTCGGGCAGCAGCCGTTGTTCGACGTACTGATCGAACCGATCAAGGTAGATGTTCGACAAGACGGGCGATGCGATACCGCCTTGTGGCGCACCACTCAGCGTCTGGTGCCATCGCCAGTCCTCCAGATATCCGGCCTTGAGCATGTGGCCGATCAGCCGCAGGAACCGGCCATCGTGGATCTTCTCCGCCAGAATCCCGACCATCACCTCATGGTCTAAAGATCCGAAACAGTCGGAGATGTCTCCCTCGATGAACCAGTGTGTCCCCTTCCAGACCTCCACCACCTCGCTCAGCGCGGTGTGGCAGCCCCGGCGGGGACGAAAACCGTGCGAGCGGTCGGAGAACTGGGGCTCGTAATACGCTTCCAGCAGCAGTCGCACCACCTCGGCGACCAGCTTGTCCGACCAGGTCGGCAGTCCTAGCGGGCGCATCTTCCCGTTCTGCTTTGGGATATGGACCCGTTTGACCGACCGCCACCGATACCGCTCACCGCGTAACGCGTCGATGATTGTCTCGATCTTGGCCAGGGACATGCCGTCCACGGTCTCCCCGGTGACCCCCGGCGTCATCGCCCCCGCATTGGAGTACAACTTGCCGTAGGCCATCAGGAACAACTCCCGGTTGAACATCTGCCGATATAACCGCTCCACCGGCAGACCTCGTTCACCACGCTTACCGATGATGTCCAGCACCGCTGCGGCGCTCTGCATTACGCATACCTCCCAGCGCTGAACATCTCGATCACCTGTGCCCTTCGCCCTGCGGCCCGGCTTTCCCGGCCTCCCAGGCAGGTCGTCACTCCTGCGACTACTACGGGCACTCCGTCGCCATAGGGCTCGCGCCCCGTAGGCGATCCCGCGGTACGTCTTCGTCATACGTATCGAGCACGACGTAGGCCGCCCACTCATCTCCTTGACCGCCCTCGCTGGGCGGCGCTCCGCGCCACGGAGGCTGTCCCGACCCACGGGTTCATGCCGGGACATGACACGGCACCGGTTCCAAGCGTCATTCCGGTGGGTGCGCACTCTCACCACTGGAGATTGGACTTCAAGCAATCCAGCCTTGGCCCTATCGCGCGGGTCTTGCGGCACCCCGCCCTGGACGCCTCCAGACGGCCACCGCTTTCCTGCCATGCTCTTGTCCCCTTCAGGTTTCCCCTCCAGGTAAGGCAGGTGACCCAGGAACATTCCTCCGAGTTCCTCCCAACTGCGTCGGGGATATGACGAAACGCCTCACGGCGCACACCGTGCATGCGGTTCTCCCGCACACGGCTCACCGACGTCGTTCACCGGCGGCATTCGGTTTCACCCGCCAGGGCTTGCCCGCCCTGGGTGCGACGGTGATTCCATACAAGCTGATCAGTCTGAGGT
>NZ_JBQQCB010000193.1:0-14329 GCF_052246675.1 Nonomuraea sp. KM90 | reverse complement strand
CCTCGCCACCACCACGGTCGCCGAGCCCACCAGGGCGCTGCTGATCTCCGGAATCGTCGCCGGCCCGCTCTACATCGTCGTGGTCCTGCTGCAGATGCTCACCAGGGACGGGTACGACATCAGCCGGCACCCGGCCAGCATGCTGAGCAACGGCGCGCAGGGCTGGATCCAGATCGCCAACTTCATGGCCACCGGCCTGCTGTTCGTGGCGTGCGCGATCGGGCTGCGCCAGGTGCTCCGCCGGACGGCCGGGCCGGGGCGTACGTGGGGGCCGCTGCTGATCGGCGTCCTCGGCGCGGGGATGGTCGCCGCGGCGTTCTTCTCCGCCGACCCCTCCGACGGTTTCCCGCCGGGGACCCCCGCCGGGCCGCCGACGACCGTGAGCGTGAGCGGGATGATGCACTTCCTCGTCGCCGGAATCGCCTTCCTCGCGCTGATCGCCGCGTGCTTCGTGTTCGCCCGGAGGTTCGCCGCGGCCGGCAACCGGAGTTGGGCGACCTTCAGCACGGTTACGGGGGCGCTCTTCCTGGCGGGCTGGGTCTCGGTGTTCGCGTTGCAGGGTTCCCGGGCGGCCAACATCGCCTTCGCCGTCGCGATCGCGCTCGTCCTGATCTGGACGTCGCTGCTGGCCGCACGCCTGCTCACCCGGCCGGACGGGGACTGAGGGCCTCCCGTTCGCACCCACGCCTCCTCCCCCAGGCCGGCGACGGCGTCCACCGCCGGCCTGCCGATGAGGGCGGCGGCGCGGGCGGGCGCCTCCTCAGGGAACCACCCGACGAGGTACGCGGCCTGCGTCCTGACCGGGGGGTCCGCATCGGACAGCAGCCCGCTGGGGGCGCTGTCCACCCCGGCCGGGAGACGCCCTTCCTCGTAGCCGAGGGCCAGGGAGGCGAGCAGGGCCAGGATGGTTCTCGGGGCCGGGGGTGGACTGGCGGGCGGCCAGACGGGCCAGGAACGGCACCGCGTGCGGAGCCGGCCGCGTGCTACGCCCTGCGGGCACGAGCCCCAGGCGCCGCCACCGCGGTCATCGGGGCTCTCCCTTGGCGGCGAGTTGATCTCCGACGTACAGCAGGGCGTGGACGAGCGCGGGGATCTGGTCGGCGATGAGCTCCACCATCGCATTGGGGGTGTCGCTTCGGTCGGTGTACGTACTGCGAGCGGCGGCGAGTGCGTTGAGCGCTTCCTGCTTGTGATCCACAGGTCCGGGACTGTCGCTCATGATCATCTCTCTCTGCATGGGGAGAGTTGCGTGATCATCCTACCAAGGCGATCTATGGAAGTGACTGTGACCATGACGTGATACCGCCTGCCGTAGCGACACCTGCCGGACCGAGGCGGGACGTGCCCGGCGGGGACGGCCGACCGGCCGGCCGGAACACGCCCGTCCTGACCTGGATCGATATGGATTCCCGTATCGGCTCGTGAGCGATACCAATATTGGACACCACATGATCGGCTCTGCTCTGCTGGGCGGGATCGACGTCCACCGCCGCGCAGTGAAAGCAGGTATCGCCCGCATGTCCTTCGAGTTGTCCGTCCCGTCCCGCCGTGCGCTGCTGGCGGCCGCGACGCTCCTGCCGCTGGCCGGGCGCGCGGCGGAGGCGTCGGCCGCCGAGCCCGAGGCGGCACGCGACCACTACGCCCGCGCGGCCCGGCTGGCCGGCGACGATCCGGTGTCGCGGGCCCTCGTCAGGGCCCTCACCCCGGGCAGCCAGGCGCCGTCCGTGCAGGCTCCGAAGCCGCTGCGGATCTTCGACAACGTGGCGGTGCTGAGCACCGGCTTCGTCTCGGCCACGGCGGTCCTCACGTCCGCCGGCGTGATCCTCATCGACGCGCTGAGCTCGCCGGACGAGGCCAGGAAGGTCATCGTCCCGGGGCTGCGTTCCGTGGGAGTGGACCCTTCGACGATCAAGTACGTGGTCGCCGCCCACGGTCACAGCGACCACTTCGGCGGCGCACAATACCTCGCCGACCGGTACGGCGCCCGCGTCATGATGGCCCGGGCCGACTGGGACCTCGTCGCCGCCGGCTCCCCGGCCCACGCCCCCGACCGGGACCTGGAGATCGCCGACGGCGGGCGGCTGACGCTCGGCGACACGACGGTCACCCTCCACCACACGCCCGGTCACACCCCGGGCACCGTCTCGCCGATCTTCCCCGTGCGCTGGAAGGGCCGGCGGCACACCGCGATGTTGTGGGGCGGCACGAACCCGCCCACGGCTACCGCGGACAAGCGGACCTATCTCTCCTCCGTGCTCTCGTTCGCCGCCCGGATGAGGCGGGCGGGCGTGGACGTCGAGCTCAACAACCACGGGCAGAGCGACCACGGCCTGGCCCGGATGGAGGAGTTGCGCGGGGGGTCCGGCGGGAACCCGTTCGTCATCGGGCGTGACCGGGCGCAGCGCTTCATGCGGGTCATGGAGGCGATGTTGCGCGGCCACATCGCCTCGGACCAGGGGCGGTAGGCCGGCGCCACGAAACGCCGGCCGCGGCAAACCAGTTGTCGCCGGATCCGCCGGGGACCTAACTTGTGCTGATCGACGTCTCGGGGAGGATCTCGCGTGCTGGCAGCCGACGTACATGCCTATCTCAGGTCAATGGCAGGGCCGCAGGCCCGGCGGACCGGGCCGTTCCTGGCCCGCATCGACGAGCATGACGACGCGCTCCCGTTCAACTACGCCATCCCCGACGACGACAGCGCGCCCACCTCTGACGAGGTCGCCGGGCTGGTCGCGCTGTTCCGCGAGCGGGGCCGGACGCCGCGGCTGGAATACGTGCCAGCCGCCGCGCCCAAGGTGGAGGACGCGCTGCTCGCGGCCGGGTTCACGCCCGAGGCCCGCTACCCGCTGCTGGTGTGCTCGCCGGACGAGGTGGCGGATGCGGACGGGCCGGGGGCGGTACGGGTCGAGCTCGTACGTGACGAGCCGCGGCTCCGGCAGGTCGCCGTGGTGATGAACGAGGCGTTCGAGGCCCCGGAGGCGAACGACCACGACGTCGCGCGCCTCCGGGGGGTCCTGGACGGCGGTGGGCTCGTGGCCGCCGCCGTGGACGCGGAGACCGGTGAGGTCGTCGGCGGCGGTCAGGTCGGGAGCCCGCATCAGGGCGTCGCCGAGGTCGCCGGCATCGCGGTGCGCAAGCCGTACCGGCGCCGGGGGATCGGGCGGGCGGTCACGGCGGCGCTGACGCGTGCGGCGGCGGGCCCCGAGGTCGCGACGCTCTACCTCACGCCCGCCGACGACGCCGCCGCCCAGGTCTATGCCCGCGTCGGCTACCGCAAGGTGGGCGAGGCGCTGTTCATCTCGCTCCGCTGAGCACCGTCCGAGCGCCCTCGCTCCGCTGAGCACCATCCGAGGGTCCTGCCTCCGCTGAGCACCACGTTGCCCGCCTTCGGTGGCGCCGTCCGGGTGAGTTCGGCGGGCATGAGGCTCACCCCCTCTTCCGCGCGAACGGGTCGGGCAGGTCGAAGTCGGCGCTGAGCAGGTCCTGGTCGAGGACCGCGCCGGCGACGGTGCCGCTCGCGGCGGCACTGACCACGGCGGCCAGCGGCACCGGTACGGTGGCCCGCCGCGCCATGTCGCCCGCCGCGTACACGCCGGGCACGCTGGTCCGGCCGAACTCGTCCACCTCCACGCACCCGTCGGGGAAGGACGCGCAGCCGAGGAGGGCGGCCAGCCCGGACCGCTGGCGGGGCACGTTGACGACGAACACCGCCGCCCTGGCCAGCGGCGGGCCGCTCTCGAACACGATCTGGTCGAGCCGGTCGCCCGTCGCCTCCAGGCGGGCGACGGCCTCGCAGCGCACGGTGACCCCCGCGGCCTCCAGCCTGGCCCTCGCGGTGGCGTCGAGCGGCGCGCCTTCGGTGCACAGGGCGACGTCGCCGGCGAAGCGGCTGAGTTGCAGCGCCAGCCGTACGCGGGCCGGGTCCGCGCCGATCACCGCGACCGGCTCGCCGCTACACTCGTAGCCGTGACAGTACGGGCAGTGGAAGGCGGAGCGGCCCCACAGCGCCTCGACGCCGCGCGGGCCGGGGAGCTCGTCGGCCAGCCCGGTGGCCAGCAGGAGCCGCCGCGCGTCCACCGTCCCCCCGCCCGCCTGCTCCAGCCGGAACACGCCGCCGCCCACGACGCGGACGCCGGCGACCGCTTCCTCCCGGATCACGACCGACGGGTAGGCGGCCAGTTCCTTGCGGCCGAGCTCGCGCAGTTCGCCGGGGGGTGTGCCGTCGCGGGTCAGGAAGTTGTGCACCGCCTCGGCCGGCGCGTTGCGGCCGGGCCCGGCGTCGGTCAGGAGGACCGGGCGGTGGGCGCGGCCCAGGGTGAGCGCGGCGGCCATGCCGGCCGGGCCGCCGCCGACTATCGCGACGTCGTACATGCCTGCGTGCATGTCAGGCCTCCGTTCGGTTGACGTGGAAGCAAGTCTGCAAGTTAATGTCAACATGAGGTCAAGCGAATCGATGCGGATCGGGGAGCTCGCCGAGCGCTTCGATCTCGCCCCGCACGTCCTGCGCCACTGGGAGGCGATGGGCCTGCTGACGCCGGCCGCCCGCGTGAACGGGCGCCGCCGCTACACCCGTGACCACGTCGTGCGCGTTCTGACGATCATCCGGGCCAAGGCGGGCGGGATGAGCCTGGACCAGATCCGGGAGGTGCTCGACGCCACCGGCCGGGCCGAGCGCCGGGCGCTCCTCCAGGCGCAGCACGCCGAGCTGGAACGCAAGCTTCAGGAGATCGCGGCGTCGAAGCGGCTGATCGAGCACCTCATGGAGTGCGGCGCGGAGGACTTCACCCAGTGCCCCGACTACCGGCGCATGGTCGAGAGCGCCACCGCGCCGCACGACCAGCCCGGGGACACGTGCGTGATCTGACCGGCACCGGCTCCCACCCCGGCCTTCCGCCGGAGGGGAGGCTCGGCCTTCCGCCGGAGGGGAGGCTCGGGTCAGCTGCCGGAGGGCAGGCTCGGGTCAGCTGCCGCGCAGGCCCGTGCGCAGCCGGCCGTAGGCCTTGAGCACCCGGTCCGCGGGCCGGAGCAGGCGCGGGCTGCTCAGCACGGTGTTGCGCAGGCCCCGGATCGGGGTCCGGCGCACCCAGTGCAGGCCCGCCGACACGGTCGGCCGGGCGAGCCGCCCCTCGGCGACCTCGAACTCGCCGTTCTTGAGCTTGTCCTTGTACTCCTTGTCGCCCCGGCCCATGTCCACGACGAGAATCCCGGCGCGCGCCGCCTCCCTCGCCATGGCGAGATGCTGGATGAGACCGGGCGAGTAGCGGGCGAAGGCGAGGTCGTAGGCGGGGAACCAGCCGGCCAGCACGGTGTCGCTGCGCAGGCCGAAATGGCCGGCGACGGGCCGGTCGCCGGCGTAGAGCATGTCGAGCACACCCGCGAAGCCCGGGGTGTCGACGCGGAGCAGGTCGTGGACCAGGCGGGTGATCCACGGTTGCGCGAAGCGGTCGGTGCGGCCGGTGCGCTGGTATTGCCGGCTCTTCCAGTCGAGCAGCGTGCCCAGGACGGCCGGGTCGGCGACGCCGAAGTCGTGCCGCACCTCGCCGGCGTCGCGCCCCAGCTTTCGCTCCTTGTAGGCGGTGGACCGGTAGGTCTTGCCGGAGGTCCGGGTGAGGTGGGCCAGGTAGGCGTCGTATCCGCCGCGCAGGTCGATGATCGGCGAGGGGTGGCGGCTGGCGTGGTGGGCGGGGAACTGGTCGGGCCGCAGGTGGTCGAACTCCCACACGCTCAGGCCGCACGCGCTGAGCAGGCGGGCCGGTTCGAGCTCGACGCCGGGGGCCAGGATTGCGCCCTGCGCGTCGGTCAGGCCCGCGCCGACGGGCTTGCCGGTGCCGAACCGGTGGCGCTCGAACGGGAAGAAGCCCACGATCCGGCCGCCGTCCTCGATCACGGCGATCCGTACGTACGGCCGCTGCCGCGCGACCGCGACCGTGAACTCCGGGCACAGGAACGGGTTGACCAGCCCGGGCCCCGCTCCCAGCAGGGCCCGCCAGGCGTCCAGCTCGCCGGCCCCGAGGTCGGAGGCGGCGACGACGGTGATCCTCATCGGTCGCCCACCGCGTCGCGTGGGCGGGAGGCCCGCCCGGTGCGTTCGTACAGGGAGATCGCGTACGAGCGGTCGGCGTGCGGCATGACGCGCTCCCCGATCGGCCGCAGCGGCGCGGCCAGGGAGAAGTGGCGGTGCAGCCGCCTGGACTCGGGCCACGGATGGGAGGCCACCAGCACGCCGCCGGGGCTCAGCAGGCCGCTCAGCCGGTGCGACACCTGGCGCAGGATGCGGCCGTTGCCCACGTAGTAGAGCATCTCGGTGCAGATCACCAGGTCGAACTGCCCGGTGGGCGCCTGGTGGCGGATGTCCAGGCATTCGAAGCGGGCCGGCGAGGAGGCCCGGACGGTCGCGCTGCGCACGGCCTGGGAGGAGACGTCCACGCCGACCGTCTCCGCGCCCGGATGGGACAGGGCCACGAGATCGGTGAAGAAGCCCTCGCTGCAGCCGACGTCGAGGATGCGGCCGTAGTCGCGCCGGGGCAGGCACGAGAGCAGCGCGGCGTGCCGGTCTTTCTCATAGGTGTCGCTGGTGTAGTGCCACGGGTCCTGTTTGCGGTGCCACCAGTCGAAGTAGCGGCGCACCGAGGCCTGCGCGCTCGCGGTGGGAAGACGGGACAGCAGGCCGAAGAATGCGCGATGGAGGGCGTCGCCCGCCTTGGCCATGTCGCTCCTTGGGATCGCATCCGGGCCGACGGCGGGCGCGGGGGCAGGACTGACGCGCCTGACGCGGCCGGAACGGGGGCATGAACCACAAGCTACTACACGTGTAATAGTTATGCGCGCCCGCCGATCGCGTCCCCTCTCCGTTCTATTACAGATGTCGTAAATTTGGCGGGTGCGATCCGAACCGCTTGGCAGAAGTGGCGTGGGTACGCGCTCGAACGCTCAGTACAGGATGATCGGGGTGCAGTCGATGTCGCGTCGGAAGCTGGGACAGCTGGAGGCCGAGGTGCTCGCCGTGCTGGCCGGCGCCGAAGGGTTCCTCTCACCGGCCGACATCTGTGACCGGCTGGAGGGCGATCCGGCCTACACCACGGTGAACACGATCCTGTTCCGGCTGCTGGACAAGAACATGGTGGACCGCGAGAAGCGGGGGCGGGCCTACGGCTACCGGCTGACCGCCGACGAATCGGGGCTGGCGGCGGAGCGCATGTTCGGCCACCTGCGCCTGGCGCACAACCCGTCGGCGGTGCTCAGCCAGTTCGTCCACGGCCTGAGCCCCATGGAGGAGGAAGCCCTGCGCGCGCTGCTCGACGAGCCGGGGAGCCGGCCGTGAACCTGACGACGTACGCGCCCACGGTGCTGCTGGCCCTCGGCACCCTCGTCGTGGCCTGGCGGCAGCCGCGCATGCACCCCGCCTGGACGGCCCGGATCCTGCTCCTGCTCACCGGCGCCTCCGCGCTGGCCGTGCTGGGGTCGCTGGCCTTCCTCGTCGTGCTGGCGATCAGCACGCAGTCGCCGGCCCAGGCCACCCTGGCCGGTCGCGCCCTGGCCGATCACGGCCGGGTCCCCCTTCCCGTGGGGGTGTCCGCCGCCGCCCTCCTGGTGCTCATCGCCGTGGCGGTGGGGCGTACGGTGCTGAAGTGGCGCGCCGAGTTCCGCGACGCCAGGGCTCTCGGCACGGGCGTCGTCCCCGGCGAGCGGCCCTTCGCCCTGGCCGTGCCGGGCCGCGACGGCGGGGTGGTGCTCTCCCGGGGGCTGGTCGAGCTGCTGTCCCGGCGCGAGCTCGAGGTCGTCCTCCGGCACGAGGCCGCCCACATCCGGCGCCGGCACCATCTCTACCTGATGGCCGGCTCGGCCTGCACCCGCGTCTTCCCCGGCCTCGCGTATCCGTACCGGGCGCTGCGCTACGCCCTGGAGCGCTGGGCCGACGAGGACGCCGCCCGCGCGGTGGGCGATCGGGTGCTGACCGCCCGCACGATCGCCCGGGTGGCGCTGGCGCAGGCGAACGACTCCCGGGGGCCCACCCTGGCCGGCCCGCACCGCACCCGCCGGGGGCTCGCCCTGGCCGGATCGCACGTCACCCGGCGGGTCCAGGCACTGCTGGAGCAGACGCCCCCGGACTCCCGTTTCACCGGGCCGGTCCTGCTCGGGGGCGCGTGGATGGCCACCGGCGGCGCCATCTCCCCCACCCTCACCCATCACGTCAGCCTGATGCTCCTCCTCGTGTGAGCGCGCCGGTCGGGCCGGTCAGGTGCGGACGGGGAGGCTGGTGAGAGCTCGCTTGAAACCCGGCTGCCAGCCGATCTCGCCGGCGGGCACGGCCAGCTCCAGGGCCGGGAACCGGTCGAGGAGGGCGGTGAGCGCGATCTGCGTCTCGGCGCGGGCCAGCGCCGCCCCCAGGCAGTAGTGGATGCCGTGCCCGAACCCGAGATGGCCGTTGTCCTGGCGGCGGAGGTCGAGCCGGTCGGGCCGGTCGAAGCGGCGCGGGTCCCGGTTGGCCGCCGCGTACACCACCTGCACCGCCTCCCCCTCCGGGATGGTCACGCCGCCGATCTCCACGGGCTCCAGGGTGTAGCGCATGACGGCGATCTCGGCGGGCCCGCCGTAGCGCAGGAACTCCTCCACCGCCTCGGGGACGGCCCCGAGTTCGAGGGAGCGGGTGAGCAGCAGCCAGGCGCTCTGGCTGATGAGCCCGACCGTGGTCTCGTGGCCGGCGACCAGGATGCTGATGGACATGGAGATCAACTCCTCGTCGCTGAGCCGGTCGCCGTCGTCCTCCTGCACGCGTACCAGCCCGGACAGCAGGTCGCCGGCCGGGGCGGCCCTCTTGGCGGCGATCAGCCCGCGCATGTAGCCGACCAGCCCCCTGGCCCCGGACGCGATCCGGTCGAGGTCGGGAGCGCCGAGGTCGGCGGCCCAGGCCCGCCAGGTGTCGCGGTCCGCCGCCGGGACGCCGAGCAGCTCGCAGATGACCTGGATCGGCAGCGGGTACGCGAACCGCTCGATGAGGTCGAACTCCGCCGGCAGGCCGGACAGCAGTTCACCGGCGATCTCCTGGATCCGGGGGCGCAGGTGTTCGATCCTGCGGGCGGTGAACTCGCGTGACACGAGCCGGCGCAGCCGGGTGTGGTCCGGCGGGTCGTACACGCCCAGGGTGTGCATCAGGTATGGCGCCACGTCCTCCGGCAGCCCGGCGGCCGCGGCCAGGTCGATCTTGGCCTGTTTGGTGACGTCGCTGCTGAACCGGGGGTCGGTCAGCACCGTGACGCTCTCCGGATAGCCGGTCACCAGCCAGATGGGGGTGCCGTCCACGTACGTGCCCGGACGGACCGGGCCGTCCTCGGCCAGGCCGGTCAGGAACGCGTCCCGGTCGGTGGCGGTCAGCAGGCCGGTGATGCTGGTCATGGTCGCTCCAATGTGGGGAGGATCGGCGCCTTCACGGTGCGCCCCGCTCTTTCCTGACCGCGTCCCAGGCGGCGAGGGCCCGGTCGTCGGCGAACAGGCCACGCGTGAAGACCTCTATGGCGGCCCTGGAGTACTGCAACGTCGCGTCCGTGCCGTGCAGGTCGGCCACGCCCAGCACCCGGGACAGGTGCTCGCCGAAGGCCAGCGGGGCCAGCAGCCACGTCACGTAGATCGCCGCCCGGGCCCGCGGGTCCTCGCTGGGGTGCGCCCACCCCTCGCGCACGCCCTCCTCCAGCCACCGCCCGGTCACCTCGACGATCTCGTCGAACAGGGCGGCGGCCGCCGGCGTGCCGTCGAGGAACGCGCGCGCCAGGTAACGCCGCACGGAGGTGCCCGCGTCCAGCAGCGCCCCCAGCCCCGCCGCGTCGTCCAGCGCCTCCACCCCCGGGCCGCCGCGCACCAGCGAGATCACGTAGGCGTCGCACTCCTCGCGCAGCCCCTCCTTGGTGCCGAAATGGTGCAGCACGAGAGCATGGGACACGCCGGCCCGGGCGGCGACCGCCCGCAGGCTGACCCGGTTGACGCCCTCGGCGCCGAACAGCTCCAGGGCCGCGTTCCTGATCCGGGCCCGCGCCGTGAGGTCGTCGTTGTTTGCTGACCGCATGATCAGCATACTAACCAAATGGTCAGCCATCGGCAAGAACGGAGACCGTCGCGACGGCGCACTAAGCTCAAGGGCTGTGCTGCGAAGGGTGACGGCCTGGCTGGCGGTGGCGCTCCTGCCGCTCGCCGGATGCGGCGACGCGCCCCGATCCGCGCCCGCGTCCGGGTCCCCGTCCACGACGGTCTCCCCCGCCCTCACGAGCCCGGCACCGCGCCATGCCGAGGGCGGGCGAGCCGACGACATCGACGGCGACGGCCGCGCGGATCTGGTCGTCGAGGTCGGCGACCGGCGCGGGGACCGGCGCCACCTCGTGGCCGTCCACGGCTCGTCCCGGGGCCTGGGCCGGGGCGAACGCACGGTGATCCCGCCGGACACGTTCCTCTCCTGGCAGATCGACTCCGGCATCAGGGCCGACCTCGACGGCGACGGCTTCGGTGACGTGCTGGGATACGGCCGGCCGGGCGACCGCGACGAGCGGATGCGCCCGTACGTCATGTGGGGCGATCCGCGCGGCCTCGGGGCCGGGAGGCCGCCGACCCCGGTGCCGCTGCCCGCCGAGAGCGACGTGGCGACCTACCGGGCCGTCGCCGGTGACTTCGACGGCGACGGCGCCGCCGACGTGGCGATGTCCAGCCCGCCCGGCAGCGGCCGGACCGACACGAACCTGGCGGTCCTGTACGGCCCGTTCGGCCGCGACGGGAGCCCGAGCCGCCGGAGCGTCCAGCCGTCGCCGACCGGCGGGGAGTTCTGGCGGATGAGCGTGGACCGGATCGACGGGCGGCGCGCGACAGGGCTGATCGTGTACGAGGGCGACGACGGCGAGCAGACCGCCGGCTGGCTGCTCAGCGCCGGGCCCGGCGGCCTGGCGAAGACGGGCCGCCGGCTGAACCCGGGCATGTCCGCCGCGTTCGGCGACTTCGACGGCGACGGCACGCGGGACGTGGCCGTCGGCGACGACGGCAGCCGCAACAACGAGCCCGGCTACGAGACGGAGGAGCCCTCGGTCGACAGGACGCTGACCCTCTACTACGGGGACGGCCGCACGGAGGCGTTCAAGGGCACCGCGGGCCGGGCGGTCGCCGGCGACTTCGACGGCGACGGCCGCGACGACCTCGCCTTCGGCGGCTCCGCCAGTGCCCCGGCCCGCCCGGTCCGGCTGTTCTGGGGCGGCGCGGGCGGCCTGCGCGCCGGCGGCGCCGTCGGCGGGGTGGGCCTGGCCGTGCCGCTGACGTCGGGGGACTACGACGGCGACGGGGACGACGAGCTCGCCCTCACCGCGGGTGAGGACGGCCTCGAGGTCGTCGTGACGGACGGCCGGAAGGTGCTGACCCGGTTCGGTCTGTCCCCGTGAGCAGGGTCACGAACCGGCCGCTAGGGTGATTGATCATCAGATGCCGGCCGGCCGAACGGACGTGGAAATGACCTCTCATGCACCCGTGACCCGCAGGGGCCTGCTCAGGCTCGGCGCGGGAGCCGCCGCGACCGCCGCGCTCGCGGCCGCCGAGCCCGCCTCGGCCGCCGCGGCGGAGGGCCGGTTCGAGCTGACCGCCCCCTCGACCTCGCTGATCTGGAAGAAGGCCCTGTACGACGAAACCGTCCTGCAGTCGTTCGCCTTCGACAACGTCAACGGCCACATCTACACGGTCCAGGTCAAGAACGGCGCCGGCTCCGACGCGGCGGGTGACCTGTGCCTGACCAGGCTCAGCCTGAGCGGCGCGGTCCTCGGCCACATGTACCTCCTGGGCTTCGGCCACGGCGTCCAGATCGGGGTCGAGCCGGCGGGAACGTCGGCGTACCTGTGGACGGAGACCGACGGGGTGAGCGACGGCGAGACCTCTCGGGGCAGCAGGCTGGCCCGGTTCCGGTTCGTCAACGGCCAGACGCTCACGACCACGTCGTCGGCGCTCACGAAGTACACGCTGGTCTCCGGCGCCAACAACACCACGTGCGCGATCGACCCGTCGACCAACCGGCTGATCATGCGTTACCGGGGCGAAAGCACGTTCCGCTACGCGGTGTACTCGCTGGCGGCGGTCAAGGCGGGCACCCCGACGAAGCTGCACGACGTGGCCCAGCCGTCGGGCCTGGGCACCTTCCAGGGGTACGCGGCCTACGGGAACTTCGTCTACATGCTGACCGGCAACGCGTACGGCGAGACGAACCCGCCACCGGGCAACACCTACGTCACCTGCCTGGACCTGCGCACGGGAGAGCAGGTCCAGCGCGCGCGGAGCGTGGCCGGCAAGTCGCTGGACTACCGGGAGCCGGAGGGCATGGCGATCCAGATCGTCTCCGGCGCCCCGCGCCTGTGCCTCGGGCTGGCCTCGGGCGTGGAGAAGGCGCGCCTGGCCAGCATCTTCTACAAGACCGAACTCGTCTGACGGCGGGTCAGCGCAGGTTCCGTACCCGGATGCCGTGCGCGTCGGCGCGCTCGGCGCCGGCCGCGTCCACGTTGCTGATCGGGATCAGCCCGCGGACCTGCCCGCCGCGCCCCTCGTCCGTCATGCGGACGATCAGCAGGCCGGGATCGGTGCCGTGCGAGGAGTGCGGGTCGCCGGAGAGCGGGGTCGGGCCGCGCGTCGAGGCGAACACCCAGGCCCGGTCGGGAGACGAGGCGAACAGGTCCACCGTCGGGTCGGCGCTGTACGGCGACGTCAGCGGCACCGTGTTGACGCGGGCGCCGGTGCGGCCGTCGAAGACCTCGACCACGTTGGCGTCGCGGTCGCCCACCCAGACGTGGCGTTCGCGGGCGCTGACAGCGGTCCCGTGGGCGTCGCGCTCGGGTGTGTCGTCGTCGTAGAGCCGCTGCACGGAGGGCGTGTTCGGCGGGTTCGAGGCGGAGTAGCCGCTCCGCGGCAGCCGGAAGACGCTGAACTGGTCGAGATTGGCCGCGGTGCCGCCGCCCCCGTCGCCGAACACGGTGCCCTTCGCCTCGACGAAGCCGCAGCCGTTCGCGGGCACGTGGTCCTGGTCGTACTCCCCCACGACGGCCATCGGCGTGGCCCGCCAGTCCACGACGAACATGCCGCCGCCGCGCAGGCTCACGAAGACGGGGCCGTTGTCGGAGGCGATGAAGAGGCAGATCGGCGCGTTGTCGGGGCGAATGCCCGGTGCCTGGCAGGGCGCGCCGCTCGGGGTGGTGCAGCCCGCCAGGTCGAGCGTGGCCGCGGGCTCCTGGGTGAACGCGCCGGTCGCGTAGTCGGTGCGGATGCGCTCCAGCTTCTTGCCGTTCTGGTTGGCGATGACGAGGTACCGGTCGTCCTCGGTGGGCCACAGGGCGTGCGCCTGCCGGGCCCCGCCCGCGCCCACCTCGGTGGACAGGCAGGCCAGCGGGCGGCGGGCGGCGGCGTCGAAGATCACCACATGGCCGCTGGCGACGAAGGCGAGCGCCGCGTGGGTGTCGGCCTTGTTGAACACGATCATGTGCGGCCGGACCGGGTTGCGCCCGGTGCTCGCCAGGCACAGGGACGACGTGGCGCCCGCCAGGTCGATCACGGCGGCCGGGCGGGCGGCGGACAGCCGACTGGTGACGTCGCCGCCGCCGTAGACGTACACGGTGCCGCCGTGGGTGAGGCCGGCGGTGTCGGACTGGTCGACCAGCCAGATCTCGTAGGAGGGGTCACCGGGGGCCTCGGCCGCCCCCAGGACGAGCGTCATCAGTAGCGCGGCGATCGCGGCACGCCATCTCATGGCGCCTCCCGTCCCGTCTCGATCACGGATTCGAACGCAGTGTCTCCGCGATCTCCCTTCAGGGCAAGGGGCCCGCATGTCTTGACGTAGTCCGCCGGAGCGGCGACGGTCGAGAGCGAGTCCCGTACCCACAACCTCCGGTCACGGTTTCCTGTCAACCATGAGGTAGGCGGCGATGCTGCACAGACTCCTGACCCTGGCGCTCGTGGCGGCCGGTTTGACCGCTGTTCCCGTGGATCCGGCCTATCAGGTGCTGGTGTTCTCCAAGACCGCCGGGTTCCGGCACGACTCGATCCCGGCGGGCCTGCAGGCCATCCGCGACCTCGGCGCGGCCGGCGGCTTCACCGTCACCGCCACCGAGGACGCCACCGCCTTCACCAGCGCCAACCTGGCCGGCTATGAGGCCGTCGTCTTCCTCAACACCACCGGCGACGTGCTGGACGACACCCAGCAGGCCGCCTTCCAGAGCTACATCGACCAAGGCGGCGGCTACGTGGGCGTGCACGCCGCCGCCGACACCGAATACGACTGGCCCTACTACGGCGAGCTGGCCGGCGCCTACTTCAAGAACCACCCCGCCAT
>NZ_JBQQCB010000192.1:0-14723 GCF_052246675.1 Nonomuraea sp. KM90 | reverse complement strand
AGCAACGAGGCTCCCGGTTGGGGCATCGGATCTTGGTCGACTGCTGTCTTATCGGGAGTCTCCTCTCATCCGCCACTGCTTCCCGCAGACCCAACCCGACCAGTGCCGTCACGATGGAAAGAGCTCACTGTTCCGAAGATGTTCTGTGCATATACCGCCCTACGGCACTGTGGCAGGCGGTCACTCAGGTGACCGTGCTGGGCTCCACAGGATGCGACGACACCGGAGATGGGAAGGTTCATGCGCAAAGGACAACGGCTCGCGTGGTTCATGGCGCCGGCGATACTCGCTTCGGGGATAGTGGTCGGAGGCAGCGGAATGTCGACCGCCGGCGCCGACACGGTCAGGCCCTACCTCTACTGGTCGCAGACCAGAGGGAAATGTGGTGGTGTGTGGACGAACTACCTCGGGACGAGGACCTACAATCCGAACGCGCACAGCGTCAAGCGGCTGAAGAAGACCGAGACGACGTCGAGCAGCATGACGAAGATCTACAACCAGAACGGTGTACGTAAGGCCAAGGTGTACGACGTTTGCACGCACGGACGCATCGTCCGCAAGTTCAATCCGACGGTTTACAGGCACCGGTCCATCAAGGTGAGCTACGTCTGTTTCGCCGGTCGCTGCCGAGTCACCAGCACCCTCTACGGCAGCTGGCTGAGCGGGACTGGCACCCCGCTGTAGCGACTCATCCGCCCTCTCGCCGCCACGGGTCACCGGACGGTGCGGGGGCGGAGGGCGTTGGTGCGGCCCACCAGGTCGTTGCGCTGTTCCTGGGTGGCGGCAAGCCGGACCAGGGCGCGGTAGCAGCTTTCCAGTCCGAATCGCACGTCGCGCTCGTTGAGGCGGTAGCCGAGAACGGACGCCGTGGAGCTCGCACAGGCCCGCCTCCGGCTGTCCCAGACGCTGGCGGAGACTCCTTACGCGCTGATCGACCGCCTCGCCGGGTGCCTGGTCCTGCAGTACGCCCAGCACGTCACGCGCATCGCCCGCCTGACCACTTAACAGGTGGCACGGGCGGCTTTGAGGACTTCGGCGGTGACGACGGTGGGACGTCCCCCGGTGCGACCTCGCGCTTTCGCGGCGGCCGGGCCCTCATGGGTGCCGGCGACGATGAGCTCGCGGACGAATTCGGCGAGGGCGGCGAAGACGTGGAAGACGAGACGGCCGCCGGGAGCGCCCGGTGTCCGTGGGCATGTCGGGATCGGTCGACCAGGGCATCAACTGCTGCGCGCCACCCAGTCCCGTCTCTAGACACCTCCGATGCGGCTCCGCGCCGCTGGCACCACTCTGCCGATCGTGGTGGCGAGCGTGGCTCCGAGGACGCTGACGCCGACCAGGGTCAGCCAGATCGCGGCTGCCCCGGTGGACAGCAACCCGGAGAGCGCGGCCGGAGCGACCGCTCCTGCGACAGTCACGGCGAGCTGGTTGAGGGCCAAGTACCGGCCGCGGAGAGCGTCTGGGGCGCTCTCCGCGGCGACAGTCGACGTGATGGGGCCGCCGAGGATTTCACCGAAGGTGTAGCTGCCTGCACCGAGCAACACGACGCAGACCGCGAGGGCGAGCGCAGCCACGTGGTCGGCGGCGAGGAACAGGAGGTAGCCGACCGCGAAGCAGGCGTGTCCGGCGACGAGGACGCGGCTGCGGATCCGCCCGCGGAGCCACCCGAGGACGATGCCTTGGCCGAAGCCGACCATCAGGGTGTTGAGCGTGAAGACCATGCCGGCGGTCCAGCCAGGCAGTCCCAGCGCGTCAACGGCGTAGACCGGTATCGCGATGTTGAGGGCGAACAAGGAGATCGCGAAGCACAGTTGATGCGCGACCAGTGACAGGTACCGCCGGTCCCGGAGCACGCGCCCCCAGCCTCCAGCAGCGTCCTGGCCCGCCTCGGGACGGACATTCGGCACGGCGCGCATCAGAACGAAGGCGGTGACATAGGACAAGGCGTTGACGATGACGATCCCGGCGTAGATGCCGTGAATGCCGAAACTGACCGCGACGGCGGAGAGGAGGCCGCCGAGTGCGTAGCCGAGGTTGCGTACCGACCCCAGAAGACCGAACCAGCGCTCGCGCCGGCCGGGCGCGGCCAGCGCCGTGACGGTCACGCCGTAGCAGCTGAAGGAAACCGCCCGCCCGGCACTGTTCAACCAGGCGAAGATGGCGATCTGCCATGTCTGGTCCACGAGGAGATACCCGGCGAAGCCGAGTGCCTGGGCCAGGTTTGCCGCCTGCAGTACCGGCTTGGCGCCGTACCGGTCGACCAGTCCTCCGACCAGAGGACCCGCCGGGAGCGCCAGCAGCCCGGCCGTCGTCAGTGCCGCGCCCACCTGCACCAGCGTCAGCGGCGTCGTGGCCAGGAAGTACAGCATCGAAACGGGGACGAAGACGCCGGTGCCGATGGAGTCGATGATGATCGCTGCGACGAAGCGGCCGTGCCGAGCTATCGATGGACGGACCGTGTGATCGGGAATAGACACAACCCGGGACGGTATAGATTCTATACCGGTATACACAACGCTACCGGGAGTCGTGCATGGGTAAGGCCTACAACATCATGGCCGCGACCTGCCCCAGTCGCACCGTTCTGCACCGGATCGGGGCGCGCTGGACGGTGTTCATCGTCAACGCGCTGGACAACAGGCCGATGCGATTCACCGAGCTCAAGGCGCACATCCGGGGGATCACACCGAAGGCGCTCACCGAGACGCTTCGCGCGATGGAGTACGACGGTCTGATCTCTCGCACGGAGATTCCCGCAAATCCGCCGCATGTCGAGTACGCCCTCACCGACCTCGGTCGGTCGCTGCTGGCACCCCTACGTGCCGTCCGGGAATGGGCCGAGAGCCACGTCGCCGACATCGAACGCGCCCGCGCACAAGCCGACGCGCAACGGTAACCCGTTCGCCGATTGGTGCACCGCCGACACCCCGGCAGGGCCTTCGAACGAGATCCTCCTCGGCGTCGCGAACCGCTGGATCACGCAGCGGTCGCAGCCCCTCGCGAGGCTGGGAGGCGGCGAAACTGTACGCGGCCGAGGGATCGATGTGCCGCCGGCTCAGCGGCGACAGCCGGGCCACGTTCTTGGGCCTGCGTTTGTGCACGTCAGGCAGATCCGACCGGAATTCGCCGGAACACGGGAAGGTCGACCCGATTCTGAGGCCCGCTCAGCCGTCTCGTACAGCGAACCAATCCAGTAACGCTCTGTTGCTGTTACGTGACTCTCTGCTTCAATGAAGGGTCTGCCTTCGCAGGCATCTCCGAGAGCAAGGAGTGAGCGCACATGCCCGTCCTCCGCAAGGCCGCTGCCGTAGCCGCGCTGGTCATGGCCGTTACCGGCCTGCCCCTGCCCGCTTCCGCCACGAGCGCTCCACCAGCCGCAGCCGGCTTCCCCTGCCCGCCCGTGCTGGGCATCTGCGCCTACGACGTGGACGACACCCTCAGAGTGCTCTTCGACGACGAAGCCGACATCGTCCCGCCCATCGTCCGGGCGGCCAACTACAGCGGCGACCCCTGGTGCTTCTACAACTGGTTCGGTTACGGCGGTGACCGCCGAGAGCTCGCCCCGGGACAGGTCGTCCACGACTTCGGCTTCGTCGTCCGCGCCGCTCGACGCGGACCGTGTAACTGACGGAAGCGGCGGCCACGGCCTCCACCCCGCGCACCGGCACCACCGCCTCCAGCAGGCCGAGCGTCGGTGCGCTCCCATCCTGCTTATTCGGCATCGCTGGAGTTCCCTTCCCTGCCTTGGAAGACGTTGCCCCGGCACGGGCAGGGCGACCGCGGCCGGTGGCACTCGTACGCAATGGAACGGGATCCGGCGAGGCTGTCTAACCAGCGCGAACCGCCTAAACTCCGGATCCCCGTTCCAAAGCCCTTTCCGCCCCGAGACCTCCGCAGGCATCCCCGCCGCGCACGACCCCGCCGCCCGCCGGACGCCCGCCCGGACCGGGTATGGGCGGACAACGATCCACGCGCCGCAGGCGATGGTGTCTCCTCGCCCGTGAGCTGCGGTGACGCCGTCATGAAGCAGTTCTGAAGGCAGTGACCGCGATCGTCGCCTTCGGGGCGGTTCGTGTGCGACCGCCGTGATCGGTGATCGGTGATCGGGGTGGTGGTCGTTCATGCGTGTTCTGTTACGGCGCGGCTTAGCCGGACTGGTGGCCGGCGGGGTGATGGCCGCCATGGCGCTGGCGGCCGGTCCGGCTTCCGGCCTCGCGGGCGGGGCGGCGGCGCCTGCCGACGGTTACGGGTTCGTGGCGGATGTCAGGGTGGGCAGCGCGGTGCGTGGATGTTCCGGCGCGCTGGTCGATCCGGAGTGGATCGTCACGGCGAAGTCCTGTTTCGTCGAGGGGTCCGACCCCGTGCCGGTCGGCCCGCCGTCGCAGCCGACCACCGTCACGGTCGGCCGCGAGGACCTGACCAGCATCGGTGAGGGGCAGGTACGCGGCGTCACGCACGTGGTGCCGCATCCGGCGCGTGACCTCCTGCTCGCCAAGCTGGCCAGTCCGGTGGTCGAGGTGACGCCGGTACGGGTGAGCGCGACCGCGCCGGCGCCCGGCGAGGTGCTGCAGGTGGCCGGCTTCGGGCGGACGGCAACGGAGTGGGTGCCGGAGCGGTTGCACAGGGCGCCCTTCACGGTGCACACCGTCAACGCCGGGGCCGTGGAGATCACCGGCGACCCGTCGGCGCCGGCGACCATCTGCAAGGGCGACGCCGGCGGGCCGGCGGTGCGCAGCGTGGCGGCGGGGTTCGAGCTGGTCGCGCTGCACAGCGCGTCCTGGCAGGCGGGCTGCCTGGGGACCAGCGCGTCAGAGACCCGCACGGCGGCGGTCGAGGTGCGGCTGGACAACGTACGGGACTGGGTGCGGCAGACCGTGCGCGGGGGCACGTTCGTGCGGCTGCCCACCAGCGCGGCGGCCCTGGACACGCGCGCCGGGCTGGGCGCGCCCGCTGGGGCGCTGGCCGCGGGCCGCCTCACCCCGTTCCAGGTGACTGGGGTGGGTGGCATCCCGGCGACCGGCGTGAGCGCGGTGCTGGTCGACGTCACGGCCGTGACGACCGCGCCCACGTACCTGACGCTGCTGCCGGAGGGCGCACCGCGCCCGCCGCTGTCGATGGTGAACACCACCGCGAACCAGATCATCTCCAACACCGCGGTGGTGCCCGTGCCCGACAGCGGGAAGATCGCCGTCTACAGCCACGGCCCGGGCGCGCACGCCATCGTCGACGTCCAGGGCTACTACACCACCTCGGGCAGCACCGGGCGGGGCTTCGTAGCAGTGGATCACAGCCGGCTCGCCGACACCCGCAGCGGTCTGGGCGGCACGGCCGGCATCGTGCCGGCGGGCGGCTCGCGGACGTTCACGCTGACCGGTGGCGCCATTCCGGCCGGGGCCAGTACGGCGTACCTGGATCTGATCGTGACCGGGGCGACCCGGCAGGGCTGGGTCGGCGCGTTCCCGCCCGGGGGCACCAACAACCGCAGCGTCATGGACTACGTGCCCGGCACGACCGCGCACGGCGTGGCGGTGCAGCTGGGCACGGACGGGCGGGCGACGTTCACGAACAACGGCGGTTCGGCGGTGCACCTGGTGCTGACCGCGCTGGGCTACTTCACCGGCAGCGCGGACAGCGGCGCGGGCCTGCGGACGATCCCGGCGGTGCGCCGGCTGGACACCCGCGAGGTCGGCACGGGCGTGCCGCTGCCGGCCAACAGCACGATCGACGTGCCGCTCGGCGTGCCCGCGGGCACCACGGCGGCGCTGAACCTGACGGTCGTCGGCAACACGGCCGACGGGCACCTGAACGCGTGGCCGCTCGACGGCACCGAGGCGAGCACGTCGCTGGTCAACTACGCGCCGCCGGCCGACGGCGTCCGGGCGGGGCACACCGTGGTCAAGGTCGGCACCGGCGGCAAGATCAGGATCAGGAACGACAGCCCGGGTTCCGCGCACGTCCTGGTCGACCTGCAGGGCTGGTACGCCGCCGACCTCGTGCCGGCCGGAGGCACGTCAGCGGCCCAGACGAAGGCGGCCGAGGACGTGAACGTGCCGGGTTCGGTGGTCGAGGACTTCCGGTATCCCGGGGCGGAGTCCATCGAGGAGATCGAGCTGATCCGCGGCGACGGCCGGATCACGCTGGTGGAGTGCACCACCGACCCGCAGCTGATCACGGTGGAGAGTGTCGGCCGGTCGAAGTTCTGCTTCCGGGTCAAGGGCGACACCGGCTGGCTGAGCCTGCGGCTCGACTCCGTCTTCCTGGTCGGTTCCGGCGACCAGGTCGTCGAGGCGACCATCACCGCCGACGGCGAGGAGCAGACGGTCGTCGTGCCCGAGGGCCAGGTGCGGCCCACCGGCACCACGGACCCGGACTTCGCGGTGCTGCTGGAGCTGCGCGCCTCGCCGTGAGCGCGGGCGGGCTGAGGATCCGAATCGGCGCACGTCCTTGATGAGGGGAAGCGATCGTGAAGGCGACGCGTGTGTGGCTCGGTGTGAGACGCGTGCTGGTGGCGGTGCTGCTGGCGCCGCTGCTGGCGACCGGCACGATCGCCGTCCCGGCGGCGCACGCCGCGGAGCCGGCGGCCGCGCGGGAGCAGGCGCTGGAGCTGATGAAGGCCGCCGGACCCGGGGTGGCGAGGGCGGCCAGGGCCGCGCTCCTGGGCACGGACGAGGACGTCCGCCGGTTCCTGGAGGACGACCTGCCCGGCCTGCGGGCACAGGACGACCGGGTACGGGTCGCGCAGCTCATGCAGCTGAGCGGCCCGGCCATGGTCCAGGCCGGGCAGGCGGCGCTGGCCGGCGGTGCCGAGCAGCTCCGGGCGTTCGTCGAGTCCGGTTACCGGCCGGTCCTGGGCCAGGACCGGCGGATCCGGGTGGCGAACCTGATGGACGTGGGCGGCCCGTCGACCCGGCAGAGCGGCCAGTCAGCGTTGACCGCGGGCGACACCGCCGTCGTGGAGTTCCTGCTGGACGGCCGGTACCGGGCGGGGGAGCAGGACGACCGGATCGAGGCGACCAAGCTGCTCGCGACGGGCGGGCCCGAGGTAGTACGGGCGGCGCAGGTCGCGTTGCAGGGCACGCCGGAGGACGTGCGGGAGTTCCTCGGCCACGGCCAGCACGTGGCCAGGGCACGCGACGAGGAGATCTCCACCGTCGCGCAACTGGCCGAAGTGGCGCGGCAGGCGCAGCTCATCGCGGAGGAGCAGACGCAGGCCGCGAAGGTGCAGTCGGAACGGGCGGTGAAGGCGGCCGAGCTGGCCAAGGAGGCGGCGCAGCGGGCGGCGGCGGAGACGGCGCAGGCGGGTGACTCGGCGAAGCGCGCGACCGAGGCCGCGGGCCGGGCCGCGGACGCCGCCTCGCGGGCGGCGGCGGCAGCGCAGGACGCCATCAACGCGGCCAACGCCGCCAACCAGGCGGCGCGGGTCGCGGCCGGCGCCGCCTCGCGGGCCGCGACCGCGTCGGTCCTGGCCGGTCAGGCCGCCGCCCGGGCGTACCAGGCGGCGGCGGACGCGGCGACCAACGCGGGCAAGGCGGACGCCGCCCGGCAGGCGGCGCAGC
Source organism: Nonomuraea sp. KM90 (assembly GCF_052246675.1). Classification (NCBI taxonomy): domain Bacteria; kingdom Bacillati; phylum Actinomycetota; class Actinomycetes; order Streptosporangiales; family Streptosporangiaceae; genus Nonomuraea; species Nonomuraea sp. KM90. Next base: position 7,167 of record NZ_JBQQCB010000192.1, on the reverse strand, counting down.
AGGCGCGGGCCGCGGCGCAGGCGGCGGAGACGGCAGCCGACGCGGCCAAGGCGGCGGGTGAGGCCGTCACCCAGGCCGGGACGGCGGCGCGGGCCGCCCAGGGGGCGATCGCGAACGCGGAGGCCGCCGCCGCGGCGGCCGAGGAGGCAAGCGGCCACGCTAACGTCGCGGACTCGGAAGCGGCTCGTGCTCGCCGGGCGGCGGCTCAGGCGCGGGCCTACGCCGCCCGCGCGAACGCGTCGGCCAACGCCGCCGAGTCGCTCGCCATGCAGGCGGCGGCAGCGGCGCGGGACGCCGAGTACTGGGCCCGGGACGCCGCCGCGCACGCCAGGGCGGCGGCAGCGGCGGCCGACGAGGCCGCCGAACACGCCGGCGAAGCCGCTGAGGCCGCCCGCCGGGCCACCGAGCACGCCAAAGCGGCCGGTCGCGCCGCAGCCACCGCCGCGGCCGCGGCGGCCAGCGCGGAGACGGCGGAGCGCACCGCCAGGGAGGCGGACGCCGAGCGGTTACGTTCGGAGACCGCGGAGAAGCTGGCCGCGGCCCGCGAGACCAAGCAGGCCGAGCAGTCCGAGCAGGCCGCCATCTCGTGGGACGCCCCCGAGCAGAGCCGGATCGACGACGTGACCGCGCGGCACCTGGCCGCGGCCACCGCGCCGGGAGCCGGCGCCGAGACCGTCCTGGAGCAGGGCCGCAACGCCGCGATGCGCCTGCTGACCGCCGGCGGCACCTGGACCAGGGCTGCCGCGGCGGCGGCGCTCACCGGGTCCGAGGCCGACCTGCGGCGATGGCTGGACGGCAGCCGCGCCGCGGCCGCCGAGCAGGACGACCGCGACCGCGTGGTACGCCTGGGGGAGACCAGCGACAAGGCCGCGCTCAGGACCGCCGCCGCGGACGCGCTCGCCGGCTCGCACGCGCAGGTCGTGCAGTTTCTGCGGCTGCCCATGTACGACGGCAAGATCCAGGATGACCGGATCGCCATCGCCGAGGTGATGGCGACGGGCGGACCGGCCACCGACGCGGCTGCGCAGGCGGCGCTGAACGGCACCCCGGCCGACGCGCACGAGTTCCTCCGCAGCGGGCAGTACGCCGCGGCCGAGCAGGACGACCGGATCGCCGTCGCCGCCGCGATCGAGGCGGGCGGCGCCGAGGTGGCCGCGGCCGGGCAGGTGGCGCTCGCCGGCCCACGCCGGTACCTGCGCGACTTCCTGCGGCTGGGTCACTACCAGGCGGGCCGGCGGGACGAGGACGCGGCTCTCCACGTCGCCACCGTGCGCCGGTACGTCGCCGACGCGGCCCACTCGGCGGCGATCGCCCGCAGGGACGCCGCAGAGGCCGCCCGGGTCGCGGCGATCGCCAACCAGGCCGCCGACGACGCCGCGTACTGGGCGGACCAGGCCCGCCAGGCCCGCGAGGCGGCCGAGGGCTTCGCGACGCAGGCCGGGCAGGCCGCGACCGAGGCACGCCAGTCGGCGGACCAGGCGGCGGCCTCCGCGCAAGCGGCGCGGGCGGCGGCGAACTCGGCCCGCCAGGCCGAACAGGCGGCGGCCCGTTCGGCCGCCCGCGCCACCACGTCGGCCGCCCAGGCCCGCGCGTCGGCGTCCGCCGCCTGGGACTCGGCCGAGCAGGCCAGGGCGCTGGCCATCGCCGCCGGTGAGAGCGCGGCCCAGGCCGCCCAGGCCGCGCTCGACGCGCTGCAGTTCGCGATGGACAAGAAGCGGCAGGAGGACCAGGAACGCCTGCGGAACACGCCGCCCGCGAACCCGCCGAAGGTGATCGAGTACGACCACGGCACGGTGCTGGTCACCTTCAACGGGGACTGCTGGCTGAACGGCTACAAGCTGCCGCGATCCCTCGGCGTGGAGTCCTGTGGCGAGCTGGCGACCGACTTCGACGACTGGCTGGACACGTACGGCGCGTTCTTCATGCTGCACGTGGTCGACGAACGCGACCTGCCCGCCGTGCTGCTCAAGACATACTGCACGTTCCAGCGCAACCACGGCACCGACGTCTGCGGCAACCTCCTGCGGCAGCAGCTCGACGACGTGCCGATGGCGCCGATGGGCGAATTCAGCGGGCCGCCCATCGGGCGTTTCCCGTGGCGCGGCGGGCATGTGCCCGGGTCGCCGGCCTTGGCGAACCTCGACGACCTGGGCAAGATAGAGCAGCACCTCGCTCGCCTGGACCATTCTCCCGCGAACGACGCCATGATCGCCCGGATCCGGGCGGCGGCGGCCGAGGGCAGACCACTGCACATCAGCGAGTCCAACTTCATGCGCCACGAGCTGACCGAGAAGATACTCATGGACACGGGCATGAGTTACGACGACGCGCATCGGATCGCCATGCAGATGCATCCCACCTTCGCCAACTATCATCCAGAGGTGATCGACCAGTTCCCGGAACTCTTCAACCAGGCCTGGCGCAACTACTGGGGTCTGGGGCCTCGTTGATCATCGAACAGGGGAACATCCGGGTGGCGGTGCTGGCCGATGAGGTGATGGCTCTCGCCGGCCGCGAGGTCACCGTCACGCTAGTGCCCGCGAAGCCTGCCGCCCGGCCGGGCGTGCGGCGGGCCTCGGTCGAGTTCCATCGCCGGGTCGGCGGCCTTCCGCAGCGGGCGATGCTCGGCGGGACGATGACGTGGTCCGGCGGCGACGCCCTCAGGGTGGAGGTGCTGACATGCGGCCGGATCGAGCTCGACGCGGCGCCCTCGTACGCGGGCGCCCTCGGCCGGCCGCTGGTCCCAGGGCTTCCCGCCGAGTTCTGCGCCGCTGTGACGGCGGGCCTGCTCGCGGAAGCCGATCAGGCCGGGACCATGGTGGTGGACCGGGCCGCGTACGACCCGGTGGAGTCCTCGATCGTGGCCTTCCGCGCCGCCGCCGTGCTCCTGGCGGCGGTCCTGCTCGGGTCGGACTCCGGGACCGCGATCCGGGCCAAGCTGGAGAAGTTCCGGTAGCGGCGGGCGCCTGGCTCCAGGCGGATCGCGTCCGGCAGGGCGGCCCAGGAGGTGCGGCCGGGCTCCCGCGCGGCCACGATCGAGTACGGCCAGCCCGGAATCATCCGGTGCTCGTTCTTGCCCCGGCCGTAGGTGTGGCAGTACGAGCGCCTCGGCGCTGTGGCCGCATCGGGACGCAACCAGGGTGAGACGTCGACCGCCGGCACGAGCCGTCCATTGGCGGCCCGCGGAAGCGGCAGCGCGGACAAGGCCATGCGCACAAGGCCGTGCGCGCCCGTGCGATGTTGAGGCGACCGTGGTTGCGCCCGTCGTACAACGCCCTGTGCCGACTCCGATGCTCGAGGGCCGGCGCCGGCCATCGTTATCTAGGGTTGTTGGCGCCTTGGTTCTACGGCGATGTGTTCCGCCTGCCGGGTGAGACGCTGGCGGTGGGTGATCCCCGCTACACGGCTGCTGACCTGGTGGCGGGCGGCGGCGGAGGTCGGGCCGGAAGTGGCGCCGCCGGGCGGCGACACTCTGGCCCGTGCGCCGCGGTCGGTACAGGGCGGGCATGGGGTAAGGGCGCTGGTCACGTTGGGCTCGCCGCTCGGCATGCGCCTTCGGTGAGTGGGTGATCGGGGTTCGTTGGAACTTCCGCGATCGCTACCGGGACCCCATTAAGCACGGAGGGCGTCGACCAGGGCGTCGACGGCGGCGAGCGCGGCGGAGGTGTCGAGCCCGGCGCGGGAGACCAGGGAAAGGCCCTGGACGGTGAACAGCAGGAGCTGCGCCTGGGCCTCTGGGGTGGCGGCCTGGGTGACCTCACCGGTGGCCTGCGCGCGCCGCAGGGCGTCGGCGACGATCTGGGTGAAGCGAACATGTGAGCGGGCTACGATCTCGCGGGCCTCGGCATCGTGCGGGACCAGTTCGGCGGTGGTGTTGCCGATCATGCACCCTTGCGGAACGCCGACGTCGGAGGCGTACTCCTGCACCCGGGCCGGATGAGTGAGCACCCCGCGCAGCGCCGGCAGCACCGGCCCGGACTCCAGCGCCGTGATCAGCTCGCGCTCGTAGGTGTCCCAGTACAACTGGACCGCCGCCAGGTAGAACTGCCGCTTGTCGCCGAAGGCGCCGTACAGGCTGCCCCGCTCCAGGGCCAGTGCGTCAACCAGGTCCTGAACGGAGGTCGCTCCGTAGCCCCGGGACCAGAACAGCAGGAGCGCACGCTCCAGCGCCTCGTCCTTGTCGAAGGCGCGGGGGCGCCCTGTCCGTGCCATGTCCCCCAGGTTACGACTTTTTGACCGCTTGCACAAAATGCCTTACGGTGAGGCCGAGCGACTTATTGAACGACCACACGGAAGTCTGCCGGCACATGAGCGCGCCGGCGGACGAGAGGCAGGACCCGATGGACTTCAACGGGAAGACGGCGCTGATCACCGGATCGGGCGCCATCGGCGGGCTCGGGCACGCGACAGCGAGGATCCTCGCCGCCGGCGGGGCCAACGTGATCATCACGGGCACCGACCCGGATCGTGGCGCCCAGGTCGTGGACGACGTACGGGCCGGCGCCGCCGGGACCGTGCGCTTCATCCCCGCCGACCTGGCCGACCCGCAGGCCGTGCAACGGCTGGCCGATGACGCCGGGGCGGTGGACATCCTCGTCAACAACGCGGGCATCGTCCCGTTCAGCGCGACCGCCGACCAGGACCTCGCCGGCTACGACGCCGCCTTCGCGGTCAACGTGCGCGCGCCGTTCGTCCTGGTCGCCCGGCTCGCACCGAAGATGGCCGCCGACGGGGGCGGCAGCATCGTCAACGTCAGCTCCACCGCGGCCGCCCTGGGCATGCCGGCGATGTCGGTCTACGGCGCCACCAAGGCGGCGCTGGAGTCGCTGACCCGCACCTGGGCGGCCGAGTTCGCCGCCTCCAACGTGCGCGTCAACGCCGTGGCGCCCGGCCCGATGACCACCTCCAAGGTGGTGGCGGCCATGGGCCCGGACCTCGGCGGCATGGGGCTGACGACCGCGCTGAAGCGCGCCGCCGACCCGGCCGAGGTCGCCCAGGTGATCGCCTTCCTCGCCGGCGACCAGTCCGGCTACGTGACCGGCGCCGTCGTGGCCGCCGACGGAGGCCGCACCGCCATCTGACGCGGGGCACGCTCCGGTCCCTCCGCACAACCACCGTTACCAGAACCACGCGCTCGGGCGCGAGTGAGGAGATTGAGGTCAATGGGTCGTCTTGAGGGCAAGTACGCCCTGATCACGGGAGGGTCGAGCGGCATCGGATTCGAGACCGCCCGCGAGTTCCTCGCCGAGGGCGCGGCCGTCGCGATCACCGGCCGCTCTCGCGAACGTCTCGAGGAGGCCGCCCGGCGGCTGGGCGGCCGGGTGCTGCCCGTGCTGTCCGACGCCGGCGACGTGCCCGGCCAGGCGGCGCTCGCGGCGCGGCTGCGGCAGGAGTGGCCGCGGCTCGACGTCGTGATGAGCAACGCCGCCGACGCCACCCACCTGCCGATCGAGGAATGGTCCGAGGAGGCGTTCGACCGGCTCGTCGCCACCAACCTCAAGGGGCCGTTCTTCCTGATCAAGGCCCTGCTGCCGCTGTTGTCCCGGCAGGCGTCCGTCATCCTCGTCGGCTCCGTCTCCGCCTTCATCGGGCACGAGAACGCGGCGGTCTACGGCGCCGCCAAGGCCGGCCTGCTGTCCCTGTCGCGCGGGCTGACCTACGAGCTTAAGGAGCGGGGCGTCCGCGTCAACGGGCTGAGCCCGGGGCCGACCCTCACGGACACGTTCGCCTCACTCGGCCCCGAGCGGCAGGCCGCCCTGTACGACGAGCTGCGGCGGACCGTGCCCCTGCATCGCATCGGCACCGCCACCGAGCTGGCAAAGGCGGCTGTTTACCTGGCCTCTGACGAGTCCGCCTACACCGCCGGCACCGTCCTGCGCGTCGATGGCGGCATCGGAGAACTCGCCTACTGACCTCGATTCGTCAGCGGTCCTGCCCACACTCTCGGTTGTGTGGATTGGCGAGGTGTTTCATAAGCGATGGCCAAGTACACGAGTGTGGAGAAGTGCCCCTCGCCCGGCGCGAAGTACATCGTCGCCGCGGGCTACGAGCGGGCAAACTGGTAGCCCCTTCCAACGCTTGAAGAGCCCTCACCGTGCAGGTGGTGAGGGCTCTTCCTCCGTCTTTCCGCGCAGCGCACCGTCCCGACTCAGATCCGCGCAAGCCTCCGCCAGGCGATGCGCAGAGTAACAGGCCGACCGCCCCCGTGACCTCTCGCACGGTGGGCCGTCCAACCGGGCCGCCAGAGGTGGTTCCGAAGATCGAGGCATGGCTCCCCGCCAACGTCTCCGACTCCTCTGATCGCCGAACGCATCCTGCGCGGCTTCCGACCGTGCCCCGGTCACCCGGCGGCTGGCGGCCGCCCCTCCTGCTCCGCGTGCGGCGATCACTCCGCTGCCTACAGCCAGGCCGCGCGCATGGCGCTCGGCATCCACTGGAAGCTGTCTGCGGGGGCCAGTTCCTGATCGTGGTGCGGCGGCCCGCGCTCTTGAGGGGCGTTGCCCTGCAACGCGGAACGGCCCGCCAGCAGGCTTGATGCTGACGGGCCATCGATGTGCCGGGGGTGCTCGTGCGAGGGAACTCCAGCGCCCAGCCACTGGGAGAGTCGCCGGCTATCCGGTCCCGCCGCGCCGCACCCCGCGTCAGGCCGTGATGGCGGACTGTACCGGCGGCGAGGAGACCGGCCACGCCGGGATCGGCAGCGCCGAACCGTGGAACCAGAGCTGCCAGGACCAGACGGTCTTCTCTATCGGCTCGTGAAGATGTGGCGGCCCGCCGCAGCATGCTCGCGTCCGCCCGTCGACAGAGATCGACATGGGCACACCTCGACGTAGTGCCGGGGAACCGATGCAGCATGCCACCTGGAGAAAGGGGCCGTGTTCCCGCGCGCCCGGTCATCGCCGCCGCCGTAGCCGCCAAGGCCCGCCGAGCCGCCCGGACCGCGGCCCCTACTCAGGAACCAGAGCCGGCCACACCAGAGGACCTGTCGCCAGCCACAGTACAGCGCCGACCCGGTTACTCGTGTGGCGGCTCCCCACCTTAGCTTGCGATTTAAGCAGGTCCGGGCATCGGTGCAGGTGCGTCCAGATCGCGCCCGATGTTGTGGCATATCACCATGTAACGGGATGTACCGGAATGTGACTGCCGCGCTACGGCGTGTCGTGTCAG
>NZ_JBQQCB010000191.1:0-14800 GCF_052246675.1 Nonomuraea sp. KM90 | reverse complement strand
GGACCGGATCGCCGCAGTCGGCCCCGGGCTGGAGGCGCCCGCGGGCGCCGCCGAGATCGACGCCTCCGGCGGCATCGTCATGCCCGGCATGATCGACACCCACCGGCACATGTGGCAGACCGCGCTGCGCGGCTACGGCGCCGACTGGACCCTCACCCAGTACTTCGTCTGGTTCTACCTCGAACACGGCAAGCTGTTCCGCCCCGAGGACGTGCACGCCGGCAACACCCTGGCCGCCATCGAGGCCCTGGACGCCGGCGTCACCACCGTCGTGGACTGGTCCCACGGCCTGCGCACGCCCGACCACGCCGACGCCGCCGCCGACGCCCTCCAGGCAGTGCCCGGCCGCTACGTCCTCGCCTACGGCAACATCCAGCAACCGCCCGCCGAATGGACCACCGCCCCCGAGTTCCGCGACTTCGTCCGCCGCCGGATCACCGGCAACGACCTGCTCGGCTTCCAGCTCGCCTTCGACGTCCTCGGCGACCCGTCCTTCCCCGAAGGGCCCGCCTTCGAGGTGGCCCGCGACCTCGGCGTCCCGGTCACCACGCACGCCGGGGTGTGGGGCGCCACCGGCGACGACGGCATCCGCCAGATGTACGAGCACGGCTTCATGACCCCCGGCACCATCTACGTGCACGCCGCCTCGCTGTCGGCCGACTCCTACCACCGCATCGCCGCCACCGGCGGCTCCATCTCGGTCTCCACCGAGAGCGAGCAGAGCGCCGGCCAGGGCTACCCGCCCACCTGGGCCGTCCGCGCCCACGGCATCCCGGTCTCGCTGTCCATGGACACCAGCGTCTGGTGGAGCGGCGACCTGTTCTCCGCCATGCGCGCCACCCTCGGCGCCGACCGCTCCCGCGAGCACCTGGAGGCGCACGCCAAGGGCGAGACGGTGACGCACTGCGCGCTGCGCGCCGACCAGGTCGTGGACTGGGCGACCAGGGGCGGCGCCCGCGCGATCGGACGCGACGACCTCGGCACGATCGAGCCCGGCAAGAAGGCCGACCTCGTGCTCATCAAGAACGACGCCTCGCCCGTGTCGTTCCCGCTGCTGCACCCGTTCGGCCACGTCGCCTTCCAGGCCCAGCGCGGCGACGTGCACACCGTGCTGGTCGACGGACGCGTGGTCAAGCACCGGCACCGCCTCCTCGGCATCGACCTCGCCGCCGCCCGCGCCCAGGCCGACCGCACCGTCGAGTACCTCAGGAGCACGATGGGCGAGGAAGCCTGGGAGAAGGGCATGAACCCGGACATCCCCGCAACCAAGATCCTCGACAACCCGTACACCTACACCGACTTCCGCAGCGACTCCACGCACCGCCTTTGAGTCGCCGCTGTGCGGACGGGCGACCGTCTAGAGTCGGATCAGTCGAGATCCGAGCGAGTGAGGGCGTACATGGCACGTGGTGAGACCGGACCTGACTTCATCGAGGCGCTGGCCCGCGGCCTCGACGTCATCAGGGCCTTCCAGCCGGGACGCCCGGTCATGTCGCTGACCGAGGTGGCGACCGCCGCCGGGCTGGCCCGCCCGACGGCCCGCCGCATCCTGCTCACCCTGCAGGAGCTCGGCTACGCCAGGGCCGAGCATGGCGGGTTCGCGCTCACACCGCGCGTGCTGGAGCTGGGGGTGGCGTACGTGCGCTCGATGGGGCTGTGGGAGGTGGCCCGGCCGCACCTGGAGGCGCTGGTCACGCAGACCCGCGAGTCGTCGTCGATCGCCCAGCTCGACGGCTCCGACATCGTGTACGTGGCCAGGGTCGCCGTGCCGAAGATCGTCGCGCTGTCGGTGCAGATCGGCACCCGTTTCCCGGCGCTGCAGACCTCCCTGGGCAAGGTGCTGCTGGCCGCGCTGCCGCCGGCCGAGGTGGAGCGGGTGCTGGCCGAGCCGAGCCGCTCGGGCATCGAGCCGCGCTGGCGGCCGGACGCCAAGGAGCGCGAGGCGGTGCTGCGCTCGGTGCGCGCCAAGGGGTGGGCGTTGACCGACGAGCAGCTCGCCCTGGGCATCAGGTCGGTGGCGGCGCCGCTGCGCGACGGGCTCGGCAACGTCATCGCGGCGGTCAACGTCAACGCGCACGCGGCCGAGACCCCCATCGAGAAGCTGACCGAGGAGCATCTTCCGCTGCTGCTCAAGACGGCCGGCGCGATCAGCGCGGACTGGGCGGCGTACGAGGCGGTGCCGCACGTCACGGCCTCGTGAGCATTCATATCCGGCGCATATGAATAGCGGCGGATATGGCGGCAAATCGGGATCCGCGGGCGCGGCGGCGGCAGGATCGAGCCCTGCCGTCCACGTCCCCGAACCGTCTTTGGGATCCACATGCGCCTGCTCCTCAACACCGTCGTCAGCCTGGTCGCCGCCGTCTCCCTGACGGCCGAGCCCCGCGACCAGGTCAGACGTACGGACTTCCACGTCAACGGCGACCCCGGCGTGAAGATCGCGGTTCGCGAGGTCAGCGTCCCCGGCGCCCGGCGCGGCCGGCCCGTGCTGCTGCTGCACGGCGCCCGCGTCCCCGGCGTGGGCAGCTTCGACCTGCCGGTGCCCGGCGGCTCCCTCGCCGAGGACCTCGCGCGCGCCGGCCGCCGCGTCTACGTGATGGACGCCCGCGGGTACGGCGCCTCCACCCGGCCGCCCGCCCTGTCCCGACCGCCGCAGGAGAGCCGGCCCGCCGTCCGCTCCGACGAGGTGGTCCGCGACGTCGCCGCCGTCGTGGACCGGATCGCCCCCGGCGGCCAGGTGGCCCTGCTCGGCTGGGCGACCGGCGGGCACTGGCTGGGCCAGTACGCCGCCGCCAACCCCGGCCGGGTCAGCCACCTCGTGCTCTACAACACCCTGTACGGCCCGGTCGACGGCCACCCCACGCTGGGCCGCGGCAGCGACAACGAGGACCCGGAGCACCCCGGCCGGTTCAACGCCGCCCGCTACGGCGCCTACCGCTTCAACACCGGCGCCGGCCTCTTCCCGTCCTGGGACGGCAGCATCCCGGTCGAGGACAAGACGGCCTGGCGGGACCCGGCGGTCGCGGCCGCGTACGCCAAGGCCGCGCTGGCCTCCGACCCCACCAGCGGCACCCGCACGCCGCCCAGCTTCCGCTCCCCCTCCGGCGCGATGGAGGACAGCTTCTACCTCGCCACCGGCCGCCAGCTCTGGGACGCCGGTTCGATCACCGCCCGCACCCTCGTCCTGCGCGGCGAGCGCGACTTCTGGAGCCGCCCAGAGGACGCCGCCAAGCTGCGCGATCACCTGGTGCACGCCCGCGAGGTCAGGAGCGTGGAGCTGCCCGAGGCCACGCACTACGTCCACCTCGACCGCGCCGAGCGGGGCCGCGACCGGTTCCTGCGAGAGGTCACGAGCTTCCTGGGTCTTGCCGGTTAGTCCCTTGTCGGCTTTGAATGAGCCCCATACCAGTGATCCTGGAGGGGCAGATGCGTGGTTTACGGACGTCCGTAGTTGTTCTGTCAGTTGTCGCCACGACGTTACTCGGGGTGCAACCATCCACCCCGGCGGTCGCGGGGCCGACCGATCCCGAGCCGGTCTCGCTCGTCACGCTCTCCGTCCCGGACCGGGCCGCGATGGAGCGGCTGGTGGCCTCCGGCGCCGACCTCACCGAACGGGTACGCCCCCAGCCGGACGGCAGCGTCCAGGTCGACGCCGTCGTCACGGCCGGCCAGCTGGAGTCCCTGCGGCAGCTCGGCGCCACCCCGGCCGGCGAGGCCCAGCCCCAGGCCCGCGCGAAGGCCACGGCCGCGCAGGACCAGATCGTCATCGAGCGGGCAGTCTGGTACAAGTCCCGCGACGGGTACTTCCTGTCGGTCGAAGCCTCAAGCAGCGCCGCGCAGGCGGCCACGCTCACCGTCGCCTGGAAGGGCAAGCGGGGCACGAGCGGGCAGGCGGAGATGGTCGCGTACGTGGACGCGGGCGCGTACCTGGGCCACCAGTTCGCCACCCCAGTCCCGGCGGAGGACCGGCCGCAGTGGGTCACCGTCACCTCGGCGGGCGGCGGCAAGGCCGAGGCCCGGGTCGGTGAGTGGCCCGACGGCGAGCGGCCCGACCACAACGGGCGCGGCTACCAGAAGGACTTCATCACCCAGTACATGCCGCCGGCGCAGCTCAACGAGCGGATCAAGGCCCTGCACCGGCAGTTCCCCAAGCTCACCGAGCTCATCGCGCTGCCGTACAAGACCAACGGCTACCGGCGGCACGCCCAGGCGCTGATCGGCACCCCGCCCGGCGCCGCCGTGGTGATCACCTCGTCCGCGTACGGCTCCGAGGGCGGCAACGACCTGTCCGTCGAGCTGGTCGACCCCGGCGCGCCCGGCCGGCCGCTGCAGGTCACCCTCAACGGCAAGAACATCACCGTCAGCCTGGCCACCGGCGACTCCGGCGCGCCGGTCAGCACCGCCGCCCAGGTCGTCGCGGCGATCAACGCCACGGCCGGCCTGCCCGTCCGGGCCAGTGTCTACCGCACCGACCCGGGGGCGGGCGTCATGGCGCCCGCGCCGCTCACCCAGCTCGACGACTTCCTCAACGCCCCGGCCGACGTCTCCCGCGCGCCCGCGCAGGTGCTGGCCCTGCGCATCGGCGTGCACCGCAACGGCTCGCGCACCGGCGTGCTCGCCTACTCGCAGGAGCACGCCAGGGAGTGGGTGACGCCGCTGGTCACCATCGAGGCCGCCGAGCGGCTGCTCCGCAACTCCAGCCGCGACCAGGCCACCCGCCGGCTGCTGGAGCGCACCGACATCTTCATCGTGCCGACCGTCAACCCCGACGGGGCGAACTACAGCTTCTACGACTTCAACTCCCAGCGGAAGAACATGACCAACCACTGCCCCGCGCAGCAGTCCGACCCGGCGCTGCGCAACACCTGGGGCGTGGACGTCAACCGCAACTACGCCGTCGGCTCTCTGACCGACGGGTACTTCGGCGCCTCGGCCAACTGCCAGAGCGGCACGTACGCCGGGCCGGGCGAGCACTCCGAGCCGGAGAGCCGCAACGTCATCTGGCTGGCGCAGAAGTACCGCAACATCAAGTTCGCCATGAACGTGCACAGCTACGGCGGCTACTTCATGTGGCCTCCCGGCGCGTACAAGCTCGACGGCCGCGTCACCCTGCCCCGGCCCACGCCGCGCGAGGAGGCGTACTTCCTGCGCTCGGCCCGCACGATCGAGGAGGCCATCGCCGCCGAGCGGGGCACCGTGATCTGGCCGCAGCAGACCGGTCCCGTGACGGACGTGCTGTACTCGGCGGCCGGCAACTCCGCCGACGAGCTCTGGTACGACTTCGGCATCTACGGCTGGGACTTCGAGGTCGGCGCCGACCTGTGGAACCCCGCGACCCGCACGTGGGAGGGCGTGGGCTTCCAGCCGCCGTTCAGCGAGGGGCACGCCGAGGCGCTGGAGTTCGCCACGGGCCTGATCTCCCTGATCGGCATCGCCGCCGACTACCGCGAACCCTGATCCGCCGGTGCGGCGGCCCGCCCGGCCGCCCGGGAGCTGAACCCGGGCGGCCGGGCACCCCGTCCGGCCGCCCTCGACCTTGATCCACCGAAATTCCTGGCAGGAGACCTTCCTTGCGCTTACCCACCACCCTCCTCGGCGTGGCCGTCACGGCCGCCCTCCTCGTCATCCCGCAGTCCGTCCCCACGGCCGCGCTGGCCGACCCCGCGGAGCCGCAGCCACCGGCCGTGCGCGACTTCGGCAACGGCCCCGAGCGCAACGAGATCGCGGCCGGCGTGCCCGAGCAGGCCTCCGCGCTCCGCGCGCAGCCGGACACCGGCCAGGGCGAGACGCAGGAGTACGGGCCGTCCCGCGACCGCGGCTACCCCCGGCAGACGCGGCTCCCGCTCCCGGCCGAGAACCCGGCCGACGCCTCGATCAAGCTGGGCCTGGTGCCGTACCACGGCATCGCGCCCAAGCTCAACGACCTGCAGCAGCGCAGCGACCGGGTGAGCGCCGAGATCATGGGCCGCTCGTACCAGGGCCGCGACCTCTACCTCGTCACCGTCACCGCGCCCGAGAGCGCCGCCGAGGTGCGCGAGCAGGCGCGCATCCGCGAGCGCATCGAGAACGACCCGGCCGGCGCCGCCCGCGACCGCGGCCTCGCCAAGCGCTACAAGGCGCCGGTGTTCGTCAACGCCAACATCCACGGCAACGAGTGGGAGGGCACCGACGCCGCCCTGCGCACCATCGAGCAGCTCGCCACCAGCACCGACCCGGCGATCACCGACCTGCTCAAGCGCACCAGGCTGTACTTCAACGTCACCGCCAACCCCGACGGCCGCGTCAACGGCGTGCGCCAGAACGGCGGCGGCTTCGACCTGAACCGCGACTTCATCACCGCCTCGCAGCCCGAGGTCCGCGCGATGCGCCAGCTGATGATCGACACCCAGCCGGTCGCCATGATCGACCTGCACGGGTACGTCAACGGCACGCTCATCGAGCCCACCACGCCGCCGCACGGCGCCAACTACGAGTACGACCTGTTCATCACCAACACCTACGCCAACGGCCTCGGCATGGAGGCCGCGGTCAACGGGCTCGGCTACACCTTCCCGAAGGACGGCGTGCGGCCCGTGCAGATCCCGTTCCGGGACGACCAGGAGGGCTGGGACGACTGGCCGCCGATCTTCACGCCGCAGTACGCGCCCTTCCACGGCACCGTCGCCGCGCACACGGTGGAGATCCCGCTGCGGGTCAACGAGCCCGAGTACAGCCGGCAGCCCGTCGAGGAGCTGCGCCGCCGCTCGGCGATCAACACCGACGTGGCCGCCGCCGCCATCCGCGCCACCTACGGCTTCGTCCAGTCCGGGCACGACCGGCTGATCGCCGACCAGATCGAGGTGTTCCGGCGCGGCGCGGCGGGCGAGCCGTCGAAGGTGGTCCCGCTCGGCATCGTGCCCGGCTTCGGCCCCGAGGACGTCTACACCACCACCTTCCCCCGCGCGTACGTCATCCCGGCCGGCTCCCCGGCCGCCGCGCGCCTGGTGGACCACCTGATCGCCAACGACGTCCGGGTCGAGCGGGCCAGGTCCGCGTTCCGCGCGGGCGGCCGGACGTACCCGGCCGGCACGTACGTCGTGGACATGCGCCAGCCCAAGCGCGGCCTGGCCAACGTCATGCTGGAGCGCGGCGAGGACATCTCGCCCCGGGTGAACGCCATGTACGACATCTCCGGCTGGAGCCTCGGCCTGCTCTGGGGCGCCACCGTGGAGTCCGCCGACTCGCTGCGCGCGCACACCACCCCGGTCAAGGCCGCCGCCCCGACCGGCTCCGTCCCGCACAGCCCGGGCCCGCTCGCGCTCAAGGTCACCGACGCCAAGGAGGTCAGGGCGCTCAACGACCTGCTGGCCCTGGGCGTCGCGGTGACCTGGGGCGACGGCGGCACGGCGATCGTCCCCTCCGCCGCCCGCCAGGCGGCCAGGACCGTCTCCGACCGGTACGGCGTCACCTTCACCCGCGCGGGCTCGACCTCCGGAACCCCGCTCGCGCAGGTGCGCGTCGCCGCCGCGGCGTCCGCCGACGAACTGTTCACCCTGCGCGAGCTCGGCTTCACCGTCACCCCCGTCTCCACCGCCGTGCTCAACAGCGGCTTCGACTGGAGCGGGACCGACGTCCTGTACGTCTCCAGCGGGCTCAACCACGCCGCGCTCAACCCGGCGGCCAGGACGGCCCTCGACGCGTTCCTCACCACCGGCGGCGTGATCACCCGCGGTGACACCGGCGCCGCGTTCAACACCGCCGCCGGCCTGCTCACCGCGACCACGGTGGCCGGCCGCGACGACGCCAACGGCGTGGTCCGCACCATCGCCACGAACGGTCCGGTCGGCAGCGGCTCGCCGGCCCACTCGTTCGTGTACTCGCCGCTGTGGTTCACCGGGCTCGGGCCCGAGGTCACGGTCGAGCAGTCGTACGCGGCCGACGGGCCCCTGGTCTCCGGCCACTGGCGGGCCGACGAGCAGGGGCTGGGCGGCCCGGAGGCGGCCAGAGGCCAGGCGGCCGTGGTCAGCGGCCGGGACGAGCGGGGCGCGGCGGTGGTGCTCTTCGGCACCGAGCCGATGTTCCGCAACCACCCCAAGGGGTTGTTCCCGCAGGTGGCCAGGGGACTGTACTGGTCGGCCGCGGTGACGGGCGCGGCCGTCACGACCCCATGATCGGGATGTGCTAGATTCACGCTTCCGGCCGGATTCGCTTCCGGCCGGAAGCTTTCTGTATGACCTCACTTCACGCCATCGTGCGCCCGGCGACCGCGGCCGACCGTCCCGCGGTCGAACGGCTCTGGCTCATGTTCCGCCACGACATGTCGGAGTTCGACGGCGAGCTGCCCAACCCCGACGCCACGTTCAAGAACGACTCCCGGCTCCGGTCGGCGTTCGAGCGCGACGACTGGGCGGCCTACCTGTTCACCAGCGGCGACCGGCCCGCCGGGTTCGCCTTCGTGCGCAGCCTGTCCGGCCCGGCGCGCGTGCTCAACAGCTTCTTCGTCGTACGCGGCGCGCGCCGGTCCGGCCTGGGACTGCGTGCCGTCCGGGAGGTGGTCGCCCGGCACCCGGGCCCGTGGGAGATCGCCTTCCAGGACGCCAACGCGGGCGCGGTGGCCTTCTGGCGGCGGGTGGCGGAGGAGATCGCCGGCGATGCCTGGACCGAGGAACGCCGGCCCGTGCCGAACCGGCCCGACCTGCCGCCGGACGCGTGGATCTCCTTCACCACCGCCTGAGCACGGGCGGCCCCGCGCCTCCCGGCGTAACGCGACACTGTTGGCGAAGCAGACCAAACAGAAACGGCCCCGCTGCTCTAGTCGCGAGGGGTGGGCTTGGCGTTGCTCCAGCCCGTGTCCACGACCGCCCGGTAGCTCAGCGTCCTGCCGGGAACCTGCCACTTCTGGCTTTTGGGGCCTGGTGCAAGCTGGATGTCGCGGCTGCCCAGGAGCTTGCCGGTCTTCTGGTCGAAGAGCACCTCCCGCTGGATCTTCCCACGGCCATCGGCGCTGTCGATCGGGACCGCGAGGCCGACTGCCGACCGGCCGAGCGGATCCGTGACGGCGCCCAGCCGCCGCACGCCCGGATAATCGGTGATCAGGCGCATGAGACCGGCTCGCACCTTGGGCGGCACGGGCGTCTCTGCCAGGGCGAAGTAGACCCGGCCGAGCACCCCTGCAGGGCCGTTGCAGCGCCTCGGCGCGCCAGACCCGCCCGCTATGAACTTGACCGAGCCTTCACACAGCAGCTTGCGCAGCTCTCCGGGGTCGGTAGGCAGCTCTTGGAGCTCCTGATAGGTGAACTGGCCGACGCCGCCGATGAGGAATGTGCCGCCGCCCTGGTCGTTCGGATGTTCCTCCTGCCAGGCACCAGACTTCGTCCTGACGGTCCTGCGCATGCCCGACGAGCCCACCGTCCAGCTCGAAGGGGAACCCGCCGCGCGCCAGGCATCGGCGTCGGCGCCGGTCTGGGGCTTACCCGCGAAGGAGCGGCCGTGGAAGGACTCGCCGTCGCCGCGGGCGCGCCCCGTCCATCTGAGGATCTCGCGGCGCTCCTCCACGACGTAGCCACCGGTCCTGCCGAGCGCGAGCGCCGCGAAGGCGGAGCGCTGATGGGTGTACCAGTAGCGGCCCTGCTGCTGCAGCTCCGCCTGAGAGGCGGCGGCCAGCATCATGTCGCGAGGCGACAGAGAGTGAGGGATGGCCTGCACGCCTGCCGGTGGTCGTGCGGGATCGTCGTGAGCGAGCGTCATACCCGCTGCCACGGCCGCGGCCGTGGCAGCGGCCACCAAGCCGAGCGGCATGCGCCACGTACGGCGAGAGCGCGGCCGTGCGGTGTCGTCCTGGCCCAACATCCGGGTACGGGCGGCCGCCGCGGCCTCTGCGGAAGGCGGGGCCGGGTCGTCGTACACCCCACGTACGAGATGCAGCTCGTTCATCGATGTGTCTCCTCCTCGTCCAACAGCGGATTCGTTCCGCCCAGCGCCTTGCGCAGCTTCTTGCGAGCCCGGTTGAGCCGCGAGGACACCGTGCCGAAGGGCACGTCCAGAGCCTGCGCCACCTCGTCGTAGCTCAGCCCCGAAAGCGCCACCAGCAGCAGCACGTCACGCTGGTCCGCGGGCAGGGCGGCGATGGCCCTGGCCAGCGTGCCTTTGACGGCTTGCGCGCTCACCTTCGCCGTCACGTCGTCCTCGTGACCTCGGGCCGAGTTCGCCTCCGGATGCAGCCGGTCCACGGCACGAAGGAGGCGCACCTCGTTGCGGCGGTGCCGGCTGATGAGGTTGGTCGCGATGCCGTAGAGCCAGGGGCGGGCGCTGCGGTGGCTCGTGTCGTAGCGGCGACGCTGACGGAAGGCGAGGGCGAACGTCTCAGCGGAGACATCGTCGGCGGCGTGCGGACCGAGCCGGCGGGATACGTACCGGTGGATCTCCGCGTAGTGCGCGTCGAAGACGGCGCCGAAACGCTCGGGTTCGTCCCAGGACCGCTCGATCACCACGGCGTCGTCCTGCGACGGTGGGGCGTCGCCCGGGGGATCGGCCAAATTGGGCTCATTCATTCACAGGCCTTGAGGTCGGCGGGACATCGGTCACCTGTTGTTGTCCGCAGGCCGCTTTCGCCTTCCCCTGAATTTCGGCGCACCGGCTGCGGAGCAGTCTCAGCGTGGCCCCGTCCCATGGGCCCGCAGCGCGTGGGTGCACCGTTGAAAGCTCTCCGGCCATCCGAATCCGCTCCTCCGGAGTGATCTAGGAAGACGAGCAGTTCGAGGGCCTGTTCTCGTCGAGAGGGCAGCCCGCGCTGTCTCCAGGACGCCTGACCGGCAGGCCGCGAGGCGGTACGGGCGCGCATCGATTGGAAGCACACTCTGGGCCTCGACTTCTCCGTGCACCAACCCGGATCTCCCACGTCGCAGCCCTGGCCCCCGCCGCGTGACAACCGCCACGGGGACCAATTCGCCAACAGCGCCCCCCCGGCGTACCGGGGGAGCGGGGCCGCCCGGCCCGGGTCAGCGGGCCGCGGGGGCGTAGCCGGCCGGGCGGGTGGTGAACGTGCCCCGGCCCTGGGTACGGCTGCGCAGGCTGGTCGCGTACCCGAACACCTCGGCCAGCGGCACGACCGCGGTGATCACCACCGTGCCGGCCCGCGCCGCCGAGCCCGAGACGCGGCCGCGCCGGGCCGACAGGTCGCCCAGCACTCCGCCGGCCATGTCGTCCGGCACCGTCACCGTCACCTCCACCACCGGCTCCAGCAGCACCATCGCGCACTGGCGCAGCGCCTCGCGCAGCCCCAGCCGCCCCGCCGTACGGAACGCCATCTCCGAGGAGTCCTTCACGTGGGTGGCCCCGTCGGTGAGCGTGACCCGCAGGCCGGTCACCGGGTGGCCGCCCAGCGGGCCGTCGGACAGCGCGTCCCGGCAGCCGGCCTCGACCGCGCGCACGTACTCGCGCGGCACCCGGCCGCCCACCACCGTCGAGGCGAACACGAAGCCCTCCGCCAGCGGCTCGACGTCCAGCACGACGTGGGCGAACTGCCCGGCGCCGCCGTCCTGCTTGACGTGCCGGTAGAGCAGCCCCGACACCCCGCGCCCGACCGTCTCCCTGAAGGAGACCTGCGGCCGGCCGACGCTCACCTCCAGGCGGTGGTCGCGCCGGAGCTTCTCCGCCGCCACCTCCAGGTGCAGCTCGCCCATCCCGGACAGCACGGTCTGCCCGGTCTCGGCGTCGGTGCGCACGGCCAGCGAGGGGTCCTCCTCGGCCAGCCGGGCCAGCGCCGCCGCCAGCCGGTCGCCGTCGGTGCTCCTGCGCGCCTCGACGGCCACGGACACCACCGGCTCGGTCGCCCCCGGCGGCTCCAGCAGCAGCGGCGCGCCCGGCGCGCACAGGGTCGTGCCGGTGCGGGCCGCCTTCGGCCCGACCACCGCGACGATGTCCCCGGCCACCGCCAGGTCCGCCTCGGCGTGCCGGTCGGCCTGCACGCGCAGGATCCGGCCGATCCGCTCGGTACGGCCCGCGCCCGCGTCCAGCACCGTGTCCCCCTTCCGCATCGTCCCCGAGTACACCCGCACGTACGTCAGCCGCCCGGTCGCCGTCGAGCTCACCTTGAACGCCAGCGCGGCCAGCGGCGCGTCCGGGTCGGCGGCCCGTACCTCGCCGTCCTGCCCGCGCACCGCGGGCACGTCCAGCGGCGAGGGCAGGTAGCGCACGACGGCGTCCAGCAGCGGCTCGATCCCGCGGTTGCGGTACGCCGAGCCGCACAGCACCACGACACCCTCACCGGTACGGGTGAGATCGCGCAGCGCGGCGACCAGCGTCGCCCCGGAGAGCGACGTCCCGGAGAGCGACGTCCCGGAGAGCGACGGTTCGGCGGGCGACGGCTCGGAGAGCGACGGCCCGGCGCAGAACTCCTCCAGCGCGCCCGGATGCAGCTCGGCCACCGCCTCCTCCAGCAGCCGGCGCCGCCGCAGCGCCTCCTCCAGCAGGTCGTCCGGCACCGGCCGCGCCTGGCAGGCGTCGCCGTCCCAGACCAGCGCCCGCAGGCCGATCAGGTCGATCACGCCGGTGAAGGCGTCCTCGCGCCCGATCGGCAGCTGCACCACCAGCGGCGCCGGATGCAGCCGCCGGCGGATCGACTCGACCGCCGCGTCGAGGTCGGCGCCCGCCCGGTCCAGCTTGTTGACGAACGCCAGGCGCGGCACGCCGTGCCGGTCGGCCCGCCGCCACACCGACTCGCTCTGCGGCTCGACCCCGGCGACGCCGTCGAACACCGCGATAGCGCCGTCGAGCACCCGCAGCGACCGCTCCACCTCGTCGGAGAAGTCGACGTGGCCGGGGGTGTCGATCAGGTTGATCCGGTGCCCGTCCCACTCGCAGCTCACGGCCGCGGCGAAGATCGTGATGCCGCGGTCGCGCTCCTGGGAGTCGAAGTCGGTGACGGTCGTGCCGTCGTGCACCTCACCGCGCTTGTAGGTGGCGCCGGTCAGGTAGAGCATCCGCTCGGTGACGGTGGTCTTGCCGGCGTCGACGTGCGCGAGGATGCCGAGATTGCGGACGGCGGTCAGGGGGACGGTCTGGGGGTTGAAGACGTGAGCACGCACGGCCCATGACCCTTTCGGGACGTTTCTTGACAGGACGGCGCAATTCCCCCGGCGAAGGGGTCTTCGTCAGGGCAGCAGCCAGTGCCGGCCGCGCAGCCGGCACCGGGGCGACGAAGACACCAGGATCACCTCGTAACGCGACGGGGGGATGACGGCAGCGGTGCTGTGGCGCACGGCCGGCTCCCTTCCCTCGTCACGTCATGATCCCTGTCATGATCTCAGGCGAGAGTGTAGTGACGCCGGTCGCGGCGGGGGAATTCATTTTCTTTGCGAAGTCTCCCCCGGAACGTCACCACGCGGACGCCTGAGTGCCCCCGGTGTGAGACTCGGACGTCATTTCGGCATGTCGACATAGGCGCGAGACGCTTTCAGGGAAGGACGCGCGCCCATGACGATCTCTCTTGACACCGGTCGCTACACGGTCGGGATGGCCACCAGTGCCGCCGACGTACAGGCCGCTCAGAGACTCCGGTACGCGGTCTTCGCCGAGGAGATGGGGGCGCGGCTCGACAGCCCGGTCTCCGGCCTCGACGCCGACCGGTTCGACGCCTACTGCGACCACCTCCTCGTCCGCGACGGCTCCGAGGTCGTCGGCACCTACCGGCTGCTGCCGCCGGGACGTACCGAACGGCTCTACTCCGACGCCGAGTTCGACCTCACCGGCCTGGCGCACCTCCGCAAGGACCTGGTGGAGGCCGGCCGCACCTGCGTGCACCCCGACCACCGGGACGGCACGGTGGTCGCCCTGATGTGGGCGGGGATCGCCCGGTACATGGTGACCGGCGGTCACCGGTGGCTGGCGGGCTGCTGCTCGGTGCCGCTCGACGACCGCGGCGCGCTGGCCGCCGCCGTGGTGGAGCGGGTGCCGCTGGGTCCGGCGGAGTACCGGGTGACGCCCCGCACGCCGTGGCGCTCCCGGGGCGCCGCCCTGCCCGACCGGTTCGTGCCGCCGGCGCTGCTGCGGGGGTACCTGCGGCTGGGGTCGTGGGTGTGTGGGGCCCCCGCGCACGACCGGGACTTCGGCACGGCGGACTTCTTCATGCTGCTGTCGATGGCGAACGTGAACGCCCGCTACCTGCGGTACTTCCTCGGCGAGTCCCCGCTGGGACCGTCTTCGGCCGGTGAGCCGCGGCTCGGGAAGCCTCCGCTCGGGGAGCCCTTGTGAGCGCCGTCCTCCCACCCGCTGACCTGCCCCGGGAGGCCGCCCCGGCGCCCGCCGCCGTAGCGCGGGACAACCCGTGGCGACCGTTCGGCCCCTGCACCCCCGACACCTGTGTGGGGGACCCGGCCGCCGCCGCAGGCCGCCTCCAGCGCGCCGCCCGGCTCCTCGGAGCGCTCGCGGTGGTACTCGCCGGCGTCCCCACAGCCCTCACCACCCGCACCCTCACCACCCGCACCCGCACCCTCACCACCCGCACCTTCGCCTCCCGCACGATCACCACCCGTAGCCTCGCCTCCCGCGCCGCCGTTTCCAGCGCCACTGTCAGCGGCGCCGCTGCCTCCCGTCCCGCCAGCCCCCCTTCACCCGCCTCGGCTTCGCGGGCGTTGCCATCGCTTGCCCCGGCTCCGTCCGCCGACCGTCCGCCGGGCTCCCGTCCCCGCACCTCCAGTTCACCCGCCACGCACGCGCTCGCCGCCCGTCTCGCGGCGTTCATCCTGCGGGTTTACGCGTTGCGGGCGCTGCTCCTGCGCGTACTGGCGTTGCGCGCCCACACGCCGCACCTCGGGGCCCGCAC
>NZ_JBQQCB010000190.1:0-14843 GCF_052246675.1 Nonomuraea sp. KM90 | reverse complement strand
CTCCACCAGCCAATCGCCACCCGCTGGCGGTGCGGGGGTATGTGCGCGGTGATCAATCCCAGTGAGGCGGGAATGATCAGAGCGGCGCCGCCGGCCTGCCCGGCGCGGGCGGCCAGCAACATCAGCCAGGCGGGGGCCGCCATCATCGCCGCCGTCGACGACGCGAAGATCACCAGCCCGGCGCCGAGGACCAGGCGGGGGCCCAGCCGGGCGGCCAGATGCCCGCCCACGCTCAGCAGCGCCGCAAAGAAGATCAGGAAGCCGGTGGCCACCCACGTCCACCCGGCCAGCCCCAGCTGGCGGGCCAGCGCGTCCGGCGCGATGGCCTCGTGCGGCGCGGCCGCCGGCATCGCGCTGATGCACACGCTCGCGGCGACGATGTCGGCCATCACCAGGCCATTGGCGATCGCGCAGATCGCCACGAGAAGCACCCACGCGTGGCCGGGCCGACGCGGCGCAGACGCACGGGCCGGCGAGGGACGGGCTGGCGGCGGCGCGGGGCGTGCGCCACCAGCCGCGCTCTGCACGGCGGGCCGGCCGGCCTGGGCTTTCGGCAGCACCGACATCACGCCGTATCCGTGGCGAGATGGGCTGCGGGCGCGGACCAGGAGTCGGCGGTGAGGTGCAGGTCGGCTCCCAGCAACTGCCCCAGGTCGGCGGCCGCGTCGGCGGCTGAAGCGCACGTGCCTAAGGTGCGGGCCAGGTGCTTGCCGTCGGCCGACAGCACCGCAGCGGTCAAGCTGACCAGGTGGCCGTCATCAGCGGCGTAGCCGCCCATCACGAACCGGTCGCCGGGATCCAGGGCCGACAGCAGCGCGCGTTCGGCGGTGACCGCGTTCCAGGTCCGCCGATCGTGCAGGATGCGCACGGTGTCGATGACCTCGTAGCGCTCCGCCAGGCATTCCAACGCCAATGCCCCCTGCCCGGGATCGGGCAGCAGGTGCCCGGGCCCGAAGATGTGGCCGGTCTGCGCCTGGCGGTAGGTGAGGTCGGAGCGAGCACACACGACCGCCGCCAGGCGGCCACCGGCGAGCATGTCCAGGCACGCCTGGGCCTCTCCGTCCCTCAGGTGATAGCCGAGGTCGGGTCGCAGGCGGTGCAGCATGGCCAGCCGCCGGACCCAGGTTGTGCCCACGAGGGTCCCGCGCGGAAGGTCGGCGAAGGGCAGGTCGGCGATCAGTACGTCGCGGGGATCATCACGGGTCGGGGTGGCCGCGACCACCAGACGGGAGTCCGGGAGGCTGGGCAGATCCGGGTAGGCGTGCGCCGCGCAATCGATCTCCCCTGCCAGCACTTGGGCGCGCAGCACCCTCACGATCGCGGCCGGCCGCCTGCCATCGGCCGCCGTCGTCGTTCCCGGGCCTGGCACCGATTCGACCGGCACCGTTGCGGCGGGCGCGGACTGCACGTCTCGCCCGGTCAAGGAGCGCAGCTCATCGGCCAGATCCTGGAGCGGCAGATGCGGGGCGCCGCCAAGACGCAGGCGCACAGCGGCGCGCGAGAACCCGTCGATCATGACGCCACCTCCTGACCAGGCCAGGCGAGGCGCGCCCCGCTGTTACTCGGGGTGGCGTGCGGCTGAAGGGACGCGCTGCCGGGTGCGTGCGCCGGTCCGCGGACGGGCACCTGGGTGGCAGCCGGAGTGAGGGCCCTGGTGGAGGCGGCGCTGAGCGTGCGGGTCTCTCCGACGGCCATCGCCCACAGGTCCCCCGCCGGGCGGCCGGCCCGTCGCCATTCCCGGATGCTGAGCGTGCGTGGTTCCAGCAGGGGTTCATCCGACAGGACGAACGTGGCCCAGTGCATCAAGGCCATCCGCGTGGCCCCCAGATCCGCGCACGCGCGCACCGCCTCGACCGGATCGACATGCGCGGTGCGCTGAAAGAAGCGCGGCCCGTACCCGCCGACCGGCAGGAGCGCCACGTCGATCCCCGGATAGCGAGCACCGATCGCGGCGAAGTGAGCGGCGGAGGCGGTGTCGCCCGCATGATAGATGTGCTGGCCGGCCCCGGTGGTGAGAAGCCAACTCGCCCACAGGGTGCGCCACAGGCCCCACGGAGTGCGGCCGGACCAGTGAGCGGCGGGCAGGCAGGTGAGGGTCAGACCGTCGAGCACCGTGTGCTGCCACCAATCCAGCTCCCGCACCTGGCGGAAGCCACGACGGCGGAAGCCCCGGCCCAGCTTGGCCGGGACGATCACGGTCGTGCGGCGGTCCAAGCAGGTCACCGTAGGCCAATCCAAGTGATCAACGTGGTCGTGGCTGATCAGTACGGCGTCAGTAGTGGGCAGCTCGTCGATCTCCAGGCCGGGCGGGGTGAGCCGGGGCCGGACGCCGGGGATCGTCGGCGACAACACCGGGTCGATGAGGATCGCGTGCGTGGCGGTGCGCACCAGCCAGGACGCATGACCCAGCCAGGTCAAGGCGACCTCGCCAGGCCCGACGGGGAGCAAGTGGACGCGTTGGACGGCCAGCAGGTGCGCCTCGGACAGGTCGCGGCGCGTCCAACCGCCGCGCAGCGCGATGCGGGCCAAGTCGGCCAGGCCGGGCAGGGAGTGAACCCGCCGGTGGCGGAAGGAGCGCGGCCAGGCGGATGTGCGGGTGTCGTGATCAGCCATGGAGCGGCTTCCGGCAGTTCAGCACGACGGCCGGCGGCACGGCCGCCCAGATCGGGCCACGGATCTGGATGTCGCCGAAGACGCTTCCCAGCTGCCGGCGAAAGACCCGGCAGGAGCGGGTGGGCCAGGCGGTCAGGGTGGCGATCGTGCTGATGATCCCGTCGGGGGCCAGCACGTCGCCGATCTCGGCCAGAATGCGCCGCCGGTGGCCGGCAGGCAGCAGCGTCCAGGGCAGGGCGCTGACAATGGCATCGACCCGGTCGACCTCCGCGTCACGCAGCAGATGCGTCAGCCCCGCGGCATCTCCGGCCAGGACCTGCAGCCAGGGACGGCTACGGCTCAGGTGCCGGACCAGATCGTGGTTGATCTCCACGGCCAGTAAGCGGCCATCGGGCGGCAGGCGCGCGGCGATCACGTCGGTGATCGCACCGCTACCGGCGCCGAGCTCCACCACGATGGGCGCGCCCGTGGTGGGCACGACGTCGGCCGCCACGTGAGCCAGCGCGCGTGCGCTCGGCGCGATCGTGCCGATCTGGCGCGGGTTGCGCCACAGGGCGCCCAGCAGGGTGGCGGTGTCGCCGCGGTGGGAGGTGCCGCGCTGGGGGGTGGTCAGGCGGGGCAGCCACGCGCTGTCGTAGGCAGCGGGCAGACGCACGCCGCGCGGTCCGCGGCGCCCGGTGTGGCGCTGGGTGTCAGGGGGGTGAGGGCTCATGGGGTTCCTGTCGGTGCTGTTGTCGGTGCTGCGGTCGGGGAAGGTAGGCGCGGGCGGCAGCGGACGCCGTCAGGTGCGGCGGGCCGCCGCTGCTGGAAGCGCGCTGTCGCGGAGGGCGGACGTCGATGGCGGTGGGGGGCTGCGGCGGGCCCCGGCGGCCGCAGCCGTCCGTGGCCGGAGGCTCGCGGCAGGCCAGGGACGGTGCTGGGCGGCGGTGGCGGCGATGGCCTGTTTCCGGTCGGGGAAGAGCGCCGACGGTGCGCCGGCGTAGGGCTGGCGCCTGGCCGAAGCTACAGCCCGGACAGCTGGCTGCAGCCGGGACAGCGCGGTGGTCAACTGCGTCAGGGCCTCGGTGAGCGACGGCGCCGAGGAGGGTCGCACCACCACCACCGCTGGCCGCGAGGGGAGCATCGGTGTCCGGGCTGTGGTGGTGGTGCGAGCTGAGGGCGCCAGCTGCAGCATGGCGACGCCGGCGACGATGAGAACGATCGCCGCGGTCTTGATCGCGCCGGCCGATTCACCGAAGACGACGATGCCGATCACCGCGATGGCCGCGGTGCCCACCCCGGACCAGATCGCGTACGCGACACCGACCTCCATGTGCTGGCGCAGCGCGGCGGCCATGAGGGTGTAGGAGAGCACCACGCCCGCCAGGGCCAGCACCGTCAGCAGCGCAGACGATCCCGCGGGGTGGTGCGCGGCGGTGCGCAAGGCCGTGCTGGCGCCGATCTCGATGGCGATCGCCAACGCCAGCCACAGCCAGGCCATCACGACCCGCCTCGTGACGGAGCGCTGGACGACTGGCTGGAGGGTGGGCACCCGCCCTCAGCGAAGCGCTCGCCCACCCGCTGGAGCAGCTGAGCGCGGGCGTCGGCGGCGCGTCCCGCGCTGAGCAGGAGATCGCCGAGCGCGGCGACCGCATCGTGCACGACCGCGGTCTGGCGCGCGCACAGCGGCAGCAGGTGTCGTTCCAGTTCCTGCGATCGCCTCAGCAGGCGGTGGATGAGCGGTCGGTCCGCCTCGCGGTCGGCCTCCTCCAGCTCAGCCAGCCTGACCGGCCAGCGCTGGTACCAGGCCGTCACCTCCGCGCCGGCCCCCGTGAGCACCTCTGCCGTGCTGGCCTCCAGGCGAGCACGATGGTGCCGCTCAACGGCGGCCAGCACCGCCTCGACAGCGAAGCTGACCTGCCGCATCGCCTGCACGCCGGCGCCCAGGGTTTGCACCCGGTGCGCCAGGTTCACCGCGCTCCAGCCGCCGACCAGCAAGTGGTCCGGGCGGGCGCGCACGTGCCAGCCGACCAGCAGAAGTTCGCGCAGCACTCGATGCGTACTGATCCAACGCCGTCGCGCATCGGCGCCGATGGCCAGATCAACGCGGACGCCGTCAACGAGCATGGTCACGCGATGAGTCGATTCTGGGGCCACGCGGGCACTGATCCGGGCGACGACTTGGGCCAGATCCGGGCTCATCCCTGTCACCCCCGCCCACGACGGTGGGAGGATCGCCTTGGCCGGCCGCGCACGCTCAGGTGCGATGTCCGGGGAGGCCGGCAGGTCGACTCGGTTCCCGGTGCAGGGTGTCGTGCATGGGCCGCCCGTGGCCCGGCGCCGCGGGCCAGCACGCCCGGGCGCCCGTGAGGAACACCCGCACCGCCCGCCCAGAGCCACTCCCACGGAGCGCATCGAGCCCGTGCCCGGTCGCGTCGGCGGGGAGCGCAGCGGCATCCATGGGGCGTGGTGAGGGTATCGGGGTGGGGCGGGGACGGCACGGTTGGCTCCTCGGAAGTGATCATCCTGGTGTGGTCGGCGGCTGGGGCGCCGGGTCGTGCTCGACGGGCTCCTGGGCTGTGGCCTGTATCCGGGCAAGGGCGGCCCTGACGTCGTCATGCATGCGGGCAACGTCCTGGCAGACGGCAACCAGAAGCTGGCGCAGGGCGGCGGCCTCGTCCTCGGCGGTGAGCGGCGCGACGACTGTGGCGCAGGGCGCGGGCGCGCGGGCGCGGCGGTGGCCTGCGGCGTGGATCGCCGACAGGGCCGGACCACCAGGGCGGTGTGGCTCGCAACGAGAGCAGCCTCACTGCGCCGCACAGCACTCCGGAATGGCGCGGACGCTCCTCCAGCAGGGGGTGATCCAGGCAGGAGGCAGCGCCGGTGACACCGGCCATCCCCGCGAGCCGGCGGGCGCTGGCCAGCGCCGCTTCTGCACCCGCCTGCCCGTCGGGCCCAGATCGATGTGATCCGACCTCTGCGGTACGGGTGGGCATCGTTACCAGACCTGCGCCGAACAGGGCCGCTGCCCGCCCACCCCCCACCGGCTGATGGGTGCGGGCAATCATCACCAGCAGCAGGCACGCGGCCAGAGCGGCGAGCCCGCTGCCGACCAGCCCCGCCGTCGAGCCGTGCCGCCGGCTGCACACCTCCGTGCACGGCACCGCCACCGTCAGACTCACCGGCACCGGCAGCAGCCATCCCCGCTGGATGACCTCCAGGCCCCCTGGACGCACCAGGGAAGGATCCGGCCCGACAAAAATCGGGCCCTATCCCGCCGTGCACGCACGAGGACAGCCCGCTCCATCCCGGGTGCCCCTCCCCCGGCGCCGCCGAATCCCGCGCTGCGCGGGCCCGCAGCGCCAGGCCGGCAACGGCACATCCCAGAGCCACCACTCCGCCCGCCGCCGTGCGCGCCCGGCTCCAGCCCCATCGGCTTGCTTCACTGGCGACGACACCTGCCACGACGAGCGAGCTCCCCGGGAGCAGGCTGACCACGTCGTTTGAGCATGCCCCCGTCCGGCGCCGCGCAGGCGACACCCGTGTCAAAGCTGTCAAGACGGCCCAGAGGCTGACCGCCCCGACAGCTGTCGGCAGGTACACAGACCGCCAGCCAAGGCTGCCGACCAGCGGGCCTGTTCCGGTCAAGGCCGCCCCCGAGTCCAGGCCACACCAGCAGACCCACCGCATCCACACCCTGCGGCGGCGCGCGCCCGGCAGGTCCTGCATCACCAGCAGGAACACAGCGGGCAGCAGCAACGCCGCGGCCACGCCCTGAGCAACTCGTCCGGTCACCAGCACGCCATGGTCGAGACGATGCCGGGCCACCTTCCTGGCCCGGCCCGGCGCGGGGCCTTGCCCACCAGCGGGTCGGTGGGTCGCTGCCTGGTGCGCGCTGGTCGTGGCACCGGCCCCGAATGCCGCGATGACAGCAGCCATGGTGTGGTGAGGACCTCCGGCGCAGCCGTGCGGAGGATGCACGATGAGGTGGAATCTCCAGGTGGATAGCGGCGCGGCGAGTGAGTGGACCGTTGCGACCGCTGGCCCTAGCTCTGATCGCTCAGCCTGCTGACCAGCAAAAACGCGTCGAACAAGGTTCACCGCTCCTCCCTCACGGCCCATGCGGACAAGTAGGCCAAAAGGGCCTAACATGCTGTGGAATCCAATCCTGACAAAGAGTCAAGGTCATTGTCATGGATGCGGGGAGAGTGTAAACAGGTTCGATTACCGCATGGAGTCAAATATCTTGACAGGGACGGGTTGTGACCATTTCGTTATTCGTAGGTGATCCGAGCTCGCCGGGCGGCCCGTCCCAGAGGCGAGCCGCGAGCCAGCACACCGATGGCGCCGCCTCGCCTTCCGTGTCCAGCCACCTCAAACCGGATCGACATGGCGGCGACCTGGCGACGCTTCCGACCCGCTCCCCCGAACCGTCGCCAGCCGACTATCTCGATCATGAGTCGCCAGGTGGCTTGCTCGCGGGACAGGCGCCGACGCCCTGCCCGACTCACCATCCGCGCCGGCCCCCACCCTGCCGAGGCGAATCGCCTTTCTCCTGGAGAGCGCACGACACGGCCGCGGCGGGCCGGCGACCGTTGCGGCATGATCACAAGACGCTGACACGCAGGAACGCACGAGCAAGCAGGCGTCCGTCATCAACGGCCAGCCCCGACGCTGGTGGCCACGCGACACGCCGGGGCGCTCCGGCGCTCATCGGCATCAGCCAGGAACGTCCGCGCCCTCCAGGGCGCCACAACCTGGGCGCCACGCGGGATCCAGGGAAGGGAAGGGCCGTCTGGCGCAGCGCCGGTCCAGCCGGATGGCGTGGCATTCAACAAGTTCTCCGCGCGGCTCCTCGCAAACTGTTTGTGGGTACGCTACGGTCTCGATCATCAGTGATGGGAGGCGGTAGCGATGGCACAGCTCTACAAGGGCGAGAGGGACGCGTCGACGGTTGCGGTGCCGTTGGAGTTGAAGGAACGCATCGAGGCTGCTGCGGCACGCCACGGCTACAAGAGGCCTGGCGTCTACCTCAACGACCTCATCAGCGGCCTGCATCCGGATCACCGGCAGCAGCCGGAGTTCGCCGAATCGATACGATCGCTGATTCCGTCGTTGCTGCACATGACACCAGAGTGGACGTCCAGCAACAGGCACGTCTTCGCCATCCGTACCCCAGTGGGGGTCAAGAGTCGCATCAAGTCCGCGTACGAGAGCCTCGGCTACTCCCAGAGGACTGCCTACCTTGTGGCCTTGATGAGCGCCTTGCATCCTGCGGCGCCAGGAGACGATCGAGAGAGCACCATGCGCGATGCTCCCACGCTCGACCCCGAGGCAGCTCATTCACTGGTGGACATCGTGTTGGACGGCGGTGTCGATATCCCGTTCCCGAGCGCAGCCAAATCTGGTCCCGAACAGCAGACCCTGCTGGATCGCTACGAGCTCGAACATCCCCAACAGACCGCGGCCTAAGCCCGCCGGCGCCCCGGCAAGAGGAGGCATTCAGACACCCACGTAAGCCGCGCCCACTCCGGCGCACCTGCACAAATGCAGAGAGCCCCCGCGCTAACTGGCCTGGAAAACCTTGCGCGAGAGCTCTCTCTACAAACAGACATCCGGCCCGGCTCGTGTCGGCTTCGGCTTTCGCGTGCCTGGCCGGTGTCCAAACGTCTCGGAGTCCAAGATAGACGAGGATCCCCGGGTCGGCCAAGTCGTGCACGCAATTGGCGTGTTCGGCGTGTCGCCGCCCATCATGATCTTTACCGCTTGTGCGCGTCATAAACCAGACACTCTCTGGAGCGGTCACGTCACCGTGCGACCACGCGATCACACGGCTGACATCGCACAGATCGCCTGTGCCTTCCCCATCGGCTCGGCCCAGCGAAACCGGGTCACCGTGCCGATGGAGCCTCACCTCGCCAGGTTTGACGTGCCGACTTACCTCCAACACCTCTGTCACCGCTGGGCACCCATACGCCAGGCGGTTCCGACCATGCCGCACGCGCAACCGTGCCCCAAGGCCGCGTGGTCGTCCAAGCTCGCCATCGCCCTACCGCGACTGGCGCACCCGCTGCAGGTGATCCCGGAGGCGCCCTTGGCCTAGGTCAGCCGCCGCCCGGAGGCGATATACCCGGGCCCGCCTAACCCCATAACGCACCCCAAGGTGCCGGCCACCCGCTCCCAGCGAAGCGCCAGCACCTGTGTTTGGTGCACCCGAAAACGCATCGGAGCAAACCCATGAGCCATGCGCTCAGTTCAACGCGCCCAAAAACGAGATCAAGCACGCGAGCGACAAGGACGCTCGAGGGCGCCATCACCGTTGTCGATCTGACCAACCCTGGGTCGAGGCACGAACACGGCCGGGAGGCGGCATGACCGGCTCCTCCCCCGCCGTTTGCCGGCCGCTCGACGAACTCCCTGACGGCACGGTGAAAATCCCGCTCGATTTGCCACATGGCGCTGCCTGGCCCGTGGTGGCCCAGATCGCTGCTCTGTCACAGCGACGGGCTGGCTGCACCGCAAGCATTGCCTTCCTGGCCCACCGGCTCGGCGTGCATGCCTCAACCATCTACGACGCCTTGAACGCGGCTGGCTCATGGATCACCACCGACACCAGCACCCGGACCACCCGCCGCTACCTCGCACCGTTTCCGCAGGACACCGCCTGGGCCCGCATCAGCTACCGTGCGGCGGCCGGTGTCGGCTGCCGCAGCGTCGAAGGCCTGTGGACACCTCGCCGGAACCGATCAGCACTCTTGGAGCTCTACTGCCGCCTACGCCGCGATGAGGCTGTCGGCACGGTCCGCAGCCAGGCCGAGTTGGCTGCGGATCTGGAGGTGACCGACCGGACGCTGCGGTCCTTGCTGGCCACGCTCGAGCAGGATGGGTGGATCTCCAGTCACCGTGCCGGCCGCTTGATCGCCTACTGCACGCATGATGCTCCGCTGCACGTCGTAGACGCAACCACACGCTCTGGCGGGGAGCCATCTGTGGAGCCGGTCGACCGGCCGGAGCACGAGCCGCTGGCGGAACGATCTCGGAAACCCAGCCTAAACGATCATGGATATTCGGGCGAAACGATCTCGGAAGCTGAGCCTGCACAGAAGCGCGACCATGAAACGAGACTTGAGAAGCATGATTGTTCACCTCTCGCCGTAGGCGCTGTACAGCACCGTAGCGACGACGCAGCGCCCGCGCTGCCGCGCGAGAGGCAGATCAACAACGACACGAACGACAGCCCCCGAGAGCTACGACCGCGGGGAGCTGTCAGCGTCATGACCGCGCTCCCCCTCGCCTGGCAGCTGCGCATGAGCGAACAGGACCGTGAACGCGTGGTGGCGGCCGTGGAGCGGGAAATGAGCCAGGGACGCACGGTGGAGCAGATGATCGCGCGCGTCCGCCGGCGGCTGACAGCGTGGTACGGCGTCGTGCCACACCGTGCGGTCGCCGTGGCCCTCACCGTCGTCAAGCGCGGCTACTTCTGCCCACACCCCGAATGCGAAGATCACCTGCTACCGTCCGGACATCCATGCCTGGCCTGTGAAGCGATCGGCGCACAGGTGAACCAGCAGCGGCGTGAAGGGCCAGGGTCAGGCCAGCCGCCCTCCACCGAGATCCCCGAGCCAGCGCAGCGTGATCAGCGCGAAGTCCCTCGCACGCAGCACCGCAGGGAGCGCCTGGAGGATCCTGCGCCCCGAGCGGCTCGTGTCTACGCCGATGGCCCGGATGGGCCGGCCGAGCGTGCACGAGCCCTGCTCCTGGCCACCTGTCCACGCACCGCGGCGACCATGCGGGCCGCGGCCGCGAGGACAGGTCAGCAGCTGCCGGAACCCAGCGTGCGGATCGCGGGGTGATCTCCCGGTGCCTCCGCCTGCCAAACGAGCTGGGCTTGGTCGTCAACCAGGGCGAGGGCCTAGCGTTCCGGCGTGCCTGAAGGCGACCGCATGCGAGGCCGCCCTGATTCTCGCCGGTATCGCAGTCCATGCCTGGGGCGATCCAGCGCCCGGGCCGGCCGCTCCCAGGCACCGGCCGAAGTCCCTGCCTGGAGCACGAACGTCGGTCCCGCGTGTCACCGTCGGCGTACCAATCCGCCAGAAGCAGCCGCGGCGCCCCACGTCGAAGGTCTCGGCGTGGGACAACTCGATGAGCGGGCGGAAGCGGGCCTGACGCGGCGAACCGGCCGACCTTTCCGCGAAGCGGGAGCCGTGCGGCTCGCCGGACGCGTGCACGGCACGGCGTCGGTGCCGCTCAGCAATCCGGACACGAGCTTCCCGGCACATCGCGCCCGCTGCCGCCCAGGTTGAGCCAGTCCCCGGCACGCCCCATCCGCCTGCGGCACAGTCTGTGGAACCTCGCCATGGACACGGGCCCGGGCCCCGCCCGACAGCTCGCCGAACGGCCCGCTCATGCCAGGACCCTCCGGCATAGCCGCGGCCGCTGGCCTGCTCGGCACCGATGAGGACGATCGTTTCACTCCGGGGAACTGATTCTGGTAGCCCTGTCACCGGTGATCATGCCGTTCCTGCTGGCGGCTCAGCGCGGGGGTTGGTTCGCTTCGCCGCCGTGTTTCACTCTGCAGGCCAGTGTGTGTTGCTGTAAGGCACCTTGTGCACTTGTGCATGTCAGCCTCCGGATCGCGGGCGATACGCCGCCCTTCTCCGAGAGCGCATCGACGTCCCTCGCGTCCGGGTCCCCGCTGGATCGTTGTGGAAAGCCGGGATCCGTTGCGGGCAAGCCCCCTGGTCACGCCGACCTTGCGGCTTCATCCTCCAGACCGTCCAGAAATGCTTCAACGCAGGCGTTGAGGACATGCCCGAGCATGCCCCTGTACGCAACGACCAGCGTCAGCTCATCCTTGAGATCGTCGATCCACGCGCCCACATCCGACGTGAGTGTGTAGGTGTTGGGTTTCGGCAGCTCTTCATGTGACGTCCGTACCTTGAAGCTCTGTCCCATCTGGACGAGCACAGCAAGAGGTTGATCACGTGCCTGCCGCAGAGCGGCATCAATGTAGTGACTGGGGGATAGACCGGGTCGCCGGGTCCCGGCGGTGAGTCGTCTCTTGTCTGCCACGGCCTGCTTGATCAGCCGGGACGCAAGGCTGGCGTTGAGGCGCACATTCCGGCCGGCGCTGCCCACCGCTGGATTGGCAGCGTCGCTGAAACTCTGGTAAAGGCTCAGATAGTTGGGCGGCAGCGACGCGAGCTTCTCCTTGATCGGAGCGGGAAGTTCAGCGGGCCGCGGCTGGAAGTAGCCCGAGGAAGAACCCACGGCCGACGAACGACGCTTCCGCGTCGCTACCGTGCCGGTGATGCTCTCGTCCGGTGACTCTCTTCGAACAGGTCTGTCTTGGCCCAGCACTGTGCGCGTGCTGCCCGCCTGCCTGACCGGATCAGCCTGCGTGGGGGTGCTGGCGGCGTCGGCGCCGGACTCCGGCTCAGGTGTCTGAACCTGCCGTTCCTCGTGGTCCTGCACGGCCGCAGCGGCGGCGGATGCTGCGGGCGACGGCGAGGGTTCGGCAGCCTCGGCGGATTCAGACGATGGTGCCTCCTGCACCGTCTTCGGCTGAGGATCCGCCGGCGCGGGCGGCGAGCTCCGCTGCCCCTCCTGCCGCGCCATCTCCTCTCCGGACGCGTTCGCTGGGGGATCCACAACCCCTACCGCGGATTCCTGCGGCTTTTCCTCTGCCTGCTGAGGAGGTTGCAGATGCCCGAAGCCTGTCACCGGCTGCCGCTGCAACCGGCCTCTCCTGCTGCCCGCTGCCACTTACGCCACACCCTTGGTCATCACGTTGGTACGTTCGTTCTCCGGCCATGCCTGCACCCAGGCCTCGCGCAGCTCGCCCGCCAGGGGATGGCCGATCGTGTCGAGGAGTCGCAGCGCGATCGCTTCCGCCACCTGGCACACCTTGGCGGCAGGTTTGCGCTTATCAGAGGTGCCGAGGAACGCTGAGACGGGAGCCGCCATGTCGTGCGAGTCGCTGACAACAGTCGCCTTGGGAATCTCGAACGGCCAGATCGGAGCATCCCAGTGCTTCTGCTTGGCCGTATGCGCCTGAGCGGCATCCATGGTAAGAGCGCGTGCAGTGATTTGATTAGGGGAGTAGGCGTTCCAGACGAGTCCCATCACATCGATACCGTCGTGGTAGTAGTGATCGCGCACGTCCTCGACGAGGCGCATCGTCTCCGGAATCGCGTCGACGCCGAACTTTTCGGCGTTCGTCACGAACAGCGCATAGAACGCGGCCTTCGCCGACTGAACGCCCAAGGCCCGAGCGATGGCAGTGTCGATGAGCACGACGTCCCAGCGGTGACTCGGCGCGATGCCGCCACGCTCGGCCGGAAGAAGCAAGGTATGGGCCAGACGTTCGAAGTCGGTGGGCTTCCAAGTGGCGGGTAGATCCTCCAGCGCGGAGTAGCTGGGGATAAGCCCGACTTTGCCGATCTTGCCAGCGGAGAGCGGGCCACCCCGATGGAAGGGCAGGTCCATCGGGTACTGCCAGCCGGGCGTGTCGATCACCAGTACCGCTTCGTCGGCGACCCCGTCCTCACCTGACTGGATGACCTCGATGACGGTGAGGACGTCGGGTTCCTCAAGTGTGGTCTTGCCGATGCGTGCTTCGACGGCGCGCATCAGGACCTTTCGCCCGAGTCCGGTGCCGGCATTGCCTTGCGGGTCCATGTCGATGACAAGGACGTTGAGTCCCATGCGTACAAGAGCGTCGGTGAGCAGGAGTGTCAGGGTGCTCTTCCCCGCTCCTCCCTTACGCATCATCACGCTCACCACGTTCTTCATCGTCGTGATGTCACGAGTCATCCACGTGGAAACGATTTGTTCTACTTCGGAGATCGTCTCGGGGGCTGGTTCGGCTTCGGCGCTCGCAGCGGTCGGTTGCGCGGTAGATGTCACAGGAGACTCCCGGATGTTCTCAGCGATATCACGCAGCCGATCTTAGCAATAGCGACTGATCGATGGGGGAGGACGCGCGCGGATGTCCACCAAACGTGGAATGACATGGGAGGTTCGCCTTCGCCACCGTATCGAAGGGAACGGCTGCGCCTGGATTTCTGCGTTCTGGTACTGGAAAGGCAGCGCGGAAGTTAGGCAATCCGGAGGTGAGGCTGCGATGCAGTTGATGAGGGCGAGCTTGCTCGCTGTTGGTCGGTGGGAAGTTGTTGCGGTAGTTCGCCTTTGCATGAGCGCTACTGTTCAGGCTCGCTCCTCGCCATGTTGCCACGAGTGCAGTAGGCAGTCCGAGGGTCCACGCCACCGGACGCGCCTTGTTGTAATCGGTCTGTGTTGTAGTGTGTGTTGTTGCAAGTGAAATTGTGAAGCCGCAGGTCAGCGCCACTTTTAACATCCGTCCTGCGGTCGTTAAGCTCGTACCCGTGTGAAAATGCAGGCCCCCGCAAAGCTTGATCAGGCCCGACTGGAGGGCAGGTGAGGCGACTTTATGGACTTGCCGGGAGCACCTATCGTGAAATTCGCCCGCCCACCCCAACCTACCCACTAGTAACAGCATCTGAACTGCGCAAACGCGCCTAAGCGCCGAACGGCGCTATCCTGGGCACAGGCACTAGGGACCGGCCTACCTCGCTGAGAGGGGCCCTACAGCCCCGTACGCGAGGCCGCGTGGGACAAATGCTGCGAGCCGGGTGCCCGTGCACAGGATCGGCACTACCACGTGCTCACACATGGCCCGATGACCATTCAGCTCGATGACATCGATCCTCACAACCGCGGCGCCGGTCCTCAGACCGATGAACCAACGCGATCGGCGGCGACCTTGCGGACAATCCACGCCACCGGTCCTGCCCCCGACGCGGGAGCGCTAGAGATGGGTACTCCTAAGTCGGGTTAGTGGTCGTAGGGGATCAGTGATCGGGTGATGGGCTGGCCGGTGTGGCGGTTGCGCCAGATGGCGGCGGTCAGGGCCAGGACGCGCCGGGCGATGCGAGCACCGTGCAGATCGAGGTCGAGCTGGCCTTCGAGGGTGTCGTGGACGGGCTCGATGAGCTGGCGGATCGGCTTGAGCAGATGCTCGCCGGGGCGGGGTAATGCGGTAGGCCCGGCGCAGCGGCGACGTAGCGCTGGTCGACGACGATTAGCAGGCCGGGCCGTTCGGCGAACAGCTCGGGATGGTGCTCGCAGATGGCCATCAGCACCTGACGTTCGTCGATGTTCGGCCTGGCCGGGGCCAGTGCTGGGCAGTCCGAGGGCACAGGTTAGGTGCAGAGGCAGGCCCCCGAACC
>NZ_JBQQCB010000189.1:0-15111 GCF_052246675.1 Nonomuraea sp. KM90 | reverse complement strand
CCACCGGTTCGCAACAGCCTTCACCTTCGCCCGCACGGCGGTCGGACGGCTCTCCCACAACGAACAGGATCAGTTGACGGCGCTGCTGCGCAAAGCACTGGGCTGACACGCGCCCGCAGCCCCACCCGACCAAGGTGGATCCAACGGCGTTTCGCAGAGCAGCCGCCACAGCGCCCGCTCTCGTAGGGGGATGTCGCGGCTCGACAGCAGCCGGTGGATCGTGGTCTTGGCGCGACCGCGCGGGTCTCGTCGGTGGTTTCCTTGCGGCGTGCGGCGGCCGGCGCGGCCCAGGGCTTCTTGATCTGACACCAGGTCGGCCAGGAGGTGACGGCGACGCGGTTGCGGTCCCAGGTCGCGGGGCGCCTGGCTGTGGTCGCCGAAGTGGTGGTGGACGTAGCCCAAGGTGTCCCAGGCCGACGTTTCGGCGGCCGTCATGTTCTGCTCGGCCAGGCGTGCGATGGCCTGTTCGCAGTAGGTGATGGCGTCGGCGTACCGGCCGAGCAGGGCGTGGTACCAGGCGACGGAGGCGAGTTCCCTGGCGTGGCCGGGCGGGTTGCCGACGTCGAGGTAGTGGCCGAGAGCGGCCAGGAAATGCCGCAGAGCATCGTCGTGTTCACCAAGCTCGCCGTGGTCGTGGTGGATGCGAGCCTGCTCGTCTAGCCGACTTGCCGGCCCGCCACGGCCGGATCGCCGGCACCCATCCGTCCGCGAAACGACCGGATCACCGACGAGTCCGGCAGCTGCCCCAGGCCCACGTCGCGGAAGTACCGGTACTGGGTGAACAGTGCGGTGCCGGATGTCCATCTGCTGCTACAGCCCGGCCTCGCATGGTGCGTGTGTCATGCGCGACGAGGCCGTACTCGCTGGCCAGGATCGCCGCCGGGCTTGACTGAAGATTTTTGGTGCATCAGATTGTTCGCGTCCGCCCGGAGCGTCCCGAGGAATCCCTATGAAGCGAACCGCCGCCGGCCTCGCCGCGGCCATCGGCCTGTTACAGCTCACCTCCGCCACCGCGTACGCCGCTCCCGCGGTCGACCCGGTAAAGGCGCTTCAGGCCGAGCTGACGCGCGGCAGGGCTGTCGACGTCGTGTCCACCGCCAAGGACGACTACGGGCGCGGGCTGTTCATCGCCTACCGCATGGACGGCATCATCGGCTTCGGCCCCGAAGGCGAGATCGCCGCCGACCTGTCGCAGACCATGCGCGGCAGCGACAAGCTGCTCGACGCCGCCGAGGACCTGGAGAGCAAGGAGAGGCTGGCCCGGGACCAGAAGCCGGTCAGGATCATCTCATCGCGCTACGACGACTACGTCTCGGGCCCCCTGGTGGACGAGGCGTTGCCCGAGGGGATCAAGTGGGTGCGCTTCCGGCACACCGATCTGCCCACCAGCGACAGGCTGCTGGAGGTCCTGGAGCCGGCCACGCTGAAGACCCTCCTGGCGCATCGCAGTTCCTACCGCGGCGGGGTGCTGACGGGGAAGATCAACACTGACGTGCTGGTCAAGGCGTCCCCGGCCTTCGTCTCACGCTTCGGCCTCCGCTCCAAGAGCGGCCGGGTCGGGACCATCTCCTACACCATCCGGTTCGGCCCGACCGGCCTGGTACAGCGGGTGCAGGCCAAGGCAGTCATGCCCTTCTACGACGAGTCCATGCGCATCGAGTCGGACACCCGCTACAGCTGGGGCCGCCGGGCCGGCGTGCTGCTGCCCGCCGAAGGGGAGGTGATCGACCGGGAGGAACTCGGGGAGAAGCTGCCCTACGAGGTACCCGGAGGCTGGAGCTGATCAGCAGTTCCCGGCCGGAGCCGGGACCCGGCGGGGGTGCCCAGACGGCGTATGTGCAGGACTCTGCTGGTCAACTCGTTTCAGGTGGTCAGGGTTGGCCCGGGTCGGGCCACGTGACTGGTGCGTTTGCGCTGCAGAGGGTGGCCGTTCCACCAGGCGTCCAGGCGGATCAGGTTGACCACGATCGCGGAGACGACGGGTTCGGGGTGGACTTTCTTGATGCCGCGGTAGCGGGCGCGGCGCAGGCCGGTGACGATGACGGTGACGGCTTGGTGGATGGTGGCCTCGATGCCGCACCGGAGGGCGTAGCGGTCATGCCAGGCGGGGGTGGTCTGTTCGGTGCGGGCGGCGTCGCGGGTTTCCTGGATCGCTCGTGGGTGCGGCGATGGCCTGCCAGAGGTCGCAGACGGCATGTCCCGGGGTGCTGCCGCCGGTGCGCGGGCCGGAGGTCTCCGCCGATGCTCGCCACCGCGACCCATGGATGGCCTCGGCTCACGGCCGGTCGTGGCCGTTGTCGAGCAGCGCCTGCGGGAGTTGGTGGCGAGAGGCGATGCCGAGCTTGGTGAACACCTTGCTCAGGTGGTATTCGACGGTGCGCGGGCTGAGGAACAACTGGGCGGCGATCTCTGCGTTCGACAGGCCCGTCCGGGCCAGCCTGGCGATCTGGCCCTCCTGAGGGGTGAGCTGGTCCGCCTTGTCGGTGGTGCGCTTGCGTACGGTCTCGCCGGTGGCCAGCAGTTCGTTGTGGGCCCGCCCGGCGAAAGCCTCCATGCCGATCGCGTTGAACATGTCGTGCGCGGTGCGCAGTTGCGTCCGGGCGTCGGCCCGCCGGCCTTCGCGGCGCAACCACTCGCCGTAGAGCAGGTGCGCGCGGGCGAGTTCGGTGCGAATGCCGGTGCTGCTCAGCCGGTCCACCGCTTCGCGATACCAACGCTCGGCCTCCTCGCCACCGCTGAGCAGCGCCCGGGACCGCGCGTAGAGCCCCGGCCCCCAGCCACCGTCACCGATGGCGGTCGCCTCGGCCAGCCGGTCGAGCGCCTCCGCGGCCTGCCGGGTCTGCCCGGTCCTGCTGGCCGCCTCGACCAACTCGGAAAGCGCCCACATGGAGACGTGCATCTCAGGCGCCCCAGGGGCGGCTTGGGCGGCTTGCGCCGCGACAAGGGCCTCTTCGTAACGGCCGAGCCCGTTGTTGAGTACGGCCCCCACCCACTGCGCGAATTGTTCCCCCACACCCTGGCCGGAAGCCCGGGCCTCCACGGTCACGCGCTCGATGAGCGGGGCGGCCTCGGCTTCGGTCCCTCGGAACGCGGCGAGCATCACGACCCCAGTGGCGAAGCTGCGGCTCCCTGTCGCAGTCGCGATCGCCTCTGCCTCCGCGACCAGCGAAGCGGCCTCCGCGAAATCACCGCGCCAGGTCTCCAAGACGGCCATCGCGTTCACCCAGATCCCCAGCGGGCCGAGCAGTCCCGCCTCACGGCAGTACTGAAGCTCGCGGGACTGCATCGCGTACCAGCACTTCTCGTCCCACAGCGCCGACGCGGCGACGGCCGCCATCGGGCTCCATTGCAGGCGCTCCGCCAGGGTGATCTCCCCTTCGGCGAAGACCCAAGCCGACCGTCTCAGCAATGGCGCAGCCGCGGCGCGTCCCTCGGTGACCAGGACCGCCAGCGCGTCCAGCAGCAGATCCGGCGGCCGGCTCGCGCCCGAGGGCGGCGAAGCCGATCGGGCGGCCCGGGAGATCTCGTGCAGGTCGTCGGTGCCCGCGAACCGCCCGGCGAACAACGCGGCATACCAGGCTTCCAGGTACGTCTGCCGCGCGAGCGCGGGATCCAGCGACTCCAGTCGCTTGGCCGCCCTCGCCAGTATCGGCGGAGCGTCGCCCCCCATGCTGGAGGCGAACGCGATCTGCCCGTGCACCAGGTCGACACGGGCCTGCTGGAGTTCGTCCAGCGGTCCTGCCGCCGCGATCGCGAGCAGGCCGGACGCAGCGTCGAACGCGCCGGCCAAGACATTCGCCTGTGCGGCGGTCAGGGCCCGTTCGGATCGTGGTCCGGGGTCGCTCGTCAGCTCGGCCGCGCGTTGCAGGAACGCCGCCGCCGCGGCTATGCCGCCGCGGGCCTGTGCACGGTCCGCCGATCGCTCCAGTTCCGCGGCCACCTCTTCGTCGGGTCCGGGGGCTGCCGCGGCCAGATGCCAGGCCCGCCGATCGGGGTCATGGTCGCGGTCGGTCTCCTCGGCCAGCGCCCGGTGCGTCGCCCGCCGTTCCTGTAGCGACGCTGCCGAGTACACCGCCGACCGTACGAGCGGATGCCGGAACCGCACCCCCGTTCCCATATGCAGGAGCCCGTCGGTCTGAGCGGTCTCTGCGGCGGAGGCGGAGATTCCGAGCCGCCCGGCCGCCTGCCAGATCAGTACGGGGTTACCCGTCGGCTCGGCTGCGGCCACCAGCATCAGCGCCCGCGTCTCGGCCGGCAGCGCCTCCAGCCGGCGCCGGAAGCCCTGCTCGATCCGCGCTGGGAGCGCCTGTGCCTCGACCAGTCCGAACCCGCCCGCCAGCTGTATGGGGCTCAGCCCGCGCGGTAACTCCAGCAGCGCCAGCGGGTTGCCGTTCGTCTCGGCCAGGATCCGATCCTTGACCCGTTCGTCCAGCTGGAAGGGGACCACTGAGCGCAACAGCGTGAGGGATTCTTGCGCCGGCAGGCCGCGCACCTCCAGATCGGCCAAGCCTTGGAGTTGCTCTTCCGGTTCGCGCACGGCGAAGATCAGCCCCACCGGTTCGGCCAGCAGCCGTCGTGCCACGAACGCCAGCACCTGCGCTGACGACCGGTCCAGCCACTGCGCATCATCGACCACGCACAAAAGGGCGCGTTCCTCCGCCGCCTCCGCCAGCAAGGTCAGCACCGCCAGACCCACCAGGAACCGATCTGGCGCGCCCCCTTCCCGTAGCCCGAACGCGGCTTCCAGCGCATGACGCTGCGGACCGGGCAGGCGCTCGAGCCGGTGCAGCAGCGGCGCGCAGAGCAGATGCAGGCCGGCGAACGCCAGCTCCATCTCCGACTCGACCCCCGCCGCTCGCGCCACGCGTATATCGGCCGCCGCCTCCACCACATGCCCCAGCAGCGCCGACTTGCCCACCCCCGCCTCACCGCGCAGCACCAGCGCCCGCCCACGTCCATCCCGCAGGTCCCCCAGCAGGCCATCGAGCACCGCGCGTTCTCGCTGCCGGTTCAACAGCGGCGGCCTCGGATCAGACAACGTCGGCATGACCTTTCGCCCCCATCCAGCCGCCGGCCCCCCGGCGGCGTGGTCAAGCCAGCGACCATCGGGCACCCGCAAGCGATGCCGTTCTTGCGATCAAGATGATAATC
The DNA here is from genome assembly GCF_052246675.1 of Nonomuraea sp. KM90. NCBI lineage: Bacteria > Bacillati > Actinomycetota > Actinomycetes > Streptosporangiales > Streptosporangiaceae > Nonomuraea > Nonomuraea sp. KM90. The sequence goes on along the minus strand of NZ_JBQQCB010000189.1, from coordinate 9,960 downwards.
GCTACGGCAAACGCAGGTGCGGCCCGCAAGAGCCACCCGTTCGCCGTCCACGGACACCTCACCGATGGCGGTGCCGTGCCAATACTCGTGTACTGGGTCTCGCCTGGGATGTAACGATCGCCAAGCCGCTCGCCGCTTCCATCACATGTCCACGACGATGTCGGTGGCGGGCTGGGCGCAGCACGTGAGCACCTGCCCGTCGGCCGGTGGTTCCAGCGGATCCGGGGAGTAGGTGACCTGGCCGGACAGCAGGGGCGTGATGCAGGTGTGGCAGACGCCGGTGCGGCAACTCCAGCGGGTGGGGATGTCGCAGGCCTCGGCGAGTTCGAGCAGGCTGTGGCCGCCGGCGGTGAAGCGGGTGGTGATGCCGCTGCGGGCGAAGGCCACCTGCGGCCCGGTTCCGGGCGGCCCGGGCGGCTGGTGCGGCGCCCGTTCAGGCTGCCTGGTGAGGCCCGGGTTGATGAGGGGCAGGGCTCCGAACACCTCGGTGTGGATGCGGGGCAGGTCGATCCCGGCGGTGGTGAGGGCGTCGGTCATGTCGGCCATGAAGGCGGGCGGCCCGCAGACGTACGCGGTCGCGGTGGCCGGGATGGACAGCGCGCGGAGCCTGTCCCTGGTGAGGCGCCCGGGAGCGGCGTCCTTGGCACGCCGTTCCTCGGGTGTGGCGGCGCTGTAGAAGATGTGCTCGTGGGCGCGCGGCAGGGATGCGAGCAGGGAGTGCGCTTCGGCCGCCAATGGATGCTCTTGCGGCCGGCGGGCACCGTGGATCCACCACACCTCTCGGTCGCTGCGGCGAGCGGCGAGCTCGTGCAGCATGGACAGCACCGGTGTGAGACCGATGCCGGCGGAGACCAGCAGGACCGGGCCGGTGCCGGCGTCCAGGACGAACTCGCCGCGCGGCGCGGCGGCGTCGAGGATCATGCCCGGCCGCAGCGTGGTGGTCAGGTAGCCGCTCGCGATGCCGTGCGATTCACGCTTGACGCTGATCCGGTAGCAGTCGGCGTCGGGCGCGGAGGACAGGGAGTAGCTGCGTACCGGGGCGGGCGTGCCGGCGCCGGGGATCCGCAGCGTCAGGTACTGGCCGGCCTGGGTTGCCGGGAGGCGGGTCCCGTCCGCGGCGGCGAGGTAGACGGAGGAGACGGTCGTGCTCTCCGGGACGACCTCGGCGACCTTCAGTGCGCGGAATCCGGTCCAGGCCGGCTCGGCGTGCTCGGGCGCGCCGGCGGCAGCGTCGGCCGCTTGGAGCAGGTCGCGGAAGGATTGCTGCCAGCCAGGGCTGAGGGCGGGGATCTGGGTGGCGAGGCGGAGCTTGGCGGGGTCGCGGCCGGGGAGGTAGAGCAGCGCGTCGGCGTCGGTCACGGTCAGCGCGCCGGGTCCGGTACGGGTCTTGATGATCTGGTCGCCGGCCTGGATGGCGCCTTCGCGGATGACCCGCATGTAGAAACCGGGACGGTGGTGGCCGACCAGCAGGGCGGGCAGTTCGGGCTCGCCCATGCGCAGGCCGACCCGGTAGCAGGTGACCCGAGGCTGCGTGACCTCGAACTCGGCCTGGCCGATGCGGTACCGGTCGCCGATGCACACCTCGTCGTCGGGCAGGCCGTCGACGGTGAGATTCTCGCCGAACTGGCCGTAGCCGAAGTCGTCGCGTCGGAAGTACTGCTGCCAGTACCGGTAGGAGTCGATCTGGTAGACCAGCACGGCTCGCTGCTCGCCGCCGTGGCCTTGCAAGTCGCCTTGGCCGTCTCCGTCGAGGTTGAGCCGGCGGGCCATCACGGGGCCGTGCACGGGATGCTTCCACACGCCGGTGTAGACGGTCTTGCCCTGCCAGGGCACGTTCTTCGGCATGCCGACGTTGACCGACAGCAGCACCGGCGGCCGGTGACCCCTGTCTGACACGGGCGCGGTCATGGCAGTCTGCCCAGATCCAGCTCGCTGCCGGTGGGGTCGCGGTCGGCGCCGTGCGGGATCACGGTGCGGCCGGGCTCCGGCCGCAGCCGGGTGCCGTCGAGGTGCATTTCGACCAGGTCAGGCTCGACGGCCTGGGCACGGAGGCGAAGCTGCGGCACGTACTGGAGGTCCGGCAGGCGCCGCAAGCGGTCGTTCGCGGCGACAACCTCCCGGACGTGCTGGCCCCGGCGTTGCACGGCGTGACCCGCGTACCGGCAATCAAGGGCGGCCACATCGCCTGAACCCTCAGCGTCCGACCGGAACGCGAAGTCGCCGTACGAGCCGTCCTCGCGTGGGACGAACTCGCCAAGCACAGTCCGGGGCGGCTGCGCCCCTGCGCGAACGACGAATGCCGCCTGTTCCTCATCGACCGCAGCAAGGCCGATGCCGCCCGATGGTGCTCGATGGCAGTCTGCGGCAACAGGATGACGCGACGCGCCGGTCGGCGTGGACCCTCGGGAGCACAACCGCCACCCGCGGACGGTGGTGGAGCGGTGGTCGACGGCCGCCGCCGACAGTCCTGCGTACATAGACCAACGTTGGTACCCGCCGGGCACGCGACATCCCGACAGTTGACCAACATCTTGACCATTTTTGATGTGGCCGCAACCCTACGCAGGGCCGTCAGAAGCCCGCTCTCGCAGAAGACCTTTCCATCTCTGTCGCGGACCCTGCAAGCGGCGGCGGCACCTGACACGGAATCTGTCGTTGACGCGGTTCCCCAGACCTCTGTTGCGGATCCACGACCGTCTGGAAGCCGTCGGCTCCCCTCACATCCCACGCCGGCCTTGGTCAGGAGGGTGAAAGGTCTTCGAGGGGGTTGGCGGCGCTGCGTGCGGCAAGGTCGTTGCGGACCGAGGCGGCGGCGGCACTGGCCGGCTTGCGCCTCGCCTGGTCCTCGAAGGAGGCCAGGAAGTCCCCGGCGAATCCCAGCCGGGGATAGCGGGCAAGCATGTCCGCTCGTGCGTCCGCCGGGAACTGCTCGGCATGCCGTCCGACGGTCTCCCAGCTCGTGGCGACCTGCAGCAGGTGCGCCTCGGGGTCGGCGGCCGCGGACACATCCTCGCGCATGTGCAGCACGATGATCTCCTCGGCCCTGGCGGCCCGCTCCGCCGGCCAGCCGGCCGCCGTACCGAAGACCCAGGCCAACTGGCCTCCCGCCTCCTCGAACGGCACTGCGTGGCTGTCGAACGCCTCCGTCAGTCCGATGTCGTGGAGCAGCGCCGAGACGTAGTACAACTCGTCGTCGTAGGCGATGCGGTGCGCCGCGCCGTACATCGCTCCCCAAAGGTAGGACCGGACGCAGTGGTTGAGCAGCGCCGGTGAGCAGAAACGCCTGGCCACCGACAGCGCCGCCGTGGCAGCGGGAGTCTCCGGGAACATGAGCTCAGTCTCCCGTACGCCCCCGGCCCCGGCCTCCGGTCCAGGGCGCGTGTCGTGAGCGCCCTGGAAAGATCGCCGAGCTGAGCGGCCAACCACGTGACCGTGCCTCCGGGTCCGCCTTGCCGTCGATGGTGGCCATACCCGTCAAGAACCACCCGGGCCGGCGGCGGCCGACTCCTTCTGGCACTTCTCTTCGGCGGCCTTGAAGTCGGGGTCCTCGCCGGCCTCCTGGGTGATGAGCATCCTGCCGTCCTCCGGGTCGGGATAAGCCTCGACACCGTTGTCACGCATGCACTGGGCGAGCTTCAGCGCCTTCTCCCGGGAGTCCGCGCTCGGGGAAGCGCCGGCCGCGGCCTTGTCGCCGGTGCCGCAACCGGTCAGCAGCAGGGCGAGCGCGAACGGTGCCGTGACCAGCGCGTCCAGGATTCGTCGTCTCATGGAAACTCTCCTCGTCGAAGTCAGTCGAAGTGAGTCGAAGTGAATGGCGGATGACCCCGGTCACGGGCCGGGGCAGAGCACCGCTTCGGCGGCCTTCTTCATGGCGTCGCCGACGGCCATGGCCTTCTCGTTGTCGATCTTCAGGGTGGCGGCCATCGCGAAGTGGGTCCGGCCGTCGGTCGAGGAAAAGGTGACAGAGCTGACGCCGGGCAGGCCGCCCGAGGCCGAGGAGACCGTGCCGCCGCACAGCTCGGGGAAGGGCCGCGGCATCTGCTTCTGCAGGTCCGGCGGCACCAGCTCGCCCTGGTTGAGCGCGCGGTAGAAGGCGCTGACGTCGTGCGCGGTGGAGATCGCTCCTTCGGCGCCATAGGTGGTGGCGTTGAGCCGGTCGACGTCGCGCGGCCTGCCCTTGGCGTCGGGATAGTAGCCATGCCCGTGCGGGCCCTTGATCCGGTCGGAGACCTTGGTGGCCAGATAGGTGTGCTTCATGCCGAGCGGGCCGAACAGGCGCCGCTCGAACTCGGCGGCCCGGTCGTGGCCGGTCACCCTCTCGATGATCATGCCGAGGAGGATGTAGTTGGTGGTGGAGTAGAGATACTTTCCCGGCTCCCCCTGGGGGGCGGTACGTGCGGCTTTGACCAGGTCGATCGGCTTGTAGGAGGTGGTGAAGTCGAAGACGTCGAACTTCCCGCCGAGCGAGTCGGGGATGCCCGAGGTGTGGCGGAGCAACTGCTGCACGGTGATCTCGTCGGCCCGGTGCACGTAGTCGTGTTCGGCCATCTCGGGCAGGAGGCTGCTGAGCTTGTCCTCCAGCTTGAGTTTGCCCTCCCCGACCAGTTGCAGCACGATCGCGGCTTCCATCAGCTTGGTCTGGGAGGCGATGCGGTAGCGGGAGTCCGAGGGGATGCGCCCGCCCTTTCCGCCGAGCAGGCGTGAGCCCGCCGTGCCCCGGCCCACGCGCTTGCCGTCGACGTACACCTCACCGACGGCACCCACCACGCCCGCGGTCCTCGCCACGCTCTCCATCGCCTGCTGGACGTCTCCCAGCCGGGCCTGGCCGGCTGCGGTTGCGAGTGCGGGTGCGGGTGCGGGTGCGTGGAGGCTCAAGGCCAGCAGGGTGAAGGCGAGCCCGGTCGTGCCGGCCGTTCGTGCACGGCTCATCGTGTGATCCTCTCTACGGGAGTTCGAGGGTGATCACATCTACCGGCCGGCGCCTATCGGCGGGCGATCGGCGGACCATATGTGGTCCATATGCGGACGTTGCGATACTTCCCGGATGCGTGTGCTCCTGGTCGAAGACGAGCAGCCCCTGGCCAGGTACATCCAGGCCGGGCTGCGCAGGCACGGCTTCACCGTCGACGTCGCCCTGGACGGCCGGAGCGCGCTGGACAAGTGCGAGCTCACCCCGTACGAGGTGGTGGTCCTGGACCGGGACCTGCCCGTCGTGCACGGCGATACGGTGTGCCGCCGGCTCGCCCAGCGGGGCGAGTCGCGGGTGCTGATGCTGACCGCGTCCGACGCCGTACAGGACCGGGTGGGCGGGCTGATGCTGGGCGCCGACGACTACCTGGGCAAGCCGTTCGCCTTCTCCGAGCTGGTCGCCCGGGTGCACGCCCTGGTACGGCGCAGCGCGCCGGCCCGCCCGCCGGTGCTGCGGGCCGGCGACGTGATGCTGGATCCGGCCCGGCGCAGCGCCGAGCGGGACGGCCGGCTGCTGCGCCTGACGCCCAAGGAGTTCGGCGTGCTGGAGCAACTGCTGGCCGCCGGCGGTGACGTGGTGAGCGCGGAGACGCTCCTGGAGCGGGTATGGGACGAGCACGCCGACCCGTTCACCAACGCGGTCCGGATCACCGTCGGCACGCTGCGCCGCAAGCTCGGCGACCCGCCGCTGATCGAGACCGTCATCGGCGCCGGCTACCGGATCGGCCCGTGCGGCTGACGGCCCGCGCCCGGCTCGCCCTGCTGCAGACCGCCGCGGTGCTCGCCGCCGGGATCGCGCTGACCGGGCTCACCTACCTGCTGATGAAGCGGCGCCCCGCCCTCGTCACCCACCTGGATCCGGCCGGCCAAGACCCACAGGGCACCCTCCAGCTGATGCCGCCGCAGCCGCAGGACCTGCACGATCTCGCCGACCGGGTGCAGGCCGACACCCTGTCCGCGCTGCTGCCCCAGGCCGGTCTGGCGCTCGTCGTGGTGACCGCCTTGGCCGCCGCGCTGAGCTGGCTGGTGGCCGGCCGGGTGCTGCGGCCGATCCGCGCGATCTCCGTCGCCGCCCGGCGGTTGTCGGCCGAGAACCTCACCGCGCGGGTACCGGTCACCACCCCCGCTGACGAGCTGTCGGCGCTGGCGAGCACGGTCAACGACATGCTGGACCGCATCCAGCACGGCGTCGCCGAACGCGACCGGGTCCTGGACGGCCAGCGGCTGTTCACCGCCAACGCCGCCCACGAGCTGCGTACCCCGCTGACCACCGCTCGCACCGCCATCGACGTCACCCTGGACGGAGACCCCAGCCCGGCCGGCCTGCTGGCGATGGCCGGCGACGTCCGCGACGCGGTCGAGCACATGCAGCGCGTCCTGGACGGGCTGCTGCTGCTGGCCCGCAGCCAGGCGGGGCTCGGCGCGCGGGAACCAGGTGACCTGGCCGTCATCGCGGCCGACGTTCTCGACGCCGTCCAGACGCGGGCGGCAGCGGCCGACGTCACGGTACGATCCCGGCTCCGGCCGGCACCGGTCACCGGTGAACCCATCCTGCTGGAACGGATGATCGGCAACCTCGTCGACAACGCCCTGCGCTACAACCGGGCGGCCGGCCACCTGTCACTCGACACAGGCACGGCGGATGGGCGCGCCGTCCTGCGGATCTCCAACAGCGGCCAGGAGATCGCGCCCGAGCAGGCGGAGACGCTGCTGGAACCGTTCGTGCACGGGCAAGGCACTCGCGTCCGCACCGAGGGCCTGGGGTTGGGGCTGACGATCGTCCGCGCGGTCACCCTCGCCCACCAAGGACACATCGCGGTCACCGCCCGCAGCGGGGGCGGCCTCGACATCACCGTCGATCTCCCCGTTGGAAGCATCGCCCAGTGAGACACGCAGGCGTGAGCCCGAGTCTGCAGGGCGGAGGCTTCCCCGCAGAGCCGACACAGGCAGAACTGGGCCCGCTCGGCCGAAGGTGGACCCAGTCCGGTCACCCCACCGGGGCGGCGCGGTGATCGGGCAAGACCGAGACGGTTCCCGTGTTCACCCGCTGTTCGATCGACGAAGGAGGAGCCCGACTATCCCCCGCGCATCGCCGGCCAGCGGGTTCTGGACGTCTTCGCCCGCGAGCTGGCCGGTGAAGCCCAAGGTGTACACGCGGGCCAGGGCCTCCTCCGCTTTGGCGTCGGGAGTCGAGCCCTGAGGGGTTGCCGGACCCCCGTACGAGGAAATGTGATGTCCTCTGCGCAGAGTGCGCCGGGCGGTGGCTTGTGGACTTGGTGAGATCCTGGCCATGCCATTGGCCTTCGCCAGGAGCGGTTCCGATAGGCTTCTTGGAAGTCGTCGACTGATATCAAGCGCGGCTTGGTGTTCTGCCTCTGCTCGCAAGAACCTTTCGGGGGGACGCGATGTTGAGAAGACAATTCACGATCTTCCTTAATGCGCTCGGCGCATCACTTCTGTTCTTCGCAGACACGTCTCCGGCTTTCGCGAGCATGCATCGCGATGGCCCCTCAACCTACATCACCAACAGGCTGTCCGGCCTGCCCGCAGACATATCAATACCCGCGAGCTGCTATATCCCTGACAACCCCGCATGCGTCAACGGCACGCCTGTGCTGCTGGGGCAGCGTAACAGCAACACCAAATTCTACTTTCGCTACAAGGAAGGCGGATGGAGCGAGGTCGTGTGGTTCGCGGACTACTGCCTGGATGTTTCGGGCTTCGGCACCAACAACGGGGCCAGGGTGATTCTCTGGCAGTGCCATGGAGGCCCCAATCAGCTCTTCAGGCCGCAGGCGTTCCAGATAGATTGGTTCGGCGGCAATGACCCCAACACCAGGCTCCTGGAAGGCCGCCAAAGCGGCAAGTGTCTCGATGCCGCAAACCCATCCGCACCCGCACCGCCTCGGGTTGGCGCCCCCTTGCAGATGTGGGACTGCATTGGAGATACCGATGCCTGGAACCGCATCAATCAAGATTGGGCTTTCGAGTCGTAGCGCCGTATTTGCTTGTCTCGTGCCGGTTTCCCTGGTGGTCGGTCTCACCGATCGGCTACGACCACGCCGCCCGCACGGCGAGCAGCTCGACTGTTCCTGACGACGAACGCGGGCTCGTCGTAGACGGGTTGACGGCGGTCTCAGTGAGCGCCTGGCTGCTCCGCAGAGGTGCATGACCGCGTGTGCTCAGCCCAGCGCGGGTTCCCGGTCCCCGTCCTCCTTCAGGGCGGCGGCACCGGGGACGTCGACGAGGCCATGCTCCGTGAGCTCCCAGTAGTGGCGTCGGCCGGGCCGGAGGAGCTGGAAGAGCGCCTTGTAGGCGGCCACGCTCATCAACGCCCAGTAAAGAGGGATGGACAACATCGCGCGGACCGCGGAGAAGAGGCGGCGTTCCAGGCAGCCGGCCATCATGCAGTAGATCATCAGGAAGTTGCCGATGACCATGGCGGCGGCGCCGCAGTAGAGCGAGGCGGGCGGGAAGAGTGCCTGCACATGGCGGGTGCCGGTGCACAGGTAGAGGAGCGTCAGCGCCCAGAAGAACGGGTTCGCCAGGGTGATCAGCGTGGGCAGGCCCATGGTGAGGTGGAAGGCGAGGGTCCGTCTGGTGCCCAGTTCCCGCCACAGCCGCAGCGGGTGGCGCGTGTGGACGAGCCAGGTCTGGAGATAGCCTTTGATCCAGCGGCTGCGCTGCCGGATCCAGTTGCCCAGGCGGCTGTTGGCCTCCTCTTCGGTCACCGAGACCATCATGCGTACGTCCCAGCCACGGCGGGCGATGCGGATGCCCAGGTCGGCGTCTTCCGTGACGTTGTAGGTGTCCCAGCCGCCCAGGGCCAGCCGCGCGTCGGCGCGGAAGTGGTTGGAGGTGCCGCCGAGCGGGATCGGCAGCCGGTAGCGGTCGAGTCCGCGCAGCACGAGGCTGAAGTGGGCGGCGTACTCGGCGGCGAAGCGACGGGTCAGCCAGTTGGTCCACGGGTTAACGGCAAGTGCCTGGACGTGAGCGGCGCGACCCTGAACGACAGGGCGCCCATCGTGCAGTTCCGCTGCTGGAACAACGCCAACCAGCGCTTCCGCCTGGAACGGCCCATGTCGACGATCGGCATGTGACGCCCCGCGACATCAAGGAGACATCGGCGACATGGCGGAGCCGCGGGCCGGGTCCGTCATCGCCGACGCCGCAGCCGGTCAGGCCGGTGTGGACATCGTCATCCCGGCGCTCGACGAGGAGCGCGCCCTGGGGGCTGCATCCGGACGCTGGTCGCCCATCTGGGCGGGTTCCCCCTGCCGCGGGTTTGGCCGGTGAGCTGGCCGGGGTGCACCCGACACCGGGTTGCTGCTGCTCGCCGAGCACAACGGGCTGCGCGTGCACGAGGTGCCCATCGACTGGATCGAGGACGCCGACTCCCGGGTCCGCATCGCGTGGCGGTCACCCGGCCCGAGCCGACGCGCAACTCGCCCGCCCCCGCATGGCGTCGTCGTCCCCGGTCGCGACCGGAGCGCTCGGCTGCCTGCTGTACACGCTGACCTACCAGCTCTTGCGCCCAGCCTGAGCACCGGCCGCCGCCAACCTCGGCGGGCTCGTCCTGGCCGGCCTGGCCCCCGGCGGCACCGCCTGCCATCTGCGCCCGGTCCCCCACTTCGCTACGGCGTGCGTCCTCGCACGTCCAGCTCTGCACGGCCGAAACAGCGCGCGGACCCGTAGGCGCGGATGACCGCCTGGATCCGGTCGCTCAGGCCCCGGCACACGCTCAAGGTCCCGGATCTCGACCCACCTATTCGGTGTTGCTAGGTACCAGTAGTTAGTGTTACTTTGTACCGGTAGTCAGCAGCATTAAGTAGCTGAGGGGGTGTTCCGTGGGCAGGCAGCTGACCGAGATGCTCAAGGGGACGCTGGAGGGCATCGTCCTGGCGTTCCTGGCCGGCCGGCCCGCGTACGGCTACGAGATCACGGCGTGGCTGCGGGATCGGGGCTTCTCCGACATCGCGGAAGGCACCATCT
>NZ_JBQQCB010000188.1:0-15269 GCF_052246675.1 Nonomuraea sp. KM90 | reverse complement strand
AAGGCCCACGGATAGCTCCCGCCAAGAAGGTGAAGACTCGCGATCAAGCCCCGGGGAGGACACTCGTGAGCAGCACCTCGAGGAGCCTGGCCGGCAATGGCACACGGCAGGCGATCGGCTCGGGCGCCGCGTTCGGCACCTTCGGCGAGCTCCTGCAAGGCGTGCTCTATCCATCCGACAGGGACTTCCTCGTCACCCTGCCCATCGCCCGCTGGTCGACCGCCACCTTCCACTGGCGGCCCGGCTGGCCGCTGCGGGTCGAGCCCGCGCACAAGCACAGGTCCCGCGCGCTCGCCAGGACCATGCTCCGCCTGTATGGCAGGCGCGGCGGCGGGCGGCTCACCATCCACAGCGAACTGCCGGAGGGCAAGGGCCTGGCCAGCTCCTCCGCGGACCTGGTCGCCACGGCCCGCGCGGTGGCGGCGGCCTTCGGCGAGGAACTGGCGCCGGAGACCATCGAAGGGCTGCTGCGCGAGGTGGAGCCGACCGACGGCGTCATGTACGACGACGTGACCGCCTTCCACCACCGCGACGTCAGCCTCATCACCCGGGTGGGGCCCCTGCCGCCGCTGACGGTCGTGGGCGTGGACGAGGGCGGCACCGTGGACACCATCGCCTTCAACCGCCTGCCCAAGCCCTACGACGAGCGGGACAAGCGGGAGTACACGCACCTGCTCGACACGCTGGTGGCCGCCGTGAGGCGCGGCGACATGGCGGCGGTCGGCCGGGTGGCCACCCGCAGCGCCCAGCTCAACCAGCGCCTGTCACCGCGCCGCACGCTGGAGGCGGTACTGGAGGTCAGCAGCCGAGCGGGCGCCCTGGGCGTGGTCGCCGCCCACAGCGGCACCTCGCTCGGCGTCATCCTGGCGGACGACGCACCGGGCTACGCGGACCGCCTGGGCCGGGTGCTGGCGGCCTGCCGCAGGATCTCCCCGGAGGTCACCGTGTACCGCACCCTGCCCGGCGGCACCTGATCTCAGCGCCCCACCCGCTGGACGGTGCGGAGCAGCACCTGGGCCCCGGCCACCAGGTCGGCGTCGGCGGTGCTCTCCTCGGGCACGTGGCTCACGCCGTCGCGGCTCGGCACGAAGATCATCCCCATCGGCGCGAGCGTCGCCACGATCTGCGCGTCGTGTCCCGCGCCGCTGGGCAGCGCGTGCGTGGCCAGCCCCAGCTCGCCGGCCGCCCGGCCGATGGCCGCGCGCAGGCTCGCGTCGGTGGCCACCGGCGCGAACCGGTCGCTGACGGTCGTCTCCACCTGGATCGGCGCTCCATGGGCGAGCTCGGCAAGCTGCGTCATCAGCGTCTCTTCCGCGGCGCGCAGCCGCTCCGGCGCCGCGTCCCTGAACTCCGCGGTCAGCCGCACCAGCCCGGGCACCACGTTCGTCACGCCTGGCGCCACGCGCAGCCGCCCGGCGGTGGCCACCGCGCACAGCCGCCGCGTGGCCGCCACTTCCTCCACCATGAGCACCACTCGCGCCGCGAAGGTCAGCGCGTCGGCACGGGCGTCCATCGGGGTGGTGCCCGCGTGCCCGGCCCGCCCCCGTAGCTCGATCTCGACGACGGTGCGCCCGACGATCGCCTCCACCACGCCGATCGTCAGCCCGAGCCGCTCGAGCACGGGCCCCTGCTCGATGTGCAGCTCCAGGTAGGCGGCCACGGAGCCCGGCGGCCAGGCCGCCGACTCCAGCCGGTCGGGGTCGCCGCCCACCTCGCGCAACGCCTCGTCCAGCGACACGCCCGCCTGGTCGCGGATGTCGTACGGCGTCCGCGCGAGCCGGCCGGTCAGCGCCAGCGACCCCCAGAACGGGCAGGGGAACCTGGCGCCCTCCTCGTTGGCGAAGGCCACCAGGACGGGCTCGTGCCGCATCTCCGCACCGGTCTCGGCGAGCGCCTGGAGCACCTCGAGTCCCGCGATCACGCCGTAGGCCCCGTCCAGCGGCCCGCCCTGGACCACCGTGTCGAGATGGGACCCCATGAGCACCACCGGCCCGCCCTTCGCGAGGTCCGCGGAGCGGCTGACGACGAGGTTGCCTGCCGCGTCCACGCTCGCCGACAGGCCTGCCGCCGCCGCCTCCGCGGCGACGTAGTCACGTCCTGCCAGGTCCGCCGCGGTGAAGCCGGGCCTGGTGACGCCGCCCGCCTCGTCGGCGCCGATCTTCGCCAGCCGTTGGAGGCGGGTGAGCAGCCGGTGCGCGTCGACAGCGGGACCGAGTACCGTGCGGGTGATCGCCATAACTGGACACCTTTGCTCGAGGAGGCTCTCCTCCCCAGCATCGAAACCCGCCTATCCGCCACCTATCGGCGGGCAATCAAGCCCGGCGGCGCTCCGCCGGCGGAGGAACGGGGCCAGGACGAGGCCCGCCACCAGAGCCACGGCGGCTCCCAGCGCGATCGCTCCGCTCGGGCCGGCCTGCTGGGCGACCACGCCCAGGCCGGTGGCCGCCAGGCCCTGTGTGGTCATCATGCCGCTGTTGGCCAGGCCGAACGCCTGGCCGCGCGCCTCCTCAGGCACCGCCGCCAGGTACCGCTCCTGCAGCGCGAGATGGTGACCGTAGCCGAAGGAGGCCACGGCTGCCAGCGCGGAGGCCATCGCCACCGTGGGCGTCAACGCGAACACCAGGTACGGCACGGCCAGCAGCACCATCAGCGGCATCATGGCCAGCGCCCGCCCGCGCGGCGTGAGCACGCGGCCCACGACGACGTCGCCCGCCAGCATGCCCGCCGCCGCGGCCACCAGGAGCGCGCCCGCCGACGAGCCCGCGTAGGAGACGAACAGCGCCTCCACGCCGACGATGAGCCCGCTGGGCAGCCACTGCGCCAGCAGCAGCGCCCTGATGGCGGGCACGGCGAGCAACGCGCGGGTGCCTTGCCACGTGGTGGCCACGGAGGCGCGGCCTGCCGTACGGGCCGGGCGGGCCGCCAGCCGCAGGCGCAGCACCAGCGCGCCCGCGACGTACAGCAGGGCCGTGCACCACAGCGTGCCCGACGGCGAGATGAGGGCCAGCAGCGAGCCGCCGACCGCGAAGCCGACGATCTGCATGACGCCGACGGCGGCGTTGAGGGTGGAGCGGGCCAGCACGTAGGCGTTGTCCGGCAGCACGTCGGCCAGGAGGGCGAGTTTGCCCGCCTCCGCGACCGGAGTGGTGATGCCGACGGCGACGACCAGCGCAAGCGCCGCCCATACGGGCAGCTGTCCGGGCGCGATGGCGCAGGCGACCGCGGCGCCGGCCAGACTCCAGCCGACGAGCAGCGCGCGCGGCGGCAGCCTGTCGGCGAACGAGAGCAGGCTGAGCCCGCCGATCGCGTGGGGGAGGAAGCCCGCGAGGTAGGCGATGGCGGATAACAGGGGTGATCCCGTGCGCGCGTAGACGAGGGCCGACAGGCCGAGCATCTGCATCGTGTTGGCCGCGACCCCGAGCGCGTGGTTGGTGAAGACGGCGCGGAACTCCGTCACCCTGAACACGTCCCGATAGGTGATGGTCATAGTGGCAGGGTCGGCGAAGCCCGCACCGCGGGGTAGGTTTTCGTCAGGAGGCGAATCGTGGCCGTCAGGATCGTCGTGAGCCCACGTGACCTTGCGGCCAGCAGGTTCGTGATGTCGCCCGCGGCCAACACGGTGGGAGCCCTCCTGGCGCTGGAACGCGGGACGTCCGCCTACGGGGTGGCGCCCTGGGCAGGGCAGGTGCGTGGGCGCTACCAGGAGCTGCTGCGGGCGCATTCGGGACTTCGGGAGGTGGCGCGGGCCGTGCGCGCCTGCCGGGGCGTGCCCGACTTTCTCGCGCTGCCGCAGTCGGGCATGGACACCGCGATCGGCGACGAGCTGGCGGCGATAAGGGACACGCCCGATGGTCTCGCGCGGGAGCAGCTCGAACGCTACGGAGCCGGGGAGGCGTTGCCGGGGGCCGAGGTGGGAGCCCGGATGGCGCGGGCGCTGCGCCTGGTGTGGGAGGAACTGGTGGAACCGGACTGGCGGACCGCGCGCGCGATCCTCGAGGCCGACGTGATCCACCGGGCCGGGCAGCTGGCCGCCTACGGCTGGTCACACGCGCTGCAGGACATCGGGCCCGATCTGCGCTGGGACGACGAGGGCTGGATCGAGCTGAGCCACATGGACGGGGCGCCGATCCGGCTGGAGGGCGCCGGACTCTGCCTGACGCCGATCGTTTACGGGGCGCAGTGGCTGTCGCTCGACCCGCCCGCGTACGCGCTCATCTACCCGGCCAGGGGCAGCGGCCGGCTGTGGTCGGATGGCCAGGTCGGCCGGGAGGAGGGCGACGGACACGCTCTCGACCGGTTGCTCGGGCGGACGAGGGCGGCGCTGCTGCGCGAGCTGTCGGCCCCCGCCGCGCCCAGCCATCTGGCGGCCGTGCTGGGGCTGAGCATGGGCGGCGTGGGGGATCACCTGGCGGTGCTAAGGGATGCGGGGCTGGTGGAGCGCGCCCGCGCGGGCCGATGGGTCCTCTACCGCCGTACCGCGCTGGGTGACGCCCTGACCGACGCCGGTCAGTGACGGTGTGAGCGAGGCCACGGGGCGGTCGGCTCCGCCGTACGCGCACACCTCCCGCAGCAGCCGCGCGTACTCCCGCAGCAGCCTTCGCGCGGTGGAGCCGTCGAACAGCGCCGTCGCGTACTCCAGCTCCGCCGACAACGAGCCGTCGAGCCGCTGTTCGACCTGGAGGGTGAGGTCGAAGCTCGACGAGCGGGCGCGCACCGGCATCGGGGTGACCTCCGCCCCGTCGAGCCGCAGCGACGCCTCCTCGGTCAGGCTGAACATGACGTCGAACAGCGGATGACGCGAGGGGTCGCGCTCGGTGCCCAGCTCGGTCACCACCCGGTCGAAGGGGACGTCCTGCTGGGCGAGGGCGGAAAGCGTCCGCTGCCTGACCCGCTCCACCAGGTCGGCGAAGCTGTCGTCCGTCAGCACCAGCATCTGAGCGCGAGCGTGTTGACGAAGCAGCCGACCAGCGCCTCGGTCTCGGGGCGGCTCCTCCCGGCCGTCGGCGTGCCGATCACCAGGTCGTGCTGCCCGCTCCAGTCCGACAGCAGCACCGCGTACGCGGCCAGCAGCACCATGTACGGCGTGGCCCCGCACGCCCTGGCCAACTCCCGGACGGCGTCGGCCAGTTCGGCGGGCAGGTCGAGCCGTTCCGTGGCCCCGCTGTGGTCCTGGCGGGGCGGGCGCGGCCTGTCGGTGCGCAGCTCGATCGGCGTGATGCCCGCCAGCGTGGACCGCCAGTGTGCCAGCCCGGGCGCCAGCGCCTCCTCACTCAGCCACGCGCGTTCCCACACCGCGACGTCCGCGTACTGCACGGGCAGCGGCGGCAGCATGGCCCCCTGGTCCGCGTACAGCTCGCCCAGCTCGTCGTTGATGAGCTTGAGCGACCAGCCGTCGGCGGCGATGTGATGGACGACGAGCACCAGGACGTGTTCGCTGGCGGCGAGCCGGATCAGCGCGGCCCTGAACACCGGCCCCTCGGCCAGGTCGAACGGCCGCCAGCTCGCCGACTCCACCACCTGGCGCAGGCGCAGTGCCCGCTCGCCCGGGTCGTCCAGCGTGTTCAGGTCCACCACGGGCAGGTCGGCGGGTGCGGGCGGGTCGATGTGCTGGACGGGTTCGTCGTCCACGAGCGGGTAGCGGGTCCGCAGCACCTCGTGGCGGGCGACGATCCGCTCGAGCGCCTGGCGCAGCGCGTCGGTGTCGAGCGGGCCGCGCACCCGCATGACCTGGGGGAGCTGGTATTCCGGCGTCCCCGGCCTGAGCTGGTCGAAGAACCAGAGCCTGGCCTGTGACGACGACAGCGGCACGTCCTGGCCTCGCTCGCGGGGCCGCACGTGCGGGGTTTGCGCGCGGTCGGGCACGCGCCCGGCGAGCAGCGCCGCGAGCCGGGCGATGGTGGGCTCGGCAAACAGGTCCTGCACGGTGAGGGGCACGGCCAGCGCTGCCCGCAGCCGGGAGACCAGCTGCGTGGCCAGCAAGGAGTGGCCGCCCACGGTGAAGAAGTCCTCGTGCACGCCGCGCGGCTGAGCGCCGAGCACGTCCGCCCATGCCGCGGCGACGGCGCGCTCCAGCGGGGTTCGCGGCGCCACCACCTCCGCGGGCACGTCGGCGGGCAGGTCGCGGGGCTCGGGCAGCGCGGCGCGATCCAGCTTGCCGCTCCTGGTGAACGGCAGCGCCGCCATCGGGACGAAGTACGAGGGGACCAGGAAGGCGGGCAGCCGCCGCGAGAGGTGTTCGCGCAACGTTCCAGCGTCCACGTCACCGCGGGTCACGACGTAGGCGACGAGGCGTTTGTCACCCGGTGCCACCTCGTGGGCCACGACCGCCGCGGCCGGGACGTCCGGGTGGGCGGTGAGGGCGGCTTCGATCTCGGCGGGTTCGACCCTGATGCCGCGCAGCTTGAACTGGTCGTCGACCCTGCCGAGGTAGTCGAGCACACCGTTGGGGCGCAGCCGTACCAGGTCGCCCGTGCGGTACATGCGCTCGCCCGCGCGCGGCGTGAAGGGGTCGGGGAGGAATCGCTCGGCGGTCAGCCCGGGCGCACCGGCGTAGCCGCGGGCCACGCCGAGGCCGCCGAGGTACAGCTCGCCGGTGAGGCCGGGCGGGACCCTGCGGCCCGACGGGTCCAGGACGTAGGCGCGCTGTCCGGTGATGGGGCGGCCGATCGGCGGGTGAGCCGCCCAGGCGTCCAGCGCGCGGGGGCAGATCGCGGTGGTCGCGAGGTGCGTCTCGGAGGGGCCGTAGTGGTTGCGCAGCTGCAGGGCCGAGTTCTCCAGGACCCAGCGGACGGCGGGAGTGATGCGCAACTGCTCGCCCGCCGCCGTGATCTCGCCCAGCCTCTCGGGGACCCGGCCCAGGGCGGTGTACCGGCGGCAGATCAGGTCGAGCATCGTGGGGGTGGTGAACAGGTGCTCCACCTCGCGTTCTGCCAGCCAGGCGGACAGCAGCTCCGCGTCGGCGCGCAGGTCCTGCGGGGCGACGACGACGTGTCCGCCCGTGGCGAGCGTGACGAAGATCTCCTGGAAGCTGACGTCGAAGTTGAGCGAGGTGAGCTGGGCGGTCCTGGTCCCGGTGCGCTGGTTGCGTCCCTGCCAGCGGATCAGGTTGACCAGCGCCCCGTGCGCCATGGCCACGCCCTTGGGCTCACCGGTCGAGCCCGAGGTGAAGGTGATGTAGGCCAGACCGCCGGGACGCGTCTCGGGCGCGGCGACGGGCGGCGGCTCCACGTCGGAGTCGAGGGGCACGGCTCCGGGGAAGACGCCGTCGTCCTCGCTGACCACGAGGGACGCGCCGGCCCGGCGCACCAGCGCGGCCAGCCGTTCCGGCGGGAAGGAGACGTCGAGCGGCAGATAGGCGGCCCCCGCCTTGAGCACGCCGAGCAGTGCCACCACCGCCCCCACGCCCGGCCGCACGTGGACGCCCACCACGACCTCCGGCCCCGCGCCGTTCGCCAGCAGCCGCCGGGCCAGCCGCCCTGCCCGCTCGTCCAGCTCGGCGTAGGTGAGCGTGCCCTGCTCGTCCGACACCGCGTACGCGGCAGGTGTACGGCGGGCCTGCTCGGCCACCAGCCCGTGGACCGTCGCCTGGCCGTGGTCGGGCAGTTCCGCCGCGTCCAGCCTGGCCAGCCAGGCCCGGTCGGCGGGCGTGGCCATCTCCAGGGCGTCGATCCCGGTGTCCGGTGCGGCCACGGTCAGGCTGTGCAGCAGGCGCAGGTAGTGGGCGACCAGGCGTTCGGCGGTGGAGCCGTCGAACAGGTCGGTGGAGTACTCCAGCTCCACCGACAACCCTCCCCGGCGGCTCTCCCTGACGGTGAAGACCAGGTCGAAGCGGGCCCGGCCGCTCTCCACCGGGATGGCCTCGACGGACAGGCCGTCCAGCTCCAGCTCGCCGGTCTCGGCGCCCTAGTAGGCGAACATGACCTGGAAGAGCGGGTTGCGGCCGGCTTGCCGTACCGGACGGAGGTCTTCGACCAGGCGCTCGAAGGGCACGTCGCGATGGGCGTGCGCGGCGATGGCGGTGTCGCGCACATGGCTCAGCAGTCCGGCAAGTGACGGCTCGTCCGACAGGTCGAGGCGGAGCACGAGCGTGCTGACGAAGAAGCCGATCAGCTCCTCCATCTCGGGCTCGGGGCGGTTGGCTGATGGGGAGCCGACTACCACGTCGTCGGTGCGGCAGTGGCGCCCGAGCAGGATCGCCAGGGCGGCCAGGAGCGCGGTGTAGAGCGTGACCCGCTGCTGTGCGCAGAGCCGCCGCAGGCCCGCCACGTCGTCGTCGGCTACGGCATGCTCCACGTGCGCGCCCGCGAACGTGGGCGTCGCCGGGCGGGGCCTGTCGCACGGGAGCGCGAGCGCGGACGGGGCGCCGGACAGCTGGTCGCGCCAGTAGGCCAGGGCGTGCTCGATCCTGCCGTCGGCCAGCCGCCGCCGTTCCCAGGTCGAGACGTCGGCGTAACGCACGGGCGGCGAGGGGAGCTCCGGGCAGGCTCCGGCGGACACGGCCTGGTAGACCCGCGCAAGCTCGCCGAAGAAGACGCCCCGCGACCAGCCGTCGAAGACCAGGTGATGCCACTGGAACGAGACCAGGTGCTCCTCCTGCCCGAGCTCGGCAGCGACCACCCGCATCAGCGGCCCGCGGGTCAGGTCGAAGGGGGCCGCGGCCGCCTGGTCGAGCGACGCGCGCATGGTGAACTCCACCTGCGCCCGATCGCGCACGCGCTGCACGGGCTGCCCGTCCACCGACGGGAACACGGTGCGCAGCGGCTCGTGCCTGGCCGCGACGTGTTCCACGGCCACCCGCAGCGCGTCGACGTCCAGCGGCCCGCGTACCCGGTATCCGGCCAGGATGGTGTTGGCGTAGCCGCCCGCCTGCACCTGCTCGACGAACCACAGCCCTTCCTGACCCGGCGACAGCGGCAGGTCGCGGCCGCGGGGCGCCGGCGTGATGGGCTGTTCCCGCGGCGCTCGCGGCAGCAGGTCCCGCAGCTGGGCCGCCTGACCGGCGGGCGTCTCCTCGCGCAGCAGCACCGCCAGGGGAAGGTCGGACTCCAACGCGGCGCGCAGCCGTGACAGCAGCCGGGCCGCCGCCAGCGAGTCGCCGCCCAGGTCGAGGAAGCGGTCGTGGACGCCGACCCGGGCGACACCGAGCACCTCGGCCCAGGCGGCGACCAGGACCCGCTCCAGGTGGTCGCGCGGCGGCGCGATCTCGCGCGAGCCGTCCACGCCGGGCTGGGGGAGGGCGTTCCTGTCCACCTTGCCGTTGGAGTTGAGCGGGAAGGCGTCCATCACCACGTAGGCCCCGGGCAGCATGTACGCGGGCAACCTGGTCGCCAGGTGTGCCCGCAGTTCCTCCCGCGGCGGAGCCTGCCCGCAAGCGGCGGTCACGTAGGCCACCAGCATCGGCGTCCCGCTCGGCCCGGGACGCGGGTGCACCACGGCCCGGCCGACTCCCGGATGCGCCGCCAGCGCGGTCTCGACCTCGCCCAGCTCGACCCGGTGTCCCCGGATCTTCACCTGGTTGTCCAGGCGGCCCAGGATCTCCACGCTGCCGTCCGCGCGTTCCCTGGCCAGGTCCCCCGTCCGGTAGAGGCGGGCGCCCGGCACAGGAGCGTGCGGATCGGGCAGGAAGCACGCGGCGGTGAGGTCCGGGCGGCCCAGGTAGCCGCGGGCCAGCCCGCTCCCGCCGATGTACAGCTCGCCCGCCGTCCCGCGCGGCACCGGACGCAGCAGCTCGTCCAGCACGTGGATCCGCGTCTCGCGCACGGGCTGCCACTCGGCGACGCCGCCGTCGCGGTTCAGCAGGGCCGTGCTGGACCACACCGTCGTCTCGGTGGGGCCGTACACGTCCCACGCGGCGGCGGAGCCCTCCGCCAGCCACCGCGCGAGATCCGGCGGCAGGCTCTCCCCGCCGCACAGCGCCAGGAACCCCTCGGGGGGCCGGAATCCGGTGTCGCGCAGTATGTGCCAGGTGGCGGGCGTCGCCTGCAACACCGGGTGGGAGACGCCACGGATGGTCTCGGCCAGCCGTACCGGATCGGCGGCCTCGTCGTGTGTGGCCACGATGGTGCGGGCGCCCACGATCAGCGGGAGGAACAGCTCGATCGTGGCGATGTCGAAGGAGACCGTCGTCACCGACACCAGCCCCTGCGCCGGCCGGAGGCCCGGGCTGGACCGGAAGGAGAGCAGGACGTTCGCCAGCGCCCCGTGCGAGATCATGACGCCCTTCGGGCGGCCGGTAGAGCCCGAGGTGTAGATCACGTAGGCGAGCTCGTCCGGGTCGGGCGCCGCATACCAGCCGGGTCCCTCCAGGCTCGACAGGTCGGCGTCCGTCAGCGTCAGCAGCACCCCGGCGTCGGCTTCGATGGCGGCCAGCCGTTCGCGGGGATGGCGGGGGTCGAGCGGGACGTAGGCCGCTCCCGAGGCGAGCACCCCCAGCAGCGCGGCGACCAGGTCGGCGCCGCGCTCCACGCACACTCCGACCAGCGTTCCCTGCCCGGCGCCGCGCGCTCGCAGATGTCCCGCCACGAGACGGACGCGGTCCATCAGCTGCCGGTAGGTCATCGTGTCCTGACCCGACACCACGGCGGTCGCGTGCGGAGTGGCGGACGCCTGCTCGGCGAACAGCTGGGGCAAGGTGTCTGCGGCCATGGCTCAAGAACGTCCGCGGCCGCTATCACCCGCCTATCACCCGGCTTTCCGCCCTCCGATAGCGCCCGGACAGCTGCCGGATGGCACCCGTGCAGACGCTCCCCACGTGAACAGACCAACGCAGCTGCTCCACCGCCTGGTCGAGGAGCAAACGGCCCGCACACCCGACGCCGTGGCGGTCATCGGCGGTGACGGCACCCTCACCTACGCCGAGCTCGACCGGCGGGCGGAACGGGCCGCGGCCCGGCTGCGCGAGCTGGGCGTGCACGCCGACGACGTGGTGGCGGTCGTCATGGACAGGTCCGTGGAGACGGTGGTCGCCCTGCTGGCGACCCTGAAGGCGGGCGGCGCCTACGTGCCGATCGAGACGGCCACGCCTGCCGCGCGACGCGAGCGGATCCTGCTCGACTCGGGGGCCAAGGCCGTGTTCGCCGCACTGGACCTCGGCGGAGGGCCGCCTCGGGTGAGCCTCGAGGGTACGGCGGGCGGCTGCCTGCCCGCCGTACGGGTCGATCCCGGCAACCTGTGCGCCGTCTACTACACCTCGGGCAGCACGGGGAACCCCAAGGGCGTGGCCTGCACCCACCGGGGCTGGGTGACCAGGATGCGGTGGATGCAGCGCACCCACGCGCTGCGCCCCGGCGAGACCGTGCTGCACAAGACCACGCTGACGTTCGACGACGCCGCCGTGGAGATCTTCTGGCCGCTGATGGCGGGCGGGCGGATCGCGCTGCCGGCCCCGGGCGACCATCGTGACCCGCGCGCCATCATCGACGCCGCGATCGCCTACGAGGCGGTGCACGTGCAGTTCGTCCCCAGCGTGCTCGAGCTCTTCCTCGACGCGCTGACCCCGGCGGACGTCGCCGGGCTGGCCCGCCTTCGCACCGTGCTGTCCAGCGGCGAGGCGCTGCGCCCCGACCTGGTGCGCGCCTTCCACGAACGGTTCGGCGACCGCGTCGCGCTGGAGAACACCTGGGGCGCGACCGAGGCGTCCATCGACTCCACCCAGCACCCGTGCGGCCGCATCGACGGCGAGGTCGAGGGCGGCGTGGTCAGCCTGGGCAGGCCCATAGACGGCAACGAGGTGCACGTGCTCGGCGACGATCTCGAACGGCTCCCGCCCGGCGAGCCCGGCGAGCTCTACATCGGCGGGCACTCCCTGGCCAGGGGCTACCTGGGCGACCCCAGGCGGACCGCGGAGGCCTTCCTGCCGCACCCGTTCGTCCCGGGAGCGCGGCTCTACCGCACGGGCGACCGCGGCGTGGCGCGCGCCGACGGCTCCTTCGAGTACCTGGACAGGATCGACAGGCAGGTCAAGATCAGGGGCGTGCGGCTCGAGCTGGCCGAGGTCGAGGCGGTGCTGCGCGGCCACGACGAGGTCGTCAACGCCGCCGCGACCACCTGGGAGGCCGCGCCGGGCGACAAGCGGCTGGCCGTCTACGCGGTGCTGGAGCCGGAGGCCACCGCCACGCCGGAGACCCTGCACGGCTACCTGAGCGGGCTGCTGCCCGCCTACGCGGTGCCCAGCGCGATCAGGATCCTGGTCGAGCTGCCGCTGCTGCCCAACGGCAAGCTCGACCGGCGCTCCCTGCCCGCCCCGGCGCCGGAGGCGCCCTCCGCCGGCCAGGTCGCGCCCAGGACCGTCGCGGAGCAGGCGGTGGCGGAGATCTGGCAGGACGTGCTCGGCCGCCCGAGCATCGGCGTCGAGGACGACTTCTTCGTCATCGGCGGCCACTCGCTGCTGGCCACCAAGGTCGTCAACCGCATCAGGAGCGCGTTCGGCACGGACTTCCCGCTCAGCGTCATGTTCGAAAGGCCCACCGTCGCGGGCACCGCGGCCGCGCTCGAGGAGCTCCTCGTCGCCGAGATCACCGACAACATCGGAGGACACCATGCCCGCTGACCGCTTCCAGGTCGTCGTCAACCACGAGGAGCAGTACTCCATCTGGCCCGAGGGCAAGGACCTGCCCGCCGGTTGGGCGGAGGAGGGAACCAGCGGCGACAAGCAGGCCTGCCTCGACCACATCAACGAGGTCTGGGTGGACATGCGCCCGCTCAGCCTGCGCAGGCGGATGGCGGACCAGGAGGACACCCGATGACGATCTCCGCGGCCCAGCGCGCACTCCTGGAGGAACGCCTGCGCGGCGCCTCCGCCGCCGCCGTGACCATCCCGGCCCGCCCGGAGACTGAGCCAGTACCGCTGTCGCCTGTGCAGCGGGGCCTGTGGATCGTCGATCAGTTCCTCGACGACAACGCCCTGTTCGGCACCCATCGCGCGCTGTGGCTGCGCGGCCCCCTGGACGTGGCCGCGCTGCGCGGCGCCTTCGACGACCTGGTCCGCCGCCACGAGACCCTGCGCACCACCTTCCGCCCGGGCCCCGACGGGCCGGTGCAGGAGATCCACCCGCCGTCGCCGGCCGCCTTCGACCTGGTCGACCTGGTCGACCTCCCCACCGACCTGCGCATGGAGCAGGCGCTGCGGCTGGCGGAGGACGAGGTCACAGCCTCCTTCGACCTGGCCGCCGGGCCGCTGCTGCGGGTCCTGCTCCTGCGGCTCGGCCCCGACGTCAGCCTGCTCGTCGTCAACGCCTACCACGCGCTCAGCGACGAGTGGTCCTTCGGCCTGCTCGCCACCGAACTCGGCGACCTGTACGGCTCCCGCCTGCGCGGCGCCGAGCCGAGCCTGCCGCCCCTGCCCGTCCAGTACGGCGACTACGCCCGCTGGCAGTCCGAGCGGCTGACCGGGCCGCTGCTGGCAGGCGAGCTCGGCTACTGGCGGGAAGCGCTGGCCGAGATCCCCGCGATCCTGGAACTGCCCACGGACCGGCCACGGCCGCCCACGCCGTCCTACCGGGGCGGGATCGTGCGGCGCACACTGAACCGGCGGCTCGAAGCCGGCGTACGGCGCCTGGCGGTCACGCAGGGGACCACGCTGTTCACCACGCTGCTTGCCGCCTTCTCCACCACGCTCCACCGGCTGACCGGGCAGGAGCGGTTCGCGGTGGGCTCGCTGGTGGCGGGGCGGGGACGGGCCGAGCTCGAGCCGCTGATCGGGCTGTTCGCGAACACGCTGCCGCTGCCCGCCGACCTGTCGGGGAATCCGGCCTTCGCCGAGGTGCTGCGGCGTACCCACCGGGCCGTGCTCGGCGCGCTCGACCACCAGGAGGTGACCTTCGAGCAGATCGTCGCCGACCTGAAGGTGGAACGCGAGCCGTCGCGCAACCCGGTCTTCCAGGTGATGTTCCAGTGCCTGGAGGTCGAGGAGGACTGGGCGCTGCCCGGCCTGGCGGTGGAGGAGGCCGAGGTCTACGCCGACGGCGAGAAGATGGATCTCACGCTGCTGGCCGTGGACCGCCCCGGCGGCATCAGGCTGGAGCTGTACTTCGCGCGCGACCTGTTCGACGACGGTATGGCGGAGCGCCTGCTCGGCCGGTTCGAGCGCGTGCTCGAGCAGGTCGTGTCCGACCCCGGCGTGCGGGCGGGAGACCTGGAGGTGCTGGCGCCCGCGGAGCGTGCGCTGGTGCTGGGGGAGTGGAACGCGACGGCCGCGCCGTACCCGGGGGATCGGTGCGTGCACGAGCTGTTCGAGGAGTGGGCGGCGCGGACGCCCGAGGCCGTGGCGGTCACGGACGCCGACGGTGTGCCGGTGACCTATCGCGAGTTGGACGAGCGTGCCGAGCGGCTGGCGGAGGTGCTGGCGGAGGCGGGGGTCGGCCCCGAGCGCTTCGTGGGCGTGTGTGTCGATCACTGTGTGGAAATGCTGGTGGCGCTCCTCGGGGTGATGAAGGCGGGCGGGGCGTACGTGCCGCTGGACCCGGAGCATCCGGCCGACCGGCACGCGTTCATGCTGGCCGACACGGGCGCGGAGGTGGTGGTCACGCTGAAGCGGTGGCGTGACCGCTTCGATGGGCGCGTGGTCTGCGTCGGAGACGAACCGGTGTCGAGCGCCCCGGTGGTGCGGCCCTGTTCGGACAACCTGGTGTACGCGATGTACACCTCGGGGTCGACCGGTCGGCCCAAGGGCGTGATGATCAGTCACCGGCAGCTGGTGAACTACCTGTGGTGGGCGATCGACGGTTACGGCCTGGACGGTGTTGACGGGGCGCCGATGGTGGGTTCGATCGCCTTCGACCTGTCGGTGCCGAACTTCTTTCTCCCGCTGATCGGCGGCAAGAGCGTGACCTTGCTGACCGGCAACGCCGCTTTGCCCGAGCTGGCCGACCTGCTGGCCCGGCCGGGTGATTTCAGCCTGTTGAAGATCACGCCGGGGCATCTGGACGCCCTGCGCGGGCTGCTCGAGCCGGGCTCGGTGGGTTCGGTGCGCACGTTCGTGGTGGGCGCCGACGAGGTGCGCCCGGAGACGGTGGCGGCGTGGCGGCGGATCGCGCCCGGCGCCCGGATCATCGACGAGTACGGCCCGACCGAGACCGTGGTGGGCTGCTCGGTCTACGAGATCGGGGACGACTTCGACCCGGCGCGTCCCGTCTCCATCGGCAGACCGATCGCGAACACGACCATGTACGTGCTGGACCGCCATCTCAACCCGGTCCCGCCCGGCGCGATCGGCGAGCTGTACATCGGCGGAGCCGGGGTGGCCCGAGGCTATCTGGGACGGCCAGGACTGA
>NZ_JBQQCB010000187.1:0-15599 GCF_052246675.1 Nonomuraea sp. KM90 | reverse complement strand
CTTCGGCGGAGGCCGGGCGAGCGGCGGCGGCGACCGGTTGGGCGGCCGGTTGGGCGGCGGCCGGTTGAGCGGCTGATCGCGGTGCCGGCCGGGTGGCCGAGGGAGCGGCCGGCCGGGCGTCGGCACCAGCCGGCCGGATGGCGGGGGACCGGGTGGTGTCGGAGGTGATGCGGCCCTCGTGGACGCGGATGACGCGGTCGGCGAGGTCGATCATGGCTGGCCTGTGGGCCACGATGACGGCCGTGCGGTCCCGGGCCAGGTCCGAGGTGGCCGCGACCACCGCCGCCTCGCTGCGCCCGTCCAGCCGCGCCGTGGGCTCGTCCAGGAGAAGCGCCGTGGCGCCGGCCCGGCAGAAGGCGCGCGCCAGCGCGATCCGCTGCCGCTGCCCCGCCGAGAAGTTGGTCCCGCGCTCGCCCACCACCGTGTCGAACCCCTGGGGCAGCGCCGCCACGAAGTCCACGTGGGCCGCCGCGGCCGCCCGGCGGACCTCCTCCAGGGACGCCGCGGGCGCCCCGAGCCGGATGTTGTCGGCCACCGACGCCGCGAACAGGTGCGGCCGCTGCGCCACGAACGCCAGCCGCGCCCGCCAGCTCGCCAGGTCGAGGTCCCGCAGGTCCGTGCCGTCGATGAGGACCCGCCCCGCGGACGGCTCGACGAAGCCGAGGATGAGGTGGAGCAGCGTGCTCTTGCCCCCGCCGCTCTCGCCCACCAGGGCGACCCGCTCGCGCGGGCCGATGGTGAGCGAGACGTTCTCCAGCGCGGGGGTGTCCCGGCCCGGATAGCGTACGGTCACGTTCTCGAGGCGGATCTCCGGAGCCCCGCCGCCGGGGGACTCCCGGCGCCCCTCGCGCTCCCGCGGCTCCTCCGCCGACCGGTCCAGTACGGCGAAGGCCGCGTCGGCGGCGGCCACCCCCTCCATCGAGGCGTGGAAGCGCGTCCCCATCGCCCGCAGCGGCAGGTACGCCTCGGGTGCCAGCAACAGCACCAGCAGCGCCGTCGTCAGGTCCAGCGACCCCCCGAGCAGCCGCAGCCCGATCGGCACCGCCACCAGCGCCAGCGACAGCGACGCGCACAGCTCCAGCACCAGCGACGACAGGAACGCCACCCGCAACGTCCGCATGGTGGCGCCGCGGTGGGCGTCGGCGATCTGCCCGATGACCGTGGCCTGGTAGCGGGCCCGCCCGAACGCCCGCAGCGTGGGCAGGCCGCGCACCACGTCCAGGAAGTGGCCGCCGAGCCGCGACAGCGCCAGGAACTGCCGTTCGGTGACGGCCTTCGTCGTCATCCCGACCAGCGCGCCGAAGACGGGGATCAGGGGCAGCGTGATGAGCACGATCACCGCGCTCGCGAGGTCGGCCGCGAACAGCCGGATCAGCACGGCCAGCGGCACCACCGCGGCCACCGCGATCGACGGCAGGTAGCCGGTCAGGTAGGCGTCGAGCCGGTCCAGGCCGCGCCCCGCCAGCGTGACGAGCTCGCCGGAGCGGTGCGCGGCGAGCCGGCCGGGGCCCAGCTCGCGCAGCCGCTCCAGCAGCCGGTGCCGCAGGGCCGACTTCACGCCCGTCGCGGTCCGCCCGGCGAAGACACCCTGGGTCCAGGCCAGCAGCGCCCGTACGCCGACCACCGCCGCCAGCAGCGCCAGCGCGGCGGCGGTGAACCGGCCGGACAGCACCCCGGCCAGCAGCTCGGCCTGGACCAGCACGAGCAGCCCGGCCAGCAGCGCGGCGGCCATGGTGACACCGAGGTGGCGGCGGACCGAGCGCTCGGCCCGCATGAGTGCGAGGAGATCCTTGTGCACGTTCCCTCAGAAGAACGACGGGAGCCGGGAGACGTCCTTCCCTGGGCGGAAAGTGCGCCACACCCATACTTGCGCGCCCAGCATGATGGGTGCGAACGGCAGCACCATGACACTGAGCACATTCAACGTAGCCGGGGGCGCGCTGTGCTCCAGCAGGTACGGCATCGCGCCCGCGAGCACCCCCACCGCGGGCAGCGCGGCCACCAGACCCGAGACCAGCAGCACCCGCCCCGACCTGGTGGCGCCGAACACGCCCGGCGTCCGCCAGCCCAGGAACGTCCACCCGTGGAAGGCGAACAGCAGCGTCACCACCACGCCAAGCAGCAGCCCGACCGGGTGCACGGGGGAGGACTCGAACCCGGTGGCGGCCGCGTACAGCGCCATTCCCCAGCCCACGGACAGCCCCAGCGACCCGAACGCGATCGCCCCGTCCCACAGCCCGCGCCACGCGGAGCCGTCCAGCCTGCGCCGGAACCACAGCCCGGCGTCCCGCAGCACCCAGCACAGCAGCATGGCCACCACCAGCGGGTACAGCCCGAACAGCACCTCGCCCTCCAGCAGCGGGTAGACGCCGAACATCGTCCCGGCCACCGCCACCAGCCACACCTCGTTGGCCAGCACGTACGGGGCCATGGCGGCCACCATCCGGTCCCGGTTGGCGCGCGTCCTGCCCAGCACCGGCAGCAGCAGCCCGACCCCCAGGTCGAACCCTTCAAGCGCGAAGTAGCCGGCCAGCAGCACCGCGAAGAAGAAGAACCAGATCACTTCCATTGTCAGCACTCCTCAGTAGCCGGCTCAGTAACTCAGCGCGGGGGTCCGTGGCTCATCGGCGGCGGCCCCGAGGTCGAGGGCCCGCGGCCCGCGCCGGATCAGCCGGGCGATGAGGACGTAGTCGACGATCGCCAGCAGCCCCAGCACGGCCGCGAACCCGATGAGCGAGGCGGTCACCATGCCCGGCGTCAGGCCGGGCGACATGGCGTCGGCCACGGTGAGCTTCTCCCAGATCATCCAGGGCTGCCGCCCGATCTCCCGGGCCATCCAGCCCATGATCGACAGGGCGAACGGCAGCGGCGTCATCGCGATGAGGATCGGGTGCGTCCACCGCGCCCTCGGCAGGATGGAGATCATCGGCAGCATCACCAGCAGCACGACGAGCCCCAGCAACTGGCCGAACTCGATCATCAACCCGAGCCCGACGGCCGCCGCCACGTTGTGGTCGCCGAACTTGCCCTCCGGCACCCCGGCGAACTGCGCGTACCCGAAGCCCATCGTCAGGAAGATCCCGATGGCCGCCGTGACCACGCCCATGCGCAGCGACCGGGTGAAGAACTCCACCTCGGGGGCGCGCAGCCGCAGCCGCCACGCGCTGGCCCCCACCAGCACCATGCCGCCGGTGAACAGCCCGGCGCCGATCACGTGCGGGAAGGAGAAGATCAGGGCCTTGTTCGTGAGCAGGGCGCCGAAGTCGGTCAGCTCCATCCGACCGCCGGTGACCACGGCGCCCGCCGGGTTCTGCAGGAAGGAGTTGGCGACCATGATGTAGAACGCGCTCGCGTACGCCGTCAGCGTCACGACCCAGATGCAGGCCACGTGCGCCCACTTGGGCAGCCGCCCCCAGCCGAAGATCCACAGGCCCAGGAACGTGGACTCCAGGAAGAAGGCCACCAGCGTCTCCATCGCCAGCGGCGCGCCGAAGACGTCGCCCGCGTAGTGCGAGAGCCCGCTCCACGCCAGGCCGAACTGGAACTCCATCACCAGCCCGGTCACGATGCCCAGCGCGTAGTTGATGACGTAGACCTGCCCCCAGAAACGCGTCATGCCTTCGTGCAGCGGCTTGCCCGACCTCGCCCACCGGGTGTGCATGATCGCCACCAGCGGGGCCAGCCCCAGGGTGAGCACCACGAACAGGAAGTGCAGGCTGCCCGTCACCGCGAACTGCGTGCGTGCCAGATCCAGTACGTCCATACATCGCTCCGTTGTCGTGCCTCTCTATATGTAGAAAGCCTACATGTAGACTGGCTACATGAAGCACGGGTGTCTAGGATCGATGTCATGAATCCCGATGCGCTGCGCGGGCACATGGACGCGCTGCTGCTCTCAGTGTTGGAGCGAGAGCCGCTGCACGGCTACGCGATCATCGAGGCGCTCCAGGAGCGCAGCGGTGGTGCCCTCAACGTGCCCACGGGCACCGTCTATCCGGCCCTGCGCAGGCTGGAGCGCATCGGCTACCTGTCCAGCGAGTGGGCCACGGTGGGCGGGCGCAAGCGCCGCACCTACCGGCTGACCGACTCGGGCAGGAAGCAGCTGCAGGGGGAGCGATCGGCCTGGCGGGAGTTCACCACCGTGATCGGCGGCGTCCTGCGGGCCGAGGCCAGGGTCATCGGGTGAGGCCGGTGGCGGGTGCCCGGGTGATGCGTACGCAGCGCGTGGCGCAGTAGATCTGCATGCCCCACATGGCGGCGGTCACCAGGTTGGCCAGCACGCCCGGCAGGAAAGCGAGCGTGTTCGGCGCGTCCGTGCCGTATGACAGCAACAGCCCGAGCCCGGCCGTCACCGGTAGCGCCGTCCACACCAGCACGCCCAGCGACCTGGTCGCCACCCGCGGCCGGCGGATCCACCGTGCGCCCCGGCTCAGCGCGAACAGCACGAGCCCCCCGTAGAGCCCGGTGGCGAGCTGGATGATGTCCAGCAGCCGCGCGACGGTCACGTACCACGCCGGCCGGTTGATCCAGATGTCGTCGTGCGCCGGGTAGATCCGCCACAGCACCGACCACATGGCCACGGTGATCGGCACGCTGACGAACATCAGCACGCCCAGCCGCCGGCCGGAGGAGGCGGTCAGCTCGGACTGGTAGCCGGCCGCGATCTCGGAGACCTGCCCGAACTCCGCCACCGCCAGCCGCTCGGCCTCCGCCCGGTCGAGCCCGTCGGCCTCGAACGCGTCGGCGGTGTCGGTCAGGCTGTCGCGCGCCTCGACGACCATGTCGCGCTTGGGTCCCCGGGGCCCGGCCAGGGCATCCTCGAGTTCTGCCACGTAGTCGTCGATGAGCATGGCTCCCAGTGTACGGACGGTGATCCCCGGTCCCCATCAGGGAATTCCCTGATTTTCCGCCCGAGCGGTTGTCATGTAGGAAAAAGCCTACATATAGTGGCTGACATGCCAATCTCCTCCATCCTCACCATCACCGTGCCCGTCGCCGACCAGGCGAAGGCGCTCGACTTCTACACCGGCGTGCTCGGCTTCGAGGTCCGCACCGACAACCCGTTCCCCATGGGCCGCTGGCTCACCGTCGCCCCCAAGGGCGCCGAGACCGCGCTGCTGCTGGCCTCCTGGTTCCCGGACATGGCGCCCATCGGCGGCCTGGTCGTGGCCGCGCCCGACCTCGACGCGCTGGCCGCCCGGCTGCGCGAGCACGAGGTCGCCTTCGAGGGGCCGAGCGAGCAGGCGTGGGGCCGCCAGCTGCTCTTCCACGACCCGTTCGGCAACGGATTCGTGGTCAGCCAGGCGTGACGGCCGACCACGTCTTCGCCGCGCTGGCCAGCCCGGCCCGGCGCGAGCTGCTGCGACTGCTGCTCGACGAGGGCGCCCAGCCCGCCGGCCGGCTGGCCGAGCGGTTCGACATGAGCAGGCCCAGCGTGTCGGAGCATCTCAAGGTGCTCAGGGACGCGGGCCTGGTGGCCGAGACCCGCAAGGGCAGGGAACGCCACTACCGCCTGGAGGCGGCACCGCTCATGGAGCTGCGCGACTGGCTCACCCCGTACGAACGGTTCTGGCGGGAGAAGCTCACCGCCCTCACCACTCTGCTCGACGACATGGAGGACGACGATGTCCCACGAGAAGACCGCTGAAGATCTGCGCGCCATCCGGCTCGACCAGTTCATCGCGCACCCGCCCGCCAAGGTGTGGCGCGCGCTCACCGAACCCGAACTGGTCGCCCGCTGGCTCATGCCCAACGACTTCAAGGCGGAGGTGGGGCACCGGTTCACCTTCACCACGCAGCCCAAGAAGCAGGTCGGGTTCGACGGGGTGGTCCACTGCGAGGTGCTGCGGATCGAGCCGGAGAAGCTGCTGAAGATCAGCTGGAGCGACGGCAAGCGGGCCGACTGGACGGTCACCTGGCGGCTGGAGCCCGAGGGCAGGGGCACCCGGCTGTTCCTCGACCACGAGGGCTTCGACCCGGACGACGAGGTGCAGCAGCTGTCCCGGCGGATCATGGGCGGCGGCTGGCCCCGCCACTTCGGCGCCATCGAAGCCATCGCCGCCGACCTCTGACCCGCGCGCCCACCCGCGCGCCCACCCGCGCGCCCACCCGCGCACCCACCCGCGCGCCCACCCCGGGCCCGTCCCGCTCCGCCCGTCCGGTGGAAGCGGCAGGCGGGAGCACGCTCGGGCGGCTTCCGCCGGTTCGGCGGAGGCCGCGGGTGGGAGCACGCTCGGGCGCTCCCGCCCGTCCGGTGGGAGCGGCGCGGGTGGAGGGGCCGTACGGGTCAGCGGTGGACGGTTGGGTTCGGGGGAGCGGGGCGGTTGGTGGCGTGGGAGGCGGAGCCCCAGAGGACGGCGGCGGCCGTGATCGCCGCCAGCAGGGCGAACCAGGCCGCCGCCCGCCCCATGCGCATGCCGTACCCGCACAGGAGCCACGACACCGACAGCCACCACCCGTGGCCGGCCTGGCGCCGCATCTCCATGGCCGCGAACGCGAAGTCGGCCGAGGTGGCGCGGTCGCTGGGCCGCAGCCCCGCGTAGAGGGCGGCCAGCCGGTCGGGTGAGGTGCCCGGGTCGTCCGCGGCCCGGCCGCGCACGCTGGACTCGTCGGCCAGCGCCCGCCTCCGGGAGAACCAGCGCAGCATCGGCCAGCGCAGGCTCAGCCGCACCCCGCGCGGCGTGATCGCGAACGTGCAGTCCTTGACCCGCACCCCCGAGGGATGGGACAGCCCGGCGAACCGGCACGCCGACAGGTCCAGCCCGGACAGCCCCAGGTCGGTGGCCTCGACCTGCCGCAGCGACGTCAGCATGGACGTGCCCCGGCCCGTCACGGTGGCCGGGCCGCGCAGCACCGCGCCCTCCAGGTCGGCCTGCGAGTCCGTGAGCCGCACCGTCGTGGCGCCCGTCACCTCCACGCCGCGCAGGTCCACGCCGCAACGCGCGACCGCCACGTCCAGCGACCCGTCGGCGCGGGCCCGGGTCGCCGAGAGCCGGCCGGTGGCCGACAGGTACGCGTCCGCGGCGAAGTGCGCCGCCTCGAACCCGGCGTGCCCGCTGACCTTGCGGAACGACAGGGTACGGCCGAAGCGCGCCCCCCTGAAGGCGGCCCCGTCGCCGAGCCGGGCCCCGTCGAAGGTGGCGTACCCGTCGAACCTGGCCCGCTCGCACGACAGCCCGTGACCGAAAACGGCCTGGCTGAACAGCGCGTCGCGGGACATGACGGCCCGGTCGAGCGAGACGTGCCCGCGTACGGTGACGCCGTGAAAGGACAGCTCGCGGATGAACCGGACACCGGCCAGCGACACGTTGCCCTCGAACCGGGCGCCGAAGAACGAGGCCAGCCGGTCGAACCTGGCGTTGTCCAGCGACACGTCACCGGCGAACGTCACCCCGGGCAACCGGACGTCGCCGGTGAACCTGGCCCGGTCGAGCCGGGTGCGTCCCGGTCTGCCTCCGGTGGCCTCCAGGATCCTGGTCAGCAGGTCGGTGGTGACGGTGGTGCCGCGCAGGTCGAGCAGGCGTCCGGGGGACATCTCGCCGAGCGCCGCGCCGAGCTGTTCCGGGGTGAGGTGGGCGAGGCAGAAGCCGGACGGCCGGCTTGCGACTCCGGTGCAGGCAGCCGAATACGCGCAGGTGACCCAGTCCATGCATGGGTGATACCCGCCGCGGCCCATGTCAAGGTTCGATGATTTTATGTTGTAACCACATTTATGGGGAAATATGCAGTCTAAATTCCCCGTAATGTGCCCGACATGCGTGCTACATCCCGAGCGTCCCTGGCCGCCCCGAGTGCGGTAGCCGGTGCCGCCGGACCGTGCGCGTCAAGGGGAGCTTGACAGCCGGCCGTCGCCCGCCGTTCGTGGACGATCCCCCGACGGGGGAACGCCTGCCGCCTCCCCTCACACCGCCGCGCCCGGCGCCGGAGCATGGAATGCTGGTGGAGGGTACGTGGTTGAAAACGGATGCATTTGCAGCTACGAACAAGCGAGGAGCCACTTGTGGCGACCATCGAAGTAACCGAGAAGAACTTCAACGACATCGCCGACAAGGGGATCGTGCTGCTCGACTTCTGGGCCGAGTGGTGCCCGCCGTGCAAGAAGTTCGGCCCGATCTTCGAGCAGGCGTCGGACAAGCACGACGACATCACCTTTGGCAAGATCGACACGGACGCGGAGCAGGGGCTCGCGCAGGGGTTCGACATCACCTCGATCCCCACGCTGATGGCCATCCGTGACGGCATCGTGGTTTTCGCCCAGGCAGGTGCCATCCCGGCGCCCGCGCTGGACGACCTGATCCGGCAGGTCAGGGCGCTCGACATGGACGCCATCCGGGCCGAGCTCAGCGAGGAGCTGAAGAACGCCCAGCAGAACTGACCCCGTCCCCGCGACCTGCCCCGCCCGTACGGCGGGGCTTTCGCGTTTCCGGGGCCGGTTCCCTCCGGGTCAGGGCTTGCGCCCGACCCCCACGTAACCGAAGTCGATGCCGTTGCCCGGGGCGGACGGGTCGTCCGGACGCCAGCCGTTCGGGAACGTCAGCCCCGGCTCGGCCAGCTCGTAACCGTCGAAGAACCGCAGGATCTGCTCGCGGGTCCGGAGGTTCAGCGCGGCCGTGGCCTTCTTGTAGATCTCCAGGGCCTGCGGGGTGGTGTCCGGTGTGGGGTCCACCGCGTGGCTGATCACCAGGTGGCTGCCCGGCGCGCTCGTCTCGCGCAGCTTGGTCACCACGTCGTAGGCGATGTCGTCCGGGATGAAGTGCAGGATCGCCAGCATCAGGAACGCCACCGGCTGGTCGAAGTCCACCAGCGAGCCCAGCTTGTTCAGCAGCTCGTCCGGCTCGCGCACGTCGGCCTGCAGGAAGTCGACGTTCTCCTTCCTGGCCAGCAGCGCCCTGCCGTGCACGCACACCACGGAGTCGTAGTCCACGTAGACCACGCGGGCCTCGGGAGCGATCTCGTGCGTGTTGCCCTGGGTCGGCAGGCCGGCGCCCAGGTCGACGATCTGCCGAACGCCCGAGTCCACCAGGTGCCGCACCGCGCGGCGCAGGAAGGCCCGGTTCGCCCGGGCGCCCTCCTTGGTGTGCGGGAAGTTCTTGAGGATCTGCTCCGCCGCTGCCCGGTCGGCCGCGAAGTTGTCCTTGCCGTCGAGGTAGTAGTCGTACATGCGCGCGACGTTGGGGACGTTTGGGTCGACCCCCTCCGGAGCACTATCCACGTCGTTATCTCCCGAAATATTGGTATCTTTCGGGGCGATCATAGTCGTGGGACCCGTCAATTCACCGGAATTCGCTTACGTCCGGCAATGAGACCTAAATCACTCAGGCCCCATGGGCGGGCCGGAGGGTGTCCGGCCCGCGCGCCAGGTCAGCCGCGGTAGAGCTCGGCCACCCGGAAGGCCAGGTCGAGCGACTGGCTGCGGTTGAGCCGGGGGTCGCACGCCGTCTCGTAGCGCGTCGCGAGATCGGTCTCGCCGATCTCGTGCCCGCCGCCCACGCACTCCGTCACGTCGTCGCCGGTGAACTCGATGTGGATGCCGCCGGGGTGCGTGCCGAGCGACCGGTGCACCTCGAAGAAGCCCGCCACCTCGTCCAGCACGTCGTCGAGGCGGCGCGTCTTGTGCCCGCTCGGCGCCTCGAACGTGTTGCCGTGCATCGGGTCGCAGATCCACGCCACCCGTGCCCCGGTGGCGGTGACCTCCTTGACCAGCGCCGGCAGGTGCTCGCGGATCTTGGAGGCGCCCATCCGGGTGATGAACGTGAGCCGCCCCGCCTCGTTGGCCGGGTTGAGCTTGTCGATGAGCGCCAGCGCCTCGTCCGGCGTGGTCGTGGGGCCGAGCTTGACGCCGATCGGGTTGCGGATCTTGGCGAAGAAGTCGACGTGGGCCCCGTCGAGCTGGCGGGTGCGCTCGCCGATCCAGACCATGTGCGCCGACACGTCATAGGGCAGCCCGGTGCGCGAGTCGATCCGCGTGAGCGCGCGGTCGTAGTCGAGGATGAGCGCCTCGTGCGAGGAGTAGAACTCGACCGTGTGGAACTCCTCGGGGTCGGCCCCGCAGGCCCGCATGAACGCCAGCGCCTGGTCGATCTCCCTGGCCAGCTGCTCGTAGCGGCGCCCGGCCGGCGACTCGCCCACGAAGTCCTGGTTCCACGCGTGCACCTGCCGCAGGTCGGCGTAGCCGCCCTTGGTGAACGCCCGCGCCAGGTTGAGGGTCACGGCCGAGGAGTGGTAAGCCTTGAGCAGCCGCCACGGGTCCGGCTGGCGCGACTCGGCGGTGAAGTCGAAGCCGTTGACCATGTCGCCCCGATAGGCGGGCAGCTCGACGCCGTCGCGGACCTCGGTGCCCTTGGAGCGCGGCTTGGCGAACTGCCCGGCCACCCGGCCGATCTTCACGACCGGCACCCGGCCGGCGTAGGTCAGCACGATGGCCATCTGCAGCAGCGTCTTCAGCTTTTGGCGCACGTTGTCGGCGGTCGCGCCGGAGAAGGTCTCGGCGCAGTCACCGCCCTGCAGGACGAACGCCTCGCCACGGGCGACGGCGGCCAGCTGCTCCTTGAGCTGGTCGCACTCGCCGGCGAAGACCAACGGGGGCAGGCCGCCGAGCTCGGCGACAACCTTGTCGAGCTCGCCGCGGTCCGGCCAGTCAGGCTGCTGCGCCGCGGGGAGGGCTCGCCAGGAATCGAGATCCACGAGATTGCTGCTCACGAGATACGAGGGTATTCCACTGGCTCGACCCCACCGACCCCCTTGTCCACGTTGTGAGAATGCGGTTATACGCGTACGAACCCAGAGGAAGTCAAAGTTCCTTTACTGTCACGTGCTCGGGTCTGACACCGTGGCCGATGAAGCGCGCCGCCACCCGGTTGATCACCGGGATCCTCGTCAGGTCGCGCGGCATCCTGGAGGGGTCGAAGCGCCGTGACAGCGCGGGGCTGATCACCCGGTTCTGCACGAGCCGCTGGGCCGCCTGCGTGATCCGGGTCGGCAGCATGCGCCGCCGCTGCAACCGGTGGAGCGTGGACTCGGGGATCGGCGCGCCCGCCCTGAGCGGCCCGGCCAGCAGGTTGGCCGTGGCGACCGCGTCCTGCACGGCCAGGTTGACGCCCACCCCGAACACCGGCGACATGGCGTGCGCGGCGTCCCCGATGCACAGGAAGCCGGGCCGGTGCCAGCGGCGCAGCCGGTCGAGCGCGACCGTGAGCACGCTGACGTCGTCGAAGCCGGCGATCTGCCCGGCCCGCTCCGCCAGCCACGGCAGCAGCTCGGCCACCGGGCCGCGCAGGGCGTCGATGCCGCTTTTTCGCAGCGTGTCGTAGCCGCCCTTGGGGATCAGGTACGCCAGCTGCCAGTACGTCTCCCGGTTGATCGCGACCATCATGTGCCCCGACGACACGCGCAGGAACGTGTCGTCCCGGTCACCGGCGTGTCTGGGCAGCCGGAACCACACCACGTCCATCGGCGCGCCGAGGCTCTCGGGCACCAGCCCGGCCCGGCCGCGCAGCACCGAGTGCCGCCCGTCGGCGGCGACCGTCAGGTCCGCCCTGATCTCGTGCTCGCCGGACCCGTCCCGGTAGCGCAGCCCGCGCACGGCGCCGCCCTCGCGGATCAGGTCATGGGCCTCGGCGTTCATCAGCAGCCGGAACCCGGGGTAGCGCCCGGCGGCCGAGGTGATGAGCTTGAGGAGGTCCCACTGCGGCACGAACGCGATGTAGCCGTACCTGCCGGGCAGCCTGCGCAGGTCCGCCAGCCTGATGTCGCCGATGTCGGAGACCATCTTGAGCCCGTACGCCTTGCGGTGCGGGAGCTCCAGGAATTCCTGGGCCAGCCCGAGCTCGTCGAGCACCTGCAGCGTCGAGGGGTGGATCGTGTCACCCCGGAAATCCCGCAGGAAGTCGCCGTGTTTCTCCAGCAGCGTCACCTCGACGCCCGCCCTGGCCAGCAGCAGGGCGAGCATCGCTCCGGCGGGACCGCCGCCCGCTATCACGCAGCCCATAATTCATCACCCCATGAAATTCTCGCACGTCATGTGAAAAGAGCAAGCATCAGAGCCATCCGGCGTGCCCGAACAGCCGAAGTACATGCGTGAGCCGCCTCTCACACCAGGGAGTGGACGATGAAGGACGAACTCCACACCCTCTCTGGCGCCTACGCCGTGCACGCACTGCCGTACGCCGAGTGGGTGCTGTTCGAGGAGCACCTGCACGCCTGTCAAGGATGCGCGGCCGAGGTGCGCCGCCTGCGGGAGACGGCCGCGAGGCTGGCGGAGGCGGTGGCCGAGCCACCGCCCGCCGGACTTCGGATCCGCCTCCTCGACGCCGCACACCGGTCACGGCCCCCCGATGCCCGGTCCGATCCCCGGTCCGACGGCCGGTCCGCTGACCGGCCCGACGGCTGGCCCGGCCACTGGCCCGAGCGGGTGGCCGACGACAGCCCGACCGTCTGGAGACCGCCGAGGGAGCGCGCGCCCGCGGCCCTGCCGCCCGACGCCCCCACGATGGGTCTCCCGGGCGGCCTCCCGGGCGGGCGGCAGGTCACCGACCCGCCGACGCTCAGCCTGCCGCCGGAGGCCGCGTTCCGGATGGCGCCGGAGATCCCCGTGACCCCGGAGGGAGGGCAGGTGGTCCCGCTGCGGCGCAGGCGTACGAAGGTGCTGGCAGCGCTGTCGGCGGTGTCCGCGGCGGCCGCGGTCGCGCTCGGCGCGGTCGCCATCGACGCGCGCCGCGACCTGGGCGACCTGACCACCAGGAACGAGGAGATGATCGCCGTGCTGGCCGCCCCGGACGCCGAGACGATGCGGCAGCCCGTCACCACCGGCGGCACCGGCACGCTCGTCATCTCCCGCGCCGAGGGACGCATGGTGTTCACCTCGTCCGGCCTGGCCGACCTGCCGGACACGCAGGTGTACGAGCTGTGGCTGATGGGCCCCGACGGGCCGCGCCCCGCCGGCCTGCTCGACCGGAGCCGGGACGGGGTGAGCCCGCCCGTGGTGGTCACGCCGCTGGACCGCGACGAGCGCGTGGCGCTCACCGTCGAGCCCGCGCGGGGCTCGGACAAGCCCACGACCCAGCCCGTCATGCTGGCCGAGCTGCCCGAGGCGTGATCGAATCGGGATGGACTGCCGGGCCTGACGGACCGATAGTGCATCTCATGCGTACTTTCGCGGCCCTGGTGCTGGCCGCCGCCATGTTATGTGTGTCACCGGCCACCCCGGCGAGCGCCACCGCCGAACCGGGCTCCGCCACGGTCGTGCCCGTGCAGGTCACCGGCACGACGGCCAAACGATTCAACCTGATCATCATGGGCGACGGCTACACCGAGGCCGAGCAGGCCCGGTTCCGGGCCGACGCCGACCGGCACCTCAACGTGATGTGGTCGATCGAGCCGTTCAAGTCGTACCGGAACTACATCAACGTCTACCGGATCGACATCGTCTCGGGGGAGTCGGGCATCAGCTGCGACCCCGGTCTGGACGCGCCGCGCCGTACGACGCCGCTGAGCATGGGCTTCTGGGGCCGGTGCAACCCGAACAGCGTCCAGCGCCTGATCACCATGGACAACGCCGCCGCCACCCGCTACGCCGACCTGGTCACCGGCACCTCCTCCGGCAACCGGCAGATCCTCGCCCTCGGCAACAGCGGCACGTACGGCGGCGCGGGCGGCTCGTACGCCACCGCCTCCGGCAGCAACAGCATGTCCGCCCTGATCAGCCCGCACGAGCTGGGCCACTCCCTGGGCGGCCTGCAGGACGAGTACGACTACTACCAGCGCGGCGTCCCCGGCGGCGCCTACACCGGCCCCGAGCCGTCCAGCGCCCACCACACGCTGCTCACCGAGCAGGAGCTGCGCGACCAGCGCAGGAAGTGGTGGCGCTGGCTGGGCGAGCCCAGCGAGTCGGGCGGCCCGATCGGCCGCTACGAGGGCGGCCTGTACTACACCAGCGGTGTCTGGCGGCCGAGCGCCCACTCGATGATGAAGACCCTCGGCTACTACTTCGACCAGGTCAGCCGCGAGGTCATGGTGCAGCGCATCACCGCCAAGACCATGGTGATCCAGGACTCCACGCCGACGGGCGCGCCGGTCGGCGCCGACCGGGTGCTCTGGGTCGAGCCGATGCGCCCCGTCAGCCACTCCCTGACGACCACCTGGAACGTGGACGGCAAGGACCTCCCCGGCGACCGCGACACCCTCGACCTGCGCACGCTCGGCCTGGCCCCGGGCACGCACACGGTCACCGCCACCGTCTCCGACCCGACCGGGTTCGTCCGCGACCCGGCGATCAGGACCGCCATCACCAGGACCCGCACCTGGACGGTGGACACCGCCCGCACCACCCCGCCGGACGGCGTCGAGCCCGCGTTCGTCTCCTCCACCCCCACCGACCGGCCGCTCGGCCGCGACGACGTCGTGTACGTCGAGACCACCCACCCCGCCGCGGCCGTGCCCGAGGTCACCTGGACGCTGAACGGCGACCGGTTCACGGGCACCGACCTGGACCTGGGCGAGCGCGACCTGAAGCCGGGCACGCACACGCTCACCGCCAGCCTCGGCGGCCGGACGCTGACGTGGACGGTCGACGCCACCGCGCCGGACACCGGGTACGAGCTGTCCCGGCCGCTGGCCAGGTCCGGCCACACCTACGTCTACAACGGCCCCTTCACCATGCGGCTCACCGGCTCCGACGACCGCGACGGGTACGTGGTGTCGGAGTCGCGGGTGGACGGCGACGGCTGGTTCAACTACTTCGGCTGGCCCACGTCCTCGGAGCTGCCGTGGACGTTCTCCGAACAGGGCACGGTGATCGACTCCCTCGTGTACGGCAAGCTGCCGCGCGGCCGGCACACGATCGAGTACCGCTCCATCGACGCCGCCGGGAACTACGGCGATCCGGAGGACTTCACCGTCACCACCATCGCCCCGCCGCCGGCGTGCACCCGCACGGTCACCGGCACGCACCAGGGCGCGCTCACCGTCGCCGACGGCGTCACCTGCCTGGACGGCGCCCAGGTCACGGGGGCGGTCACGGTCCGGCCGGGCGCCTCGCTGGTGGTGACCGGCGGCCGGATCACCGGCGCGCTCACCGCGGCCGGGCCCGCCGAGGTGCACCTGCTCGGCGCCCGCGTCAGCGGCGCGCTCGCGGTGAGCGGGGCCGGGAACCTGACGATCGTGGGCGCCGACCTGCGCGGTGCCGCGCTGCTGAGCGGCAACACGGCACCGGTCCTGTCGGGCACCACGGTCAGGGGCGCGCTCGCCTGCCCGGGGAACACGCCCGTGGACCTCGGCGTGCCGAACACGGTCAAGGGCGGCGGCCGGTGCGCCGACCTAGCGGACGGCCCCCGGGGCCGCGCGTACGAGGCGGTCCAGCACCTCGCCCAGTGAGGCGGTCGCGAGATCGCGGACCCTGGCGTACTCGTCCTCCGGGTACTGCCGGGGTCCGTTCTCGACCAGCAGGATCAGGTACAGGTAGGCCCGGTAGAGGTCGATCCGGATGCGCGCCGCCGGGGTGAGCTCCAGCGGCGTCACCTCGCGGTAGCCCGCCAGCAGCGGGTCGTCCTCCTTCAGCTCGCCGAAGATCGTCGGCGTGACGAACTCGGCGAGCGGGTCGCCCC
>NZ_JBQQCB010000186.1:0-16163 GCF_052246675.1 Nonomuraea sp. KM90 | reverse complement strand
GCGGTAGCGGGTGGCCAGCTCCTTCAGCGCGCGCTCCCGGTCGGGCTCGGGGGAGACGGGGGCCCCGAGCCAGTCGGCGGCGTGCACGTACGTGGGCTTGCCGGCGCGCAGCGGACCGAGGACGGCCAGACCGTGGTGGGCGGCCAGCGCCACCAGGTGCACGATGCCCTGGCCCTGGGCCCGGCCCTTGAGGCGTTCCTCCAAGTCGGCCTTGGTGAGGGGGCCCTGGCCGGCCAGGGCGCGGGTGATCAGCGGGAGCAGGTCGTCGCCGGTGACCCCCTCCTCGGCGAGGCGGCGCAGGATGTTCGTGGCGGGGCGGGTGAGGGCGTGGATCCACGGCAGGTCGTCGGCGTGGACGAAGTGCAGGGTGCCGCGCGGGCCCCACGTCCTGACGATCTCGCGGGCCTGCCAGGCGGCCTCGACGTCGGCCGGGGTGACGGTGGCCGACCGGGCGCGGAAGGCGAGGAACGCGGAGGGGACGTCCTGGGCCTGCATGGCCGCCAGGTGCCGGACGATCTCGCCCGCGGCCAGGCCGGGCGGGCGGTGCAGGAGCTGGGCCTCGACGCTTCTCACGCGCGCATCATCTCAGGAGGAGGCGGTCGCGCAGGCGGGCCATGACGGAGGTGCGGGCTCGTACGGCCCGGCGGATGGCGTCGCTGTGCCGCCACGCCTCGGTGGCCGCCGCTTCGGTGCCGGATTCGGGGGCGTACCTGATGAAGTTGGAAATTTCGGCCAACGGCCGGAGATGTGTTGATATCTCGCCCGGTTCGCGGGACACCACGTCGCCCGCCGTCAGCGCGGCCTCCCCGCTCAGCCCCAGGTCGTCGCACGTCTGCCGCCAGGCGCCGAGCACCCGCTGCTCGGCTCCCGGTGCCCGGCGGCGGTTGCGCCGGCGCCGCCACGGCACCACGACGGCCACGACCGCGTACGCCACCAGCAGCCCGCCGCCCGCCGCCGCCGCGACCGTCCACGGGGACAGGCCCGGCGCGGCCTGCTCGTCCTGGCCTGTGGCCTGCGGCCGGGACGTCGTGGGCCGGTCGCTGCCGCCCTTGGCGAACTCGTCCTCCAGCTCCTCGCTCTCCTCGATCGCCGAGGACACGACGTCGTGGTCGTCCTTGGCGCCGCCGCGGCCCGGCGTGGGATAGAACGGCCGCCAGCCCAGCCCGTCGAACTTGATCTCCGCCCACGCCATCACGTGCCCCGACTTGACGTGGTACACCCCGCCGGACGCCTGCCCCGGCCGGAACCCCACGACCACCCGCGACGGCAGCCCGAGCGTCCTGGCCATGAGCGCGAACGTGGCCGCGAACTGCTCCGACGTCCCCCGGTGCGTGGTCTGCAGGAAGAACTCCAGCCCCTTGAGCGAGTGGCCGGGCGGCGCGGTGACGTCGTAGGTGGCGTTGGTGCGCAGGTAGCTCTGGAGCCGGTACGCCTGCTTGATCGGCGCGTCGGCGCCCTCGGTGGCCTCCTGGGCGAGCCTGCGGAAGAGCCGCTCCTGGGGGGCGTCGGGGAAGGCGGTCAGGGCCGGGTCGGACACGGGGGTGGCGGCGAGCAGGTCCCGCTTGGACGGCTTGGGCACGCGCGAGGTCACCTCGTACCCGGACCCCTTGGCGGGCTTGGCGGCGGCCAGCAGCGCCCCGCTGCCGGGGTCCACGGCCAGGCCGCGCACGCCGGTGACCTCCTGCGGCCGCTCGGCGGCGGGCAGCCAGGTGCCGGGCAGGCCGTCGAAGGTCACCTCCTGGTGTACGACGTCCGCCTCGCCCGTCCACTCCCCCGCCGGGACCCGGCCGCCGGTGGGCTGGAAGCGGGCCGCGGACGTCCAGCGCACGCCGTCGTACCGGTCGAGCACGGCCAGCCGCCAGTTGAGCGGCTTGTCCGCCTTGACGGTGAACAGGTCGCGGTCGGGGATCTGCAACCACGCCGAGACGCGGTCGAGCGGGCTGACGCTGTCCACGCGCACCGGCGGGGGCAGGTCGGCGTCGTCCCGGGGGTTGTACGGCTGGGCGGCGATCGGCAGGAGGGGGCCCGCGACCAGCGCCAGCGCGGCCAGGGCGGCGGCCACCGGGATCCCCGCCAGCAGCCAGGCCGGCGGGCGGTCGTCGCGGAGGAGGGCGAGGGCGGCGATGAGCACGAACAGCGCGCCCGTGACGAGGACGTTGGAGCCCGTGCCGTCCACGCCGAGGAGGAGGGCAACGCCGTACACGACCAGGGCGGGGACGGCGGCGGCGATCCTCGTCCCGGTGCGGTTCAGGGTCTCCGCGCCGACGGTGGCGGCCGCCCAGACGAGCGTGTGGACGAGGACCAGGAGCTCGGGGTCGGGCTGGGCGGGGAGGAGCGTGGTGAGCAGGGCGTGCCAGGAGTCGGCGACGTCCGCCAGGAGGGCGGGGGTGAGGGTCCGGTAGAGGGGGACGGTTCCGGCCAGCCAGAGGACCAGGTCCAGGGCAAGGGCCAGCCAGAGGGGGCGGGCGCGGGTGAGGGCGGCGACGATCGCGGGGGCCGTGGCGGCGGGGATCACGGCGAGCAGCAGCTCGGCGCCCGGGAAGACGCGGTGGAAACCCCATCCGGCCGTGGCGGCCGTGGCCGCGACCAGCGCGAGCCCGGCCAGGCGACGCCACATCGACCCCTCCCGCGCCCGCGCCCGCGGCCCGGTCGGCGGGCGGCGGCGCGCGGCCGCCCGGCCGTGGCCGCCCGGCGTCATCGGGCCCCCCATGCGAGCGGGAGCTCGTCCAGGGACGTGATGCGGATGAGCCGCACGCCCGGCGGGGCGGCCGGGGCGGGGGCGGTGCCCACGTACACGCAGATGACGCGGTCGAAGCGGCGCCGCACCCCCGCGACCCGCCCCGCCTCCGAGGGATCGCCCGTCACCAGCACCAGCGAGCCGCCGCCGCGCGCCGCCCGCAGCGCCTC
The DNA here is from genome assembly GCF_052246675.1 of Nonomuraea sp. KM90. Taxonomy (NCBI): domain Bacteria; kingdom Bacillati; phylum Actinomycetota; class Actinomycetes; order Streptosporangiales; family Streptosporangiaceae; genus Nonomuraea; species Nonomuraea sp. KM90. The sequence goes on along the minus strand of NZ_JBQQCB010000186.1, from coordinate 13,256 downwards.
CGAGACCCCCGACGTGCCCGCCGTCACCAGGGCCAGCCGGTCCAGGACCGTCTCGGCGTCCGTCCTGGTATCGGGCCTGCTGTCCGGCCTGCTGCCCGGTAGGGCGCCGTCGCCGGTCAGGACGCGTACGGGGAAACCGGCCCGGGCGGCGGCCACCGCGACCGAGGCGGCGGCGTCCACCGCGGGCTCGGTCAGACCTCGCGTGTCGAGCAGGATCGTCGTGGTCGGCAGGCTGGCGTCGATGAGCTGGCGGACCATGAGCGTGCCCGTGCGGGCGCTGGATCGCCAGTGGACGTGGCGCAGGTCGTCGCCCAGCACGTATTCGCGCAGGGTGTGGAAGGTGACCGTGCCGCTGGGGGCGTTGTCGCTGACCGGGCCCTCCAGGTGGTGGGCCTTGCCGGAGGGCGGGACGGGCAGGGCGACCGTGCGGGGGCGTACCAGGAGGGTGGCGGGCAGGCCGTACTCGCGGACCCGGCGGGTGAGCCCGAACGGGTCGGCGCGGACGAGCATGAGGGGCCCGACCGGGATCTCCCCGCGCGCCCCGGTCGGCAGCGCGTACGTGACCGTGCGCCCGGCCCCCTTGGGCAGCCTGGGCAGGTCGATCGTGTGCTCGGAGGCGCCGATCCGGTCCTGGGCGCGCAGCCCCGACAGCCCGCGGCGGCCGAGGTTGGTCACGTTCAGGACGGCCACGGCGGCGTCCCCGCGCGGCACCTTGAGCGGCGTGACCTCCCGGTGGACCTCCAGCCTGGGCCGCGGAGCGGTCCACGCCAGGGCCGTGGCCAGCGCGAGCAGCGCGCCGGTGGCGAGCACGACGGGTTCGGGGTAGCCGAGCGCGAACCCCGCCGCGTACAGCACGACGGCCCCGGCCAGCGTGCCCCGGCCCAGCGGGGTCAGCACCGCGGTGAGCCGCGTCCGGGCGGCGGGTGGCGAGGGGTGCACCTAGGCCGCCTGCGGCACCGGCATCCCGGCGAGGATCTCGCCGAGCACGGCGGCCCCGGTAACCTCGCGCAGCTCGGCCTCCGGCGTGAGGATCAGGCGGTGCGCCAGCACCGGTACGGCCAGCGCCTTCACGTCCTCCGGCACCACGAAGTGCCGCCCGGCCGCGGCCGCCTTGACGCGCGCCGCGCGCAGCAGCGCCAGGCTGCCACGGGGGCTGGCGCCGAGCCGCAGGTGCGGGCTGGTACGGGTGGCGCCGCACAGCGCCACGATGTAGTCGTAGACCGGATCGGCCACGTGGATCCGCGAGGCGAAGTCGATCATCCCGGCCACGTCCGACGCCCGCGCCACCACCGGCAGCCGCTCGACCTGCGGCCCCGTCGGCATGCCCTTGAGCACCTCGACCTCGGAGACGTGGTCCGGGTACCCGACGGAGATCTTCATCAGGAACCGGTCGAGCTGGGCCTCGGGCAGCGGGTACGTGCCGTCCATGTCCACCGGGTTCTGCGTGGCCACCACCAGGAACGGCCGGGGCACCGGGTGCGGCTCGGCGTCCACCGTGACCCGGCGCTCCTCCATGACCTCCAGCAGCGCGGCCTGGGTCTTCGGGGAGGCCCGGTTGATCTCGTCGGCGAGCACGATGTTGGCGAAGACCGGCCCGTGGTGGAACTCGAACTTCTGGTGCGCCTGATTGAAGATCGACACGCCGGTGATGTCGCTGGGCAGCAGGTCGGGGGTGAACTGGATGCGCCGCCACTCCGCGTCCACGCTGGCCGCGAGCGAGCGGGCCAGCGTGGTCTTGCCGGTGCCGGGGACGTCCTCCACGAGCAGGTGCCCCTCGGCGAACAGGCAGACCAGGGCCAGCTCGATGGCCTCGTGCTTGCCCCGGATGATGCGCTCGATGTTGGTGGCCAGGAGCTGGAACCGCTGGGCGAACTGGCCGGCGAGCTGCTGCTGAGGTTGCGGCTGTTGCTGCTGGTCCGGGTAGTTGTAGTGGGTCAACTGAGTCCCCTTCTCAGTCGGTGCACTCGAAGAGCGGTCCCTCGGGGAAACCGCCGTCCGGGGTCGCCACCAGGGTGTCGTTCAGGTAGCCGTTGCCGTACTGGCTCTCGATCCGGTTCCAGATGTCGCTGGACCTGCCGGTGGAGGTGTCGGTGTACGAGGCGCCCTTGACCTGGCAGATCACCGTCAGGGTGATGTACACCTTCTGCGGGATCCTGCCAGCTTCCCCGCTGGGCGACGGCCCCGGGCGGATGAGCGTGTTGGTGTCCTCGTTGCTGGCGTTCTTGTACTGCTGCCTCGGGTAGGCCAGGTCCACCTCGGTGGTGGCCACGTCGGGGCTCTCGCCGGCCGCGTTCCTGGCCTTGAGCTTGAAGGTGTGCTTCTGGTTGTTCTTCAGGCCGTCCACGGTGAACGTGGTGCCCTTGATGGCGTTGTTCGTGGCCGCGCCGGTGAGCTCGTACGTGGTGGCGTCGTCGGCGCCCTCGGGGGCGGTCCAGCTCAGCTCGGCGCCCCGGTTCTTGGCCTTGGCCGCGAACCCGGTCGGCGAGCCGGGCGCCACGCACGGCTTGGCCCCGGGGCTCGGCTCGGACTCGACCTCGCCGCCCCGCCAGTGCGCGACCACCACGAACGTGTACTCGTTCGCGCAGTCCCCGCCCGTGAACTCGAACTGGAACGGCCCGTTAGCGTCCACCGACTGCGGGACGGACCTGCCCTCGCCCGACGGCTTCAGCGTGTACCGCTCGACCTTGCCACCGGCGGACGGGGTGAAGGTCACGGTCACCCTGCCGGGGCCCGACCTGGCGCTGACGGCGCCGGGCGCGGAGGGCGCGCTCGCCGACGGGGTCGGGGTCGAGGTCGGGGTCGGGCTGGGGGTCGCTTCCCTGGTGGGCTCGCGCGTCGGCGTGGGGCGGGGCCGCTCCGTGGTCTTGACCGGGTCCGGCTCCGGCACCGGGTCGGGCCGGGTCTCGGTCTTGGTGGGCTCGGGGCGCGGCGTCTTGGGCTTGGGGTTGTTGGTCGGCCCCGGTACGTCGGAGTCGTCCTTGGCGACGTCGTGCTTGCGGCCCTCGGGGTCGATGACGACGGCCTTGTCGCCGTTCTCGTCGTTCGCCCAGAGCAGGCCGTCCTTGACGAACACGTCCACCGGGCCCGGCCTCTGGGTCACCTGGAGCGTGGTCGGTTGGCCGCCGGCCGCGCTGTCCCAGACGATCAGCGAGCCGCGGCCCTGGTGCGGCACGTACACCTTGGAGCCGAGCACCTGCGGCACCCCCAGCTGGGCGGGGTCGTCCACGGCGAACTTGGTGCTGAGCACGGAATTGGAGCCGGTGTCGATCACCACGAGCAGCCCCGAGTCGCCGGACGTCAGGATCGGCACCAGGGCGCCCTCGGTGGCGGCCGGGGTGAGCACGCCGCCCTTGGCGGCCTGGGCCACGCCCTTGGGCAGCGTGATCTCCCCGATGCCGCCGTCCGCGCCGATGATCGTGGCGGTGGCGGCCCGGGTGTTGACCACGACGGGCAGGTCGCCGGCGATGGTGACCGACAGCTCCTCGCCGGGCTCGCCCACCCTGACCGGGCTCTCCGCCACGCCCCCGGCGACCGGTACGACCTCGCCCTTGGCCGTCACGGGCACCCACAGCCGCCCGCCACTGTCGATGCGGGCCGCGCCGAGCGGGCCGGGCAGGGTGACCGGGGAGCCCACGGAGTCGAGCGTGAGCGGGTCGATCTGCTGGATCCGGCCGGCCGCCGGGTCCACCGCGTACGCGGCGGCGCCGGACACCGCGAGCTGCAGCCCGGCCGCCCCGAAGTCGCGGGTCTGGGCCACGCTGAGCTGGCTGGGCTCGATGCGGCTGACGTAGCCGGTGCCGTCGTCCACGAGCAGCACGTTGCCGCCGTCCTGCACGACGCGCAGCCGGCGGCCCGCCTTGTCGTCGAGGTAGCCGTCGACCTCACCGGACAGGCCGTTGACGTGCACGATCTTGCCCCTGGCCTTCGTCCAGAGCCAGGCTCCGACGTCGGCCAGCTTGGGGTTGGCGCTGGACACGCCCACGCCGAACCAGGCCGCCGCGGCCACCAGGATCGCCGCCACGGCACCGGCGATCACCGCCGTGATCCGATCGCCTCGGAGCACGCGCACCGTCACTCACCCCGTATGTACGATTACTAAGCGTTTGCCCCCGTATTATCGGGCATCACCCTAGCGTTCAGCAGTCCCTCACGCGTAGGTACTGGCTGGTAGCAGTGGGCGTCGTGGTGCGCGAGTGCCAAGAGTGTCGGTGTGACGCCGTACCTTAGTGCCCGTGTCCGAACAGCCCCTGACCCTCGACTCCGTCCTCACCGACGAGGCGGTCCTGTCGACCTATCGCCGCATGTTCGCCGCGCTGGCCCGCGACAGCGGGGCGGTGGTCGACGACCCGGCCCTGGTCGACATCGCCGAGACGCTGTTCGCGGCGTTCGCGGAGGCGGGCGAGGAGTGGCTGACCCACGAGCAGATGCGCTTCGCCTGCCGGGCCTACCCGGCCGACCAGTTCGACAACCGGCTGCGGGTGCTCAAGGGGCTCGGGGCGATCCGCGAGGTGTTCCCCAAGCCCAACCAGCTCCGTTACCGGGCCTCGTTCACCAGCGTGGTCGGGCTGATGTTCATCCGGCGGATGATGGACGACGGCGGGCAGTCGGAGATGCACCGGCTGCTGGCGCTGGAAGACCTCAACGTGGCCGACCCGCGCACCACGATGGAGGAGGCCCGGCAGAGCGCGGTCAACCTGGCGCGCGCCTTCCGGCTGTGGGCGCTGGAGCTGATCACGCTCAGCACGGGCACGATCGAGGAGCTGCGCGAGCAGGCGCCCAAGCTGTGGGGCACCGAGGAGATCGCGCGGCGGGCGCAGGGACTGCACGGCACGATCCTGACCCGCTGGCCGGAGCTCGACCGGACCTGCACCGACCTGCGGGCGGCCATCTACGCCTACAGCGACGCCTCCCGCCGGGCGGCCGGCCGCCTGGCCGACTCGGCGGGCACCACCCGCAACCTGACGCTGCTGCCGACGGAGACGTGGCGCACGTTCGCGCAGACGGCGTCCAGGGAGCGGCTGGCGGCGGTGCTCGACGGGTTCGTCTTCGACGCGCCGGCGCCGTGGCACGACCCGGCCGCCGTCGCCCGCGCCGTGGACGAGGCCCCGCGCCCCGCCCCCGCCCAGCCCACTCCCCCGCGCTCCAACCTCCCCGATCCGGGGCCGGAGTCCGCGCTCGACTCCTCGCCCAACGCGGCCCTCGAACGCCTGACGGAGGTGGCGGAGTCGCTGCTCGGGCCGGCCGATCGGGTGGCGCTGGGCGACGTGCTCGGCTCCGACTGGCCCTCGGCGCGCCGTCTCCTCGCCGACCTGACGACCGTGGACCTGCGGCCCGAGCTGCCTTATCGGCTGGCTTGGGCGGACGGGCTGACGATCGACCCGGATCGCGAGCCCGCGTGGCTCTCGCACGGCTACCTGGAGCGCAGCTGATGACCGACGAACAGCACCCTGAGGCCCGCGCCCGGGCCCTGGCGCATGCTCAGGCGCGGGCCGGTGGGCCGCTGCGGCTCGGGGCCGGGGTGGCGGCGGCGCCCGGGATGGTGCGGTTGACCCGGCCCGACTCCACCGGCGAGGCCCTGCCCGGGTGGCCCGACGGGGTGACGCCCTCTCTCCTGGACGAATACCAGGTGGCGCCGCTCCCCGTGGAGCGGTCCTGTGAGACCCGGCGGGCTCTGGCGGCGGTGCTCAAGTGCTGCTGGACCGACCTGTCCGTGGATCCGTGGCCCGGGGCTCCGGCGCCCGTGGAGCTGGTGCTCGACACCTATCGCGAGCTGATCGGCCGCACCGACGACCTGATGCGCAACTGGGCGGTCGGCGCGCTGCGGCGGCTGCACGACTCCGCCTGGATCGTGATGGACGACGGTCTGGTCGTCCTCGGGCCGCGCTGCGCCCTGTGGCCGGTGGAGTCGCACGCGCAACTGCAGGAGCTGGTGCGCCGGCTGCCCGAGCCCGCGCGCCCCGAGCTGACCGTGGTCGGCGACGCCGACATCATCGCCGCCGCCCGCCCGGGGCTCACCCCGCCGGGCGGCACCGCCGGTCCCGACCTCGCCGCGGCCGGCGCGGCCGGTGGCCCCGGGCAGCCCCTGGACGGCGAGGACGACCGGCCCGGACCGTCCGCGGCACACGACGATCACGACCCCGGACCCGGCGCGGACGACCGATCCGGGCTCGGTGCGGCGGGTGGCGGCTCCGGCTCTGCCGGGGCTCTGGCGGTGACCGGCGGCGGCGAGGCCGCCGGTGCCGGAGGGCGGGTCGAAGGGGGGCCGGCCGAGTTCGACGATCTGCTGGGCGGATACGACGAGCGGCGGCGGGCCGAGCTGGTGGCGGCGTTCATGGTGGTCGAGCATGCGGCGGAGCCGGTGCAGGAGGTGCGGTTCGCCGCCCTGCGCGACCCGGCGCTGCGCCACACGCTGGGCGAGATGCTGGCCAGGCGCGGCCGTACGCTGATCCAGCACCGCGACCGCTGGACCTCCGGCTACGCCGACACCGTCGCCGCCCGCATCGGCGCGCCCGAAGCGGCGGCGGGCACCCGGCTCGGGGTGAGCGAGCGGGCGGTGCTGGCGCTCGTGCTCGTGCACTCCGTCGCCATCCCGAGGGCCGAGGGGCTGCTGCCCGAGGACTCATGGTTGTCGCCGCACCCCACGCCGGTCGACGAGCTGCGCCGCCACACCCAGCTCCCCATCGGCGAGCTGGAGGCGGCGCTGCGGACGTTGCGGCACGCGGGGCTGCTCGGCCAGGTGAAGGCAGGTGAGGAGGCGGGCGGTTACGTGCCGGGGCCGCAGTTCCACCGGCTCACCCCGGCCGCGCGGCGGCGGCTGCAGGAGGAGTTGATCCTGGCGGCGGGGCCGAGCACGCCGCTGGCGGCCGCCGTACTGGCTCGAAGATCTGCCCGGTGACGGGCAGGCCGGCGTTGAACACGGATGGAAGGGTTACGGGGGTAAGAGGTGTCGCAGGTGGAGAACGTCGTCGGGGACCGGGTGCTGATCGCCGTGCAGGCGGTCAACATCTCACGGCTGTCCACCCATCCGGTGCCCACCGTCCCCGGCACGCTCATCGTGGTGGCGGGCGCGGGGCCCAAGGACTCCAACGGGGCGGGCAAGTCGTCGTTCATCGCCTCGATCACGGCGCTGCTCGGTGACGAGCAATGGCGCTTCGCCTCGGGTGCGAAGGCGGTGTCGGAGCTGCTGTTCAACGCGGAGCTGGCCAGCGGCGCAGGGGCTCGGCAGTGGGCGAGCGCCGACCACGGTTACATCGTGGGCGTCTTCGGCCCGCCCGGCATGGACGGCTTCGCCCCCGCCCCGCCTGCCGACGCGCCTGCCGACGGGGCTGCCGACGGCGGCCCTGGGCCGGGAGGCGGGTCCGGGGAGGGGGCGGGCGCGGAGCTCGTGCTCGGGGACGCCGCGGAGGCGGGGGGAGAGCTGTTCGAGGTGCCTGACACCTCCGGCGGGGCCCTGACCGTGTGGCTGAAGGTCAACCAGGAGGCGCCGCACCTCGAGATCCGCTGGCGGGACGGGGTGCATCTGGCGGCGTCGCCGTCCGAGGCCGAGCGGGTGGCGCGGGCGGACGAGATCTGGGCGTCGCTGCCGAAGTCGGCCGGGCGGCGTGACGTCGTGGCCCGCGACCTGACCAAGGTGCTCTACGGCGACCGGGTCAGGTGCGTGTCGTTCCTGTCCACCTCCGTACGCAGCAAGGTCGCCACCAACCTGCTCTCCCAGCCGCTCAACGAGATCTCCCCCGAGCGCGTCTTCGAGGCCATCGCCGCGCTCACCGGCCTGGACGCCGAGCTGGAGCAGGAGCGCGAGGCCCGGCGCGACGAGCACGCCAAGCGCGTACGCGCGGCGCAGGCGGCGGACCGGCTGGCCGAGTTCGAGGCGGAGTCGAAGGCGCTGCTGAGCACGTTCGACCGGCGGGACCAGGCGCGGGTGCGGCTGGCGGACGCGCTGCGGTGCTGGCGCGGGCGGCAGGCGCGCAAGCTGGCCGACGCCGCGGGCAAGGACGAGACGCTGGCCGCCGACCTGGAGCGGCACCGCGCGGCCGGCGAGGCGGCCGCCGAGGCGATCGCCATGGTCAAGGCGGAGATCGGCACGCTGCGGGAGGACACCCTCGACCGGCAGGTCTCGCAGGCCCGCAAGGAGCTGACGGCCATGCAGGCGCGGGCGGCCAAGCTCGACGCCGACCGCGCCGTGGCGGAGAACTCCGCCGACGAGCTGCGCGGGCTGATCCCGGCGCTGGAGGAGACCCGCCGGTTCGCGGACGGGCGCGACGTGCCCACGGCGGAGAGGGAGCTGGGCGAGGTACGCCTGCGGCTCAACGAGTCGCTCAAGGCGCTCGGGGTGGCCGACCGGGAGGTGTCCTCGGCGCAGGCGGCGCTGGACGACGCCGAGGGCGGACCCGCGGCGGCACAGCTCAACGCGCTGGCGGCGGCGGGGATCGGCGCGACCGGCCTGCTCGACGCGCTCGACGTGGCCGAGCAGGCCCGCGACGCCGCCCACACCCCCTCCTCCACCCACCTCCGCACCGACGGCGGTGGCGCTGATGGCGAAGGTGGCGGGCAGGCGCTGGGTGAGGTGCTCAGGGCGCGCTACGGCAAGGCGCAGGCCGCCGCACCCGCCACGGCTGACGGCGGCGCGCGGGTCGCCGGTTCCGGGGCCGTGGCGATCGGGGAGTTGCGGGGGTGGCCGAACGAGCATGCGGTGATCGTGGATGCCGCGCAGCTCGACGCCGCCGCCTCCGCCCTGGCCGGTCTGCCGGGGTCCGTGCTGGTCAGCGCGGCCGGGGTGAGCGTCGTCGGGGCCTTCGACGGGGTGGCGACCGGGCGGGAGGCCCGGATCAAGGCCGCTGAGCAGCGGCTCAACCGGGCCAAGGACGTTCAGGAGAGCGCCGCGCAGGCCGTACGCGATGGGGAGGAGGCCGTCGCGGAGGCGCAGCGGCGGCTGGAGGGGGCCAGGGCCGGGGTGCGGCTGGCCGAGCTGGAGGCGAAGCTCGGCGAGCGGCGGGCCAGGCTCGGCGAGCTGAACGCGGCCATCGAAGAGCTGGCCCCGAAGGTCGCCGAGGCCGAGCGGCAGGCGGGCTCGCTGGACTTCCGGGCGCGTACCAGGGACATGGAGATCGAGCGGCTGGAGGGCCGCCGGCAGCGGCACGAGGCCGAGCGGGCACAGGCGCGCGAGCAGGAGACGAAGGTCGGCGCGGAGCGGGAGGCGCTCAAGCTGGCCGCGCTGGCCGCCGACTGGGGCGGCACGACCGAGACCGCCCGCGAATGGCTCGCCGCGCTGCCCGAGGACGAGCGGCCCCGCGCGGCCGAGGAGTGGTGGCGGATCGCCGAGCGCCACCTCGACCAGGCGTTGCGCGACACGTTCCCGGAGGAGGAGGCGGAGGTCCCGGAGGAGCTGCGCTTCCTGCTGAGCGAGCGGGAGGGCAGCACGGCGCGCGAGCAGGCGACGTTCGCGGCGGTGTGCGGGTCGCTGGCGTCGTACCTGCGGGGGCAGGAGGAATATGAGCGGCACCAGCGGCGGCAGATCGAGGCGCAGATCGTCTCCCGGCAGCGCGACCTGGCGGCGGCGGCCAGGGGCGCGGAGGAGGCGGCCCAGTCGACGGCCGTGCACCGGGCGGCGCTGACGGCGGCGATCAAGGCGCGGCTCACTCGGGTGGCCGAGGAGTTCGACAAGCTCGACACGTCGTACGGAGGTTACGGCGCGACGCTGGAGTTCCCGGTGCCGCCCGCACCCGCCGATCCCGAGCAGCGCTGGCAGTGGCGGGTGACCCCGAAGTGGCGGCGCGGCGAGGGGCAGGGGTTCGTGCCGTACAACCGGCGGGCCAACACGGCGCTCATGGACGAGAAGGCCGTCAAGCTGGTGTGCGCGGCGGCCATCGCCTCGTCCGGGGGCGGGCACCTGTGCCTGGTGCTCGACGAGCTGGGCCGCAACCTGGGCAAGGAGCACCGCAGGGAGGCGGTGGCGCTGTTCAGGCGGATCGGGGAGACGTACGGGATCACGGTGATCGGGGCGCTGCAGGACGACATGGAGCCGTACGCGATCGACGCCTGCGGGCAGTACATCAAGCTGCGGCGGTCGTCGGACGCGATGCCGTACAACGAGCCGCCGGTGATCGTCGGGCACGACCAGCACGCCGAGCGGGTGCGGGCGCTGTCCGCGTACGTCGACCGGGGCGTGCCGCCCGCACCGGCCCTCACGTGAGGCCTCCGGGGGCGTGGTTGGCGGCTTGGCAGGCGGTTCAAGCGATCGGCGGGCCCGTGTAGGAGGCGCGCAGGCGGAGGAGGGAGCCGCGTTCGTACTCCTCCATCGCGTGTGCCAGCCATCCCGCCACCCTGGCCACCGCGAAGATCGCCTCGCCCGCGCCGCTCACCATGCCGGTGACGGCGGCGAGGGCGGCGAGGGCGAAGTCGATGTTGCGGTCGGGCAGGCGGCGTCGGCGCATCTCGGCCAGCACGGCGTCCACCGCGGCGATGCGCTCGTGTCCGGGCGCGGCGTCCCTGACCAGGTCGAGCAGGAGGCCGCCGCGGCCGTCGCCGTTCTTGTAGACGCTGTGGCCGAAGCCGGGGATGCGCTCGCCACGCCGTACGCGCTCGGCGATGGCGCGGGCGGCCTGGCCGGGCTCGGCGATCTCGGCCAGCAGGCGTTCGGCGCCGTACGCCGCGCCGCCGTGCAGCGGGCCGCCGAGCACGCCGAGGCCGGTCAGGACCACGGCGTACGGGTCGGCCTTGGCGGAGGCGGCGACCCTGGCGGCCAAGGTCGAGGCGGCCAGTTCGTGGTCGGCGAGCAGGACCAGGGCGGCGCGCAGCGCTCCGAGCAGGGCCGGGGTGGCGGGGTGGGGGCACAGGCGGGGCCACAGGCGTTCGGCGATCGAGCCGCCCTGCGGCGGGTCGCCGACCAGGGGGAGCGCGTCCACCAGGCCCGCGATCAGGCGGCGGCCGGTGGCGGCGACCGAGGCGGGGTCGAGCTGGTAGCGCAGGGAGTCGGACGCGCCCAGGACCGTGGTGACCACCTGGAGGCGGTCGAGGGGCAGGAGGTCGGCGGGCAGGCCGCGCTGGGCGGCGACGGCGGCCCGCAGCCCCTCCTCGGGCTCACACCGCCACACCTCAGAACCCCACACCCTCGCTGCCCCGTCGCCTTCGGGGGTTCCCGACCGCACCGACGGTCCTTCACCTTGGGGGGTTCCCGACGGCACTGACGGCCCCCCACCTTCGGGGGTGTCCGACGGCCCCCTGCCTTCGGGAGTGCCCGGCGGCACGGATGGCCGGTCGGCGCCGGGGATGCCCGACTGCGCAGGCCGCCCACCGTCGCCGCCAATGCGCGACCTCACGGACGGCTCGGCGTCGTCGGCGGCCGGCCGCAGGGTCGGCCTGCCGGCCTCGGGGGTGCGCGACCGCTCAGGTGGCCTGCCGTCTCCGGCGTGCGGGCCACTGGACGGGGCGGTCTCGCGGGCGTGCGGCTGCACCGGTGGTGTGCCGTCGTGGGCGGCCGGGGGGCCGCTCTGAGACGGGCGGGGGGTGTGCCAGAGGGTGCGGTCGCCTGTCCACAACCATTCCGCCACCGTCTCGAACGGGGTCGTACGGGCCAGGCTGAGGGCGTCGATGCCCCGGTAGTACGGCCGGTCCACGCCCAGGGCCGTCAGGGCGGACTCGATGACCAGCTCCGGCGGCTGGCTGCGCGGGCGACCTCGGCGGGCCAGCTGTTCGATCTCCTCGGCCGAGAAGAGGCTGCGTCGGCCGTCGTCGCTGTGCCGGCGGCTCAGCACGCCCCGGCTCACGTACGCGTAGAGCGTGGCGGGCTTCACCCCGAGCCGCTCCGACGCCGTGGCCACGTCGATCCACTCCACCATGCACCCACGCCTTCCATGTTGACGAAAATCAATATTGATACACGTTGAATGCGCATGTCAACGTGGAGGCATGCCCAAAATCCATTTCCTCGACGTGACCAACCGGGACGGCGTGCAGACCGCGCGCACCGGGCTGTCGAAGTTCGGCAAGACCATGGTCAACTTCTATCTGGCCAAGCTCGGGGTGGCGCAGTCCGAGATCGGTTTCCCCTTCCTCTTCCACGAGGTCCCGTACGTCAGGGCGCAGGTCGCGCTGGGCGAGGCGGGAGCGTTCGGGGAGCTGAGGCTGTCCGGGTGGTGCCGGGGCGTGCCGCAGGACGTGGAGAAGGCGGCGCCACTCGGCCTGAAGCACTACAACCTGTCCATCTCGACGTCCGACTACATGATCCAGAACAAGTTCCGGGGCCGCCTGGACCGGGACGCGATCATCAGGGAGATGACCGCCGCGGTCCGCGTGGCCAAGGACGCGGGGGCGCTGACGGTGGGGGTGAACGCCGAGGACGGCTCGCGTACCGACGACGGGTTCCTGCTGGAGTTCGCGCTGGCGGCCAAGCAGGCGGGCGCCGACCGCGTACGTTACTGCGACACGATCGGCGGCGACACGCCCGACCGGATCCGCGAGCGCTTCGCCAAGCTGGCCGCGGGCACCTCGATGCCGGTCGAGACCCACTGCCACAACGACCTGGGCATGGCCGTGGCCAACTCGGTGTCGGGCGCGCTCGGCGACCTGGACGCCGGGCAGGACGCGTGGATCAACACCTGCGTGAACGGCATCGGCGAGCGCTCCGGCAACGCCGACCTGCTCTCGACGATCCTGGCGTTCCGGCACGGGTTCGGGCTCGACGGGGCCGAGATCGGGGACGCGCTGAACTTGGCGTGGGCGCGCAGGTTCGGGCTGTGGGCTAGTTACGCGCTGGGGCAGCCGCTGCCGTACAACCAGGTCGGGGTGGGGCGCAACGCGTTCGCGCACGAGTCGGGCATCCACGCCGACGGCGCGCTGAAGGACCACGGCAACTACGAGCTGTACGACGAGGCGACGCTGGGCCCGTTCCCCGAGGACTGGCACGCGCGGCCGGGCCGGGTGGTGCTGACCGGCGAGTACGGCGGCAAGGCCGGGTTCCGGCACGTCATGGACGGCCTCGGGGTCGAGGTGGCCGATGAGGAGCTGTCGTTCCGGCTGGTCCAGCTCTGCAACGCGATGACGGGCAGGCCGCTCACGGACGACGAGCTGCGCCTGATCGCGGCCTACCCGCGTGAGTTGTCGCTGATGTTCCCCGGTTACGCCTGACCCTCACGCGGCGGGAGGCCGGTGAACCTCCGGGCCACGCCGCCCGGCGCCCAGAGGGCCGGGCCGCTCGGCGGGCTGAGGACCAGACCGCTCGGCAAGCTGAGGGCCGGGGCGCTGGGCAGGCTGAGGGC
>NZ_JBQQCB010000185.1:0-16312 GCF_052246675.1 Nonomuraea sp. KM90 | reverse complement strand
ACGTGGGACCGTCCAGCTCCAGGCCGCCGAGGCGGCGCAACCGCCCGGTCCCGGCATCGAACGCCGCCCCGCCCAGCCGTAATTCCCCCGGCCCGCTCCCCCGGGCACCGGCGTCCCGGTCGCCGGGCCGGGAGCCGTCCGGTGAGACCGGGCTCTGGGCGCGCTGCGGATCCCCGGCCGGGCCGAGGCGGTCGACGGCGGCGAGGCGGTCGCTGACGGCGTCGACGTGGCCGCTGACGACGCCGGGGCGATCGGTGACGGCGTCGAGGTGGCTGCTGACGGCGTCGGGGCGATCGGTGACGGCCCCGGGGCGGTCGGTGACGGCCCCGGGGCGGTCGGTGACGGACCCGGGGCGGTCGGTGACGGCGTCGGGATGCCGGTCCGGCGGGGTGAGGTGGCGGCCGGGTGGAGTGAGGCGGCGGCCGGACAGGTTGCGGCGGCGGCCGGGGGGCCGGCGGCGGGGGGACGTGCCGAGGCGGGCCTGGCCGAAGGCGATCACGTGGCCCGCCGGCGCCCAGCGGGTGCCGGCGGCGAGCACCGCCTCGACCGTGAGCCAAACCTCCCCACCCGCCACCACCCCGGGCGCCGCCTGACCGGGGGACGCCTGACCAGGGGCCGCCTCACCGGGGGACGCCTGGCCGGGGGACGCCTGGCCAAGAGACGTCCCGGGCCGGGAATCGTCCGGGATCGCGGCGGCCGGAAGTGGCACGCGGACCGACGATCGGGCCGGGCAGTGGGGCACGGTGAGCGGGCCGGTGGCCGACCGTACCCCGTCCACCTCCACCCGCCACCGGAACTCCAGGTGCCCGAGCGAGACCGCGTCGTACTTGTTGGCGACCACCACCGACGCCCCCTCCACGGTGATCCCGACCGGTTCGATCGCCTTGCGCAGCTCCCCCAGCCCAGGTGACGGGGTGCGGTCCGGGAACAGGAGCCCGTCCAGGCAGTACCGCTCCCCGTTCGGCCGGGCGTCGACGTCCCCTCCGTGCCGGAAGTACGGGCGCCCGAGCGAGTCGTGCCCCGTCAGCCCGTGGTCGATCCACTCCCACACGAACGCCCCGCAGAACCGCTCGTACGACTCCAGGATCGTCTGGTAGTCGACCAGCGAGCCGGGCCCGTTGCCCATCGCGTGGGCGTACTCGCACAGCAGGAACGGCAGCCCCCGCCGCCGCACGTCCTCCTCCGACCCCACGGCCACCCCCGACGGCGTCTCCTCCTTCCGCTGCCCGATGTGCTCCAGGTCGTCCAGGGACGGGTACCTGAGGCTGTAGAAGTCGGAGTGGCGGTAAGTGGGGTCGCGTTCGTAGTGGAGCGGCCGGGTGGGGTCGCGTCGCCGGATCCAGTCGTCGATGTCGGCGAACGCGGGGCCGCTGCCGCTCTCGTTCCCCAGGGACCAGACGACCACGCTGGGGTGGTTCTTGTCGCGCTCCACCATGCGCCGGGCGCGGTCGAGCAGGGCCTCGCGCCACATCGGCTCGGCGGGCGGGTTGCCCTCCCAGCCCGCGTAGACGAAGCCGTGGGTCTCGATGTCGCACTCGTCGACCACCCACAGGCCGTACTCGTCGCACAGCCGCAGGAACTCGGGGTGCGGCGGGTAGTGGGCGGTGCGGACGGCGTTGACGTTGTGCCGCTTCATCAGCTCGATGTCGCGGATCATGGTGTCCCGGTCGAGGGCGCGGCCGCGGTCGGGGTGGTGCTCGTGCCGGTTGACGCCGCGGAACAGCACCGGCGCCCCGTTGATCAGCAGCCGGCCGCCGGAGATCTCGACGGTCCTGAAGCCGACGGCCAGGTCGATGGTCTCCCCGGCGGCGGACAGGGTGCCGCGGTAGAGGCGGGGGTGCTCGGCGCTCCACGGCTGCACGTCCGGGACGGTGACCTGCTCTCCCGTGGCGACGGCGAGCCCGAGCTCGGGAATCTCCACCAGGCCGGGGGCGTCGGCGGTGATCAGCAGCGTCCCGGCGCCGGACGCGTACGAGGCGCGCACGGTGAAGTCGTCGATGCCGCCCTCCGGCCGGGACAGCAGCTCCACGTCGCGGAAGATGCCCGGCAGCCACCACATGTCCTGGTCCTCCAGGTAGCTGCCGGACGACCAGCGCTGCACGCGCACGGCCAGCAGGTTCCCGCGCGGCCGGAGCAGCCCCGTGACGTCGAACTCGAACGGCAGCCTGCTCCCCTTCGAGTGCCCGAGCAGTTCGCCGTTCAGCCAGACGGTGCCGCAGGAGTCCACCCCCTGGAAGCGCAGCACGCCACGGCCGGGTGGCCAGCCGGGCGGCAGGTCGAAGCGGAGGCGGTAGTCGCCGGTGGGGTTGTGGTCCGGCAGGTACGGCGGGTCGATGGGGAACGGGTAGGCGGTGTTGGTGTAGAGCGGCCGGTCGTGCCCCTCCAGCACCCAGTGCGACGGCACCGGGATCGTCTCCCATCCGGTGTCGTCCAGTGCCGGGTCCGGCAGCGTGGGGCCGGTGCCGGCGGCCGTGCCGGAGAGCCGGAAACGCCACCGGCCGTTGAGCGCCAGCCGGGGCGCGTCTGAGACGAAGTCGGCCCGTGCCGCCCGCCGCCCGGAACCCGGCCCGGGATCCTCATGGAATTCGGCCATCCAGATGCCCTCTCCAGCGAAGACAAAACGTTTTAACTTTAACCGGAAAGATCCACCCACACCATCCCCATTTCCGTCGAACGCTCGACCTGAAGACGAAACAGAGACGCAACAAAAAGGTCCGGATACCTCAAAATGTTGGCTTGAATAAATACATCCCCGACAAAATCGTTTTAGTACGGGTAATGAAATGACCCGATTCCAGCCCGACTGGGAGTCGCTGCGCGCGCACCAGATCCCCCATGGTTCGGCGAGGCGACGTTCGGCATCTGGTCGCACTGGGGGCCCGCAGTCCGTGGCCCGCTCCGGCGACTGGTGGGTGATGTTCTACTCCGGGCTCTCCTTCGACGGGCGCGGCCGACGACACCTACGCGCACAAGCCCGCCGTCGTCTCCCGCGACGGCTTCGAGCTGCGCAACGTGTGGGGTCGCCGGCCGCCGCGTCTGAGGGCCGCAACCGATCCGCCCCGCTCGTAGTCCAATCGCGCATGGGGAGCGCACTCATCGACGGGGACCCGCAGCGGATCGGCGGCTACTGGCTGGCCGGTCGCCTCGGCGCGGGCGGCCAGGGGGTCGTCTACGAGGGATACGACCAGGCCGGCGCGCGGGTGGCGATCAAGGTGCTGCGCGGCGATCCCGTGGGGCAGCCCGAGCTGCGCGACCGGCTGGCGAAGGAGGCCGTCTCGGCTCAGCGGGTGGCCTCGTTCTGCACGGCCAAGGTGCTCGGCGCGGACCTGGAGGGGCCCCGGCCGTACGTCGTCAGCGAGTACGTCGAGAGCCCCAGCCTGCGCACCCTGAAGATGTCGCTCACCTCGACCGGGCAGCTCACGGGCACGCCCGGCTACATGGCGCCCGAGGTGTTCTCCGGCGAGCGGGCGGGGCCGGCCGCCGACGTGTTCGCGTGGGGCGCGGTCGTGCTGTACGCCGCCACCGGCCGGGACCCGTTCACCGGCGAGGCGCTCGGCGCGGTCATGCACCGCGTGCTCTCCCACGATCCCGACCTGGACGTCCTGCCCGCCTCGCTGCGCGGGCCCGTGCGCGCCGCGCTGTCGAAGGACCCGGCGCTCCGCCCGGCGGCCCGCGAGCTGCTGCTCGGGCTGGTCAGCGGTGACGGGAGCCTGAACACCCCGCGGCTGCTCGCCCGGGGCGCCGACGACGGCCGCCGGGTCGGGACCGCCGCCGACGACCCGGCGCTCGGCGTCATCGCCGAGGACGCCTACGCCGCGCTCGACCCCGCCGGCAAGGAGCTGGTGCCCGAGCTGTTCCTGCGGCTGGTCACCGTGACCGACGAGGGCGAGCTGGCGCTGCGCGAGCCGCACAGGGCCGAGCTGCCCGCCGGGGTGGACCGGGTGCTGGACGCGTTCACGTACCTGGTGTCCGGCACCGACCCCGTACGCCTGCTGCGCCCCGCCCTGCCGCTGGCCTGGCCCCGGCTGCGGGCCTGGATCGAGGCAGGGGCGGCGGGTCGGGCCCGAGGTCGCGCTCACGGACAGCGCGCGGTCGGTCGCTTTCACCGCCGGCTCCGCGGAGGTGCTGGCCGTCGGCCGGGACGGGCGGCTGGCCCGGCTGCCGACGGCGCTCGCGCCGCTGGTCGCGGCCGTGTGCGCGCGGGCGGGTCGGGAGCTGACCGACGCGGAGTGGCGGCGCCACCTGCCCGGCCGGACCTACGAGCCGGCCTGCCGGGCCACGCCCTGAGCCGCTCAACGCGTGGCGGCGCCTTCTCCGGCTCTGGCAGGCGCGGCGGCTGCGCCCTCTCCGACTCTGGCGGACGTGGCGGCGCCCTCTCCGGCTCCGACCGGCGTGGCGGCGCCGCCCAGCCCTCCGGACGGTCCCCGGCCCAGCAGCAGGGTGCCCAGCCACATCACCGCCATCCCGACGGCCACCAGGGCCGAGCCCCTGCCCTCCTGGAACGTGGCCACCGCCAGCAGCACCACGCCCCCGGCGGTGACGGCGGCGCTGACGGGCGTGACCCGGCGCAGCACGGCCAGGATGACCGCCAGGACGAGCAACGCGGCGAAGAAGACCTGCGCCCCGGGCCCGTAGATGACCAGCTCGACCCCCGGATAGCCCTTCACCTGCTCCATCAGCGCCCGCATCGCCTCCCCGTCCGCCGCGGCGAACCCGGCGTACAGGTCGATGGCCAGCTGGACCACGTTGGCCGCCACGCCGAGCAGCGCGACCCCCGTGACCGCCTCGACCGCCACCCGTCTCCCGCCACTGAGCGGCCCCGCCAGGCCGCGCATGGCCAGTGTCATGAGGCCGAACACCAGGAAGGCGGCCAGCCACACCGCGTGCGCGGCCGTCCACCACGGTCCCGGCACGAGATCGCCGTCGATGGGACGCATGAGGAACCAGCCGCCGAGCAGGGCGGCGGGCCCGGCGGTGAAGGAGATCTGGGCGAGACGGTTAGCGGGGTTCATGTTGGCCACAATGCCCCGCACCGGCCGGTCCGATCATCGGTGAACGTCCCTGATTTTCCCCTGGCTCCGGATCAGGGACGGGGTCAGGTGAAGTAGCGCAGCCAGACGTACAACCAGGCCAGCACCGTGCTCAGGACGGTGACGACGATGCCGTACCTGGTGAACTGCCAGAAGCTGATCTTGTGTCCGTTGCGCGCGGCGATGCCGATGGCCACCACGTTGGCGCTGGCCGCGACCGCGGTGCCGTTCCCGCCGAAGTCGGCGCCCAGGGCGAAGGCCCACCACAGCGCCTGGCCGGTCTGCGGGTCGGGGGCCGCGGCGACCACGCCCTCGACGATGGGGGCGGTCGTGGCGACGTACGGGATGTTGTCGAAGAACGCGCCCAGCGCGCTGGAGCCGAACAGCAGCGCCGTCGCGGCGACGAAGTAGTCGTCGCCCAGCGTGTCCACCGCCCACGTGCCGATCGCCGCGATCACGCCGGTGTGCACCAGGCCCGCGACCATGACGAACAGCCCCATGAAGAAGACCAGCGTGGGCCACTCGACCTCGCTCAGCACCTCGGAGACGCTCGCGCGGGAGACCAGCAGCATCACCCCGGCGCCCACCAGCGCCACGATCGACGGCTCGACGTGCACCACCGAGTGCAGCCCGAACCCGGCCACGACCGCGCCCAGCACCACCAGGCAGCGCGCCAGCAGGCGCGGGTCGGTGATGGCCCGCCGCTCCTGCAAGGCCATCACCTCGGCGACGTGCTCGGCGTCGTACTGGAAGGAGTCACGGAACAGCACCCGCGTGAACAGCACGAACACCGCGAAGATGACCACCACGATCGGCGCCATGTGCACCAGGAAGTCGTTGAAGGTCAGCCCGGCACGGCTGCCGATGATGATGTTCGGCGGGTCCCCGATGAGCGTGGCCGCGCCGCCGATGTTGGAGGCGAGGACCTCCGCGATCAGGTACGGCTGCGCGGCGATCCGCAGCCGGTTGCACACCACGATGGTGACCGGCGCGACCAGCATGATCGTGGTGACGTTGTCCAGGAACGGCGAGGCGACGGCGGTGATCACCATGAGCATGACCATCAGCCGGTACGGGCGGCCCTTCGACCTCTTGGCGGCCCAGATGGCGAGGTAGTCGAAGACGCCCGTCTGCTTGATCACACCGACGATGATCATCATGCCGAGCAGCAGGAAGATGACGTTCCAGTCGATGCCCTCGTGCTCGGAGTAGAACACCTCCGCCCCCGGGATCAGGCCCAGCACGGCCATCAGCCCCGCGGCGACGAGCACCACCTTGACCTTGTCGGCCTTCTCGGTGGCGATGAGGAAGAAGGCCACCAGGAAGATCGCCAGTGCGGCGAGGGCGCTCATCCGTCCTGCCCCGGCGGCCCGGCCTGCCTGCGGCGCTGGTCTGGGCATGACGACATGGCGGGGTGTTCGGGGAACACGGCGATGACCTCCGTACGGTGAGCATGCTGAGGCCGGGCGAGGCCGGTGGCGCGCGCCCGGTCGGGTCGGGGTGTCTCAGTCCTCCGGGCCGGAGAGGGCCAGGCTGGTCAGCAGCCGCTCCAGGGTGATCGCCCCGACGAGGACACCGTCGCGGCCGACGACCGCGACGATGGGGCTGCGCAGCCGGGCCATGAGTGCGGCCACCTCGAGCAGGGTCGCGTCCGGTGGCACGGTCGCCGGCCTGGCCGGCCGGCTCGGCAGGCAGTCGCCCACCGTCAGCTCACCCAGCTCACCCCAGAACAGGTCCGCGTGGGCCTCGTCGATCGTCCGGCAGAGCGCCGGATCCTCCTGGTACGCCCCCGGCACCGCCAGCCGCAGGACCTGCGTCCCCGGCAGCACGCTCGACGGCCGGCCCCGGTCGTCCACCACGATCAGGCCGGGCATCCGGCCCAGCGCCATGATCCGTACGGCCTTGGTGACGGGGTCGTGCACGGTCACGGTCGGCAGGTTCACGGCGATATTGCTGGCATGCATGACATCATCCCGTTCGACGAGGCGTCCGGGCATCCCCGGCGAGGTCATGGCGCCGCTCCGGTGATCTCCGCGGTCGTTCGGGTGACGTCCATGTCGCTGACTCCAATCCGGCTCCGCTCAAGTCTCTGGGCGGGCGCGGTCCGGACACCATCGGGTCCGGCACCCATCTGGGCAGGGATAGAACATGTAGGGACGGAAACCCCAATGGGGGTCAGACCGCATGGACAACGGCACCCGGCGACGAAGAGGCTGATGGGATGAACGACCGCGCGGAGGGAGCGGGGGGCACGCCACGCTCCCCCGCCCAGAGCTCCCCGGCCCCCACGGGCGCGCCGCGCCCTCCCGCGCAGGCGCTGTTCCGGCGGCTGGTGCTGATCAACGGGCTGGTGTTCGCGGCCGGCACGATCGTGCTCGCGCTCTCCCCCGCCACGGTGTCCTCGCCGGTCCTGCTGACCGAGGTGCCGGTGCTGGTGGTGGGCCTGGTGGTGATGCTGGCCGCCAACGCGCTGCTGCTGCGCCGCAGCCTGGCCCCGCTGGACGCGCTGACCACGCTGATGCAGCGGGTGGACCTGCTGCGCACCGGCGACCGGCTGACCGACAGCGGCAACAGCGACCTCACCCACCTGATCGACACGTTCAACGCGATGCTGGACCGGCTGGAGGCCGAGCGCAGCGCGAGCAGCGCCCACGCGCTGGCCGCGCAGGAGGGCGAGCGCAGCCGCATCGCCCGCGAGCTGCACGACGAGATCGGTCAGAGCCTGACCGTGGTGCTCCTCGGCCTGAAGCGGGTGGTCGACCGCGCCCCCGCCGACCTGCGGGAGGAGCTGCACGGCGTGCAGGAGACCGTACGCGCCAGCCTGGACGAGGTACGCCAGGTCGCCCGCCGCCTGCGTCCCGGCGTGCTGGAGGACCTCGGCCTGCACAGCGCGCTCAGCGCCCTGGCCACCGACGTCTCGCGGATGAGCGGCATCCCGGTGACCCGCGCCGTCGCGCCGGACCTCCCGGAGCTGGGCACCGACGTCGAGCTGGTCCTCTACCGGATCGCGCAGGAGAGCCTGACCAACATCGCCAGGCACGCCCGCGCCACGCGCGCCGAGCTGTCGCTCGCGATCGAGGACGGCCATCTGGTCCTGCGCGTCTCCGACGACGGGCGGGGAGGAGCGATCGAGGACGGCGCCGGGATCCGGGGCATGCGCGAGCGCGCCCTGCTCATCGGCGCCCGCCTGACCGTCGACTCCCCGCCAGGCGCGGGCACCCGCGTCAGCCTGGCCATCCCGGACATCGCGAATGGGAGCACAACGCCGTGAAGAAAACCCGGATCCTGCTGGCCGACGACCACGCGCTCGTCCGCAGGGGGCTGAGGCTGATCCTGGACGCCGAGCCCGACCTCGAGGTGGTCGCCGAGGCCGCCGACGGCGCGCAGGCCGTGGCGGCGGCCTCGGAGGACACGGTGGACCTGGCCATCCTCGACATCGCGATGCCGCGCATGACCGGGCTGCAGGCGGCCAGGGAGATCTCCCGCCGGGCGCCCGGCATCCGCATCCTGATCCTGTCGATGTACGACAACGAGCAGTACTTCTTCGAGTCGCTCAAGGTCGGCGCATCCGGCTACGTGCTCAAGTCGGTCGCCGACCAGGACCTGCTGGAGGCGTGCCGGGCCACGATGCGCGGCGAGCCGTTCCTGTACCCGGGGGCGGTGACCGCGCTCATCCGCGACTACCTGCAGCGGGACCGGGAGGGCGAGCGCATGCCGGAGAGCATCCTGACGCCCCGGGAGGAGGAGATCGTCAAGCTGATCGCGGAGGGCAACTCGGCCAAGGAGATCGCCGAGACGCTGGTCATCAGCGTGAAGACGGTCGATCGGCACCGGGCGAACATCCTGCAGAAGCTCGGCATGCGTGACCGCCTCGAACTCACCCGCTACGCCATCCGCGCCGGCCTCGTCGAACCCTGACCCCCCGCCTGGCCCCAGGGCGGGGTCGGGGTCACGCCGGGTCGGGGGCGTTGAAGTGCACGGACTGGTACTCCACCAGCATGGCCCGGCCCTTGATCTCCGAGGCCGCCTCGGCTCCGAAGACGCCCTGGCCGGGGAGCTGGCCCGCGCCGCCGTCCGGCCCGAGCGGCACGATGATCATCGCGGGCTGCCGCTCGTACGCGACCGTCTCGCCCTCCCCCGTGATGGCCGCACGAAGGTTCGCCGCCAGCAGCTCCCCCTGCCGGCCCGCGTACGCGGCCATGTTGCGGTCGGCGTCGGTGATGTCGCCGATGGCGTACACCCGCTCCTGCCCCCGGACCCGCAGCTGCTCGTCCACCCGCACGTATCCCCGCTCGTCCCTGGCCTCCGCGAGCGCTCCCCGCAGGTAGTCCGTGCGGGGCACGACGCCGAAGCAGCGGTACCAGACGTCGGCCGTCAGCTTGTCGCCCGCCTCGGTCGCGATCGCGATCGGCGCGGCGCTGGCGGGCGGGGCGCTGGGGAGCTCGCGCAGCGGGCTGCCGAGCTTGAGCTCGACGCCGAGCTCGACGAGCTGCCGGTGCAGCTCGTCGCGCAGCTCCTGGTCGAACGGGCCGGGCAGGATGTCGGGCGCGACGTCGGCGAGGATGACGTGCTTGCCGGGGAACGACGCCTTGATCTCCCCGGCGAGCTCCAGCCCGACCGGGCCGGCGCCGACCAGCAGCACCCGCTCGGCGCCGGCCAGCACCTCGTGCGCGGCCCGCAGCTCGGCCTTGGCCGCCGCCACGTCCGGCTTGCCGGCCTTGGCCGGGAACGGGTACGACGAGCCCGTGGCCAGCACCAGGTAGTCGGGCTCGAGGGTGTCCCCCGAGGCGAGCGTCACGCGGCGGCCGTCCACGGCCACGGCGGCATCCCGGACGAAGCGGCCGTGCACCAGCAGGCGGCGGTACGGCAGGAAGATCTGGTCCAGCCACTCGGGCTCGACCAGCGCCCGCCAGGACGCCACGTTGTGCATGAACGCGTCGGACGGATCGACCAGCGTCACGTCGGCCACGTCGTCGAGCAGCTTGGCGACCTTGTAGCCGCCGTACCCGCCGCCCAGCACCACGACGCTCGGACGCACGTCTGCATTCTGGCTCATCAGTTCTCCCCCACTAGGTATCGAGATGCGGCTAGGCTATGACTACTCGCTTCGAAAATCAAAACAGCAGTTTTTCTGCTAGTTTGGGGGGCATGGCGACGGCACCTACGCGACACGACGTGGAAAGCTGCGAACGCAGCGACGTCGCGCTGACGCGCGCGTTCACGCTCCTCGGCAAGCGCTGGAGCGGCGTGGTGCTCGGCAGCCTCCGGGCGGGGCCGGCCGGCTTCCGCGAGCTGTCCCGGGCGATCGACGGGCTCAGCGACTCGGTGCTCTCCGACCGGCTGTCCGAGCTGACCAAGGAGGGCCTGATCGCGCGCACCGTGGACGAGGGTCCGCCCGTGGCGGTCACCTACGAGCTGACCGAGAGCGGCAAGGCCCTCATGCCGGCGCTCCAGCAGATCTCCGCGTGGGCCGAGGAGCACCTCCCACCGCGCTAGGCCAGGGTCAGAGCTGGACGCTGAAGATGATCGCGGCTCGCAGGGCGAGCACCCCGGCCAGCACCAGCAGCGGCAGCACGACCGAATACCGCAGGGCCGCCGCGCCGCCCGCCGACAGGCGCTCGGTGGCCAGCCCGTACAGACCCGGCAGCAGCCCGGCCAGGACCACCACCCACAGCAGCGACCACGGCAGGCCGAAGACGATGTCCTGCGTCCCGGCCGCGATCAGCGTCACCGCGAACGCCGCGATCAGCGCCAGCTCCAGCAGCGAGTACAACCGCTCCGAGATCGACAGCATGGGGGCGCTGGGCCGGGCCTCGGGCCGGTAGCGGGCCAGGAGCAGCATCAACGCCGCCGACCCCGCCAGCCCGGAGGCCAGGAAGAGCCCGCCCAGTGCCCACGTGTCGCTCCACACCGGCTGGTTCGACACCGACAGCAGCACGCCCGTGTACCCCGCGATGAACAGCGCGAACAGGGACCCGACCACGTTGAAGGCCCGGCCGTCCAGCCACGCGACGAGCGGGAGCCGGAGCTTGCCGTCCCGTACGAGCGCCGCCGCGAACGACACCGTGGTGATCCCCCCGAACACGACCAGCGCCCACGACCCGATCGACATCGGCGACCAGTACTTGAAGTTGAGGCCGAAGCCGCCGGGGGTGGTGTTGACCAGCATGTGCCAGAACCGCAGCGGCTGGCCGAGGTCGAGGGCGAGCAGCACGGGCGCGATGAGCATCGGCGGGAACGCGATGTAGTAGCCGATCCTGGCCATCGGCTCGTCGCCGGGGGCGTTGCGCAGCCTGAGCAGGGTGGCCAGCACGTACGAGCCGCCGGAGAGCCCGGCGAGGAAGAAGT
Source organism: Nonomuraea sp. KM90 (assembly GCF_052246675.1). Lineage (NCBI taxonomy): Bacteria > Bacillati > Actinomycetota > Actinomycetes > Streptosporangiales > Streptosporangiaceae > Nonomuraea > Nonomuraea sp. KM90. Next base: position 4,934 of record NZ_JBQQCB010000185.1, on the reverse strand, counting down.
AGAACAGGATGTACCACAGCCAGTCCGGCGGGCCGGCGAAGTGCTGGACGTCATCCATCGGTGGCTTCCTCCGCCTTCTCCACCTTCTCCTTGCGGTGGCGCAGCTCGATCAGGCCGCCGAGCACGCCCAGCACGGCCGTGACGGCGGCGGTCAGGTAGCCGCCCACGTTGTTGCGGCTGGGCAGGACGGCGTTGCGCTCGTCCGGCAGGCCGTACTTCCGGGGCTCGTCCATGAGCAGGAAGAACGCGTTCAGGCCGCCGTACACCTTCTCGTCGTGCCCGTAGAGCCGGGCCTCGGTGACGCCCTGCCCGCGCAGGATCTCCAGCCGCTTGGCCGCCGTCCGGCGCAGCTCGGAGACCGGGCCGAACTTGATCGACTCGGTGGGGCAGGCCTTGGCGCAGGCCGGGGTCATGTCGTTCTGCAGGCGGTCGTAGCACAGCGTGCACTTCTGCGCGATGCCGGTCGTCTCGCTGGCGCCGATCACGTCGTACGGGCAGGCCGCGATGCAGTTGCGGCAGCCGTTGCAGACGTCGGGCTGGATGAAGACGGAGTCGAACTCGGTACGGATGATCGCGTTGGTCGGGCAGACCTCCATGCAGCTGGCCTCTTTGCAGTGCTTGCAGACGTCCGACATCATCAGCCACGCCTTGCCGTTGCCGGGCGTGACGCCCTCGTCGGGCACGTTGTCGTGGAACTGGACGTGCCGCCAGGTCTCGGCGTCCAGCCTGCCGGTGTTGTCGAAGCCGTCCAGGAACGACGGGGCGTTGCCCTCCAGCTGGTTCCACTGCTTGCAGGCCACCTCGCAGGCCTTGCAGCCGATGCACACGCTGGTGTCGGTGAAGAACCCGTACGCCTGTCCCGGTGTGATGTGCGGCATGTCAGAACCCCATGAGGTTGGGCGTGATCTTGGTGTAGCCCTGGCCGGTGAGGTGCAGGTCGATGGGCACCGCGGCCAGCTCGTCCACCCGCGGCACCGCCCGGGGGTCGCGGCCCAGGTCGACGTCGATCAGGTAGCTTCGGCAGGTCTGGCAGGACTCGGCCCGCAGGTGCGGGAAGACCGACCGGTCGTCGGGGGCGGCGCGGCCCACGTGCGGCGGTTCCGTTGCCGCGTGGGTCTCGGCGTGCACGGTGCGCTTGCCGGTCTCGCCGCAGTTCGGGCAGGTGGTGGCGGAGAAGTTCCACTCGTGCGGGCACTTGGCGCAGGCGAGCATGCGACGGCCGCTCACCAGCGGGTCGTCGCTCGCCACCCGGTAGCTGAGCTGCGCCGCCCCGCCGCACGCGGCGCACCGCCCGCCCGATCCGGCGTCGGGCCCGTCGTCGCCGACCGGACCGGGGGTTTTCCGGCGGGTGGTCCAGGCCTTGGGCGGGACGACGTGCATGGTGGCGCGGGCCAGGTAGCGCTCGACCGGGGTGAGGTCCTCGTCCGCGGCCCAGGCGTCGAGGAGCCCGGTGCCGGTCGCCGCCGCCCCGGCCGCGGTGATCGCGTCGGCCAGCGGGCGGGGGCCGGCGGCGGCGGTCGCCGCCAGGACGCGCGGCAGCACGTTCGCCTCGGCCCACTCCAGCGCCCCGTCGGCCGGAACGTCGTCGCCGACCGACTCCCACACCTCCACCAGCGCCAGGTAGAGCCCCAGCACCCCGGCCGCGTGCGGGTACCGGTCGCGCAGCTCCCCGGCCCGTACGCGCTCCCTCCCGTACATCAGAGCTTCTCGATGTCGACCAGGAACGCCTTGTACTCCGGCGTCCGCGCGCTGGCGTCACCCACGAACGGGGTCAGGGCGTTGGCCAGCCAGTGCTGCCCGGTGTTGATCCCGACGAACCCCCAGTGGATCGGGATGCCGATCTGGTACACCTGCCTGCCGTCGATCTCCAGCGGGCCGAGCCGCTTGGTCACCACGGCCCGTACCTCGAGCTTGCCGCGCCTGGACGACACGCGCACCCGGTCGCCCGTCTCGATGCCCTTCTCCCTGGCCAGCCCGGTGGGCACCTCGACGAACGCCTCCGGCTGCAGCTGGACGAGGTGCTCGACGTTCTGGGTGACGTAGTGCTCGTGCTCGGTGAGCCGGTAGGAGGTGGCGACGTACGGGTAGTCGGCGACGGTGCCGAAGCGGTTCGGGCGGCCGGCGCGCTCGTCGTACCGGTAGGCCACCGGGGTCGCCGACACCTGCGGGTGCAGCGGGTTCTGGATCGGCGACTCGATGGGCTCGTAGTGCTCGGGGAACGGCCCGTCGGCCACGGCGTTGCTGAACAGGCGGCCCACGCCCTCGCCCGTCATGATGAACGGCAGCGGCGCGTCCGGTCCCGGGCCGGTCGTCGGCGGGTAGTCGGGCACGTCGCCCTCCCACTTGCCGTTGACCCAGGCGATGCCGGGGCGCTCGGGGTCCCAGGGGCGGCCGTTCTCGTCGGCGGAGGCGCGGTTGTAGAGGATGCGGCGGTTGGCGGGCCAGCTCCACGCCCAGCTCGGGTAGAGGCCCATGCCGCTGGGGTCGTTCCTGCCGGGGTCCTGGACGCCGTCGCGCCGCTTGGCCAGGTTGCCCTCCTCCGGGTAGTGGCCGGTGTAGATCCAGTCCCCGGCGCTGGTGGTGCCGTCGTCCTTGAGGTCGACGAAGGTCATCAGCCGGCGGCCGTTCTTCAGGTCCCGGCCGTTGATCTCCTGCGCGATCTCGTCCAGCTCGGGCTTCCTCGGGTTCAGGTACGGCAGCGTCATCCTCAGCACCGGGTCGGGGAACTTGCCGCCCTGGGACTGGTAGAGGTCGCGTACCCGCTGGAAGAGCTCGGCGAGGATCCAGTGGTCGTGCCGGGCCTCGCCCTCCGGCGGCAGCACCTGCTCCTTCCACTGCACCCAGCGGCCGCTGTTGGTGAACGAGCCGTCCTTCTCGATCCAGTGGGTGGCGGGCAGCATGAACACCTCGGTCTGGATCTTCGAGGGGTCCATGCCGGGCGCCTGCCAGAACTCCGAGCTGGTGGTCGCGAAGGGGTCCATGACGCACAGCCACTTGAGGTTCGACAGCGCCTGGAGCACCTGGTTGGAGTCGGGGCCGATGCTGGTCGCGGTCATCCCGGAGAGCATCACCCCCTGCATCTTGCCTCTCAGCGCCTGGTCGAAGATCGAGATCCAGGAGGCGTTGGCGGCCGGTTTGGGCAGGTAGTCGAAGGCGAACTCGTTGTCCTTCGTGGCGGCGTCGCCGTACCAGGCCTTGAGCAGGCTGACCAGGTAACGGAGGTAGTTCTCGCCGAAGAAGTTCACCGCTCTGGGGTGGTGCTTGACGCTGGCGCTCTCGTCCAGGTACGCCTTGATGTCCTTCTGGCCCGGGGCGGGGATGCGCAGGTAACCGGGCAGGATGTCCCACGAGATGGCGTGGTCGGTGTTGCCCTGGATGTTGGCGTGGCCGCGTTCGGCGTTCATGCCGCCGCCGGGGCGGCCCATGTTGCCGAGCAGCAGTTGCAGGATGGCGCCCGAGCGGATGAGCTGCACGCCGGTGGTGTGGTGGGTGAGGCCGACGGCGTACACGATGGTCATGACCTTGTCCGGCCGTCCCATCTCGCCGACCAGCCTGGCCACCTGGAGGAACTGCTCGCGCGGGATGCCGGTGATGCGGGCCACCGTGTCGGGGTCGTAGCGCTGGTAGTGGGCGCGGAGCAGGTTGAGGACCGAGCGCGGGTGGTCGAGGTCGATCTTGGCGTGACCGTTCGCGTCTGTCTCGTACGCCCAGAGCTTGGTGTTGTAGACGCCCTGCTCCTGGTCGTAGCCGTTGAACATGCCGTCCTTGAAGGCGTACCCCTCCTTGACCACGAAGCCGGCGTTGGTGGCCCACCGTACGTACTCGTCGTGGTGCAGGCGATTGGCCAGGACGTAGTTGATGAGGCCGCCGAAGTAGGCGACGTCCGTGCCCGTACGGATCCTGATGTACGTGTCCGCCACCGCCGAGGTCCGCGTGAACCGCGGATCCGCGTGGATGATCTTCGCGCCCCGGTCGAGCTTGGCGCGCATGAGCCATCTGAAGCCCACCGGATGGGCCTCCGCCGGGTTGGCCCCGTTGACCAGGATGAGATCGGCATGCCTGATGTCACGCCAGTGGTTGGTCATGGCCCCTCGGCCGAACGTGGCAGCCAAACTGACCACCGTGGGACCGTGTCAAACACGGGCCTGTTGTTCGAGGTGAACCAGGCCCAACCCCCTCATCAGCTTCGTGGCGAGATATCCCTCTTCCGAGCTGAACGCCGCCCCTCCCGCGAAGGCGATGCCCTCGCAGCGGTTGACGACGTTGCCGTCGGCGTCCTGGGTGACGAACGTGGCGTCGCGCGACGCCTTGATGTTCCTGGCCAGGCGGTCGAGCGCGAACTCCCAGGAGACCTGCTTCCACTCGGCCGCTCCTGGGGCGCGGTAGAGCGGGTGCGGCACCCGCCTGCGCGATACGGCCAGTTGCAGCGACGTCGCGCCCTTGGGGCACAGCGTGCCCTCGTTGACCGGGCTGTCCGGATCGCCCTCGATCTGCAGCAGCTCGGTTCTGCCGTTCGCGGCCTTCTTGGTGTAGGCGACGAGCGAGCATCCGACCGCGCAGTACGGGCACAACGAGTGGGACAGCGTGGCGCCTTCGATGCGCAGGCGCTGCTGGACCCGGATCGACTCGGTCAGGTCGAACCCCAGGGCCGAGCCACCGAGCACGCCCACCGGGCCGATGCTCAGGAACCGCCGCCGGCTGACCTCCATACCGGACTCCCCTCAGCTGCAGCCGTGGGTACCGTTATTTCACCGTATGGTCCGTCGTTGTGCGCGTCTAGCCCCGAGGGCGTCGATAGTCGAGATCATCCCTGGGCAAGCTGGAGATCATGCCGCCCACCCGGGTCCTCGGGATTCCGTAACAGGTCCAGCAACCTGGGGTCGGCGGGCACGAGCACACCGCGATCGCCCCGCTCGGCCGCCTCCCGCAACACC
>NZ_JBQQCB010000184.1:0-16409 GCF_052246675.1 Nonomuraea sp. KM90 | reverse complement strand
CTCTCGGGCTGGCCGGTGGACTGGTAGAGGCCGGCGCGGGTGGCGGCGAGAGGTTCCAGCAGCGATGTCCAGCGCTCGTTCAGGGCGGTGCGTGCGGAGGCGTCGGTGACGGCGAGGAAGCTGAGGTGCCGAAGAGCGTGCAAGAGCACGTCCACGCTGCGGGGCGCCGGTGCTGCGGTGGGAGGGTGGGGGAGGGGACGGCCGGCGGCCGCGGCCCACGCGTCAGTGATCGCAAGGGATGCCCGCCATGTGCCGGGGACGATGGCGCCGTGGTGGTCGAGGGTGGCGATGTAGGTCAGCATGACCGCGCCTTCAACGGACCGCCAGCTGGTGGAATGCACGAGCCGGACGAGGTCGTCCACGCCGTGGTGGGCGAGCACGCGCTGCACGGCGGTGTGGGGGTCGCAGTCGATGTCGCCGGTCTGCCAGGCGTCGAGACCGCTGAGTAACCAGAGCCGATCGTGGTCGACCATCAGGGGCCAGACCTCGACCTGCACGCCCAAGGTGGGTGCGCGCCGACCGACCTGTCCGCACTCATTCTCTGACTGATCGTCAAATGTCATGTTAAGTTACGCTATCAGGCTCAATGGCGGTCATCTGGCCCTGGCCAGTCCCGCGCAGCGACGTCGGCCGCCTGGTGAGGTGTCCCCCTCTGGTGCTGGCCTGCCGTCAGCCCGGGCGGCTCAGGCACCGGCGAATGTGGCGAACGAGGACATCGACTGCGGGTGGAGGCGGCATGGCGAGGGTGACGGCGCTGGACAGTGCCGCCATGGTCAATCAGCGGCTGTTATCTCCCCATCCAGGTGTCGGGCGTGATCCGGCCTGGATCGGCTCGGGCCTGCGCGAGGTGGGGCTTGAAGCCGGTGCACCGTTGCTGGCGGAGCAGCACCCGGCGGCCGAGGCTCTGATGGAACGCCGTCACCCCCTCACGGGGGAACCGTTGGTCACGGCGAAGGTGGCCACGCATCCGCGCGCGAAGGTGGCCGCCGAACCCCTGCTGAAGGCGCTGCAGCAGACCGCAGCCGAACGAGCGACGACGGTGGAGGCGATGCTGGGCGAGGTGCCATGGGCGCAGGAGCGCTTCGCGCGGCTGGTGCGTGGAGTCCGGCGGGAACGTGACCGGCACCGGGTCCCGATCGCCGACGCAGAACGCCTGGCCGCGTGCGCCGCTGTGGACGTGGCGTTGGCCTATGACCGTGATCTTCTGCAAGCGGCCCGCGCATCTCGCCGGGCCCGGGTTGTTGTCAGGAATCGCGGCTTCGATCTCGGGATTGATGTGCCGAAGAGCATCTCGGTGCTGTACGCCTTAGCCGACGAGCAACTCGCTGCCGCCATGGAGGACGCGCTGGCGGCCGTGGAGGGATGGGCGGGCTACGGCCTGCGCGGACAACACGGCGGCGGCCGGTGGGCGCGGCGGGTACCGGGCACCGGCTTGTTGGGCTGGGCCCGCTGGACGGTGGCGGCATGGCCCGTGCCCGGGCACGTGGGTGACCCCTTTCTCGGGGCCCATCTCGTCCTGGCGAACCTGGTGCGCGGCACCGACGGCAGGTGGTCGGCGATGGGGGCCGGAGGCCGCGATCTGTACCGGCATGCTCACGCAGCCGGCGCCCTGGCGAACGCGCGGCTGCGGCGACTGCTGAGTGAACGGCATGGCATCGCCTGGAGCCGGCGGCCAGGCACCAGCGCACGGGAGATCGCCGGAGTCCCGGAACCGCTACGGATCCTGTTCTCCAAGCGGTACCGGCAGGCCTCCGCCGCCGTGGCCGAAGCCTTGGCAGCAGCTGGGCCTGACGGCCGGCTGAGCTTCAAGCAGCGCGATCGCAGCTCCTTGTGGAGCCGTGAATACGGCGACGGCGTCGCATCGCCGTTGGAGAACCTGCGTGCCTCCTGGCGCGATCAGGCACGCGCCATCGGCTACAACCCCCGGTCGGTGGCTCGATCCTGTCTGGGCGCCCTCGATGGCATGCTCGCGCGGCCTGCCCCGGCCGACATCGCCCCGCGCATGTGGCAGCGGGCCGCACCCCGGACGAGCTCCACGTCGGGCTTTTCCCGGGCCGAGGCGATGGCCTTGGTGCTGGGCGAGGTCCCCGACGGTGTCGACGGTGCCGCTGATGCGGCAGCTCTGACCGAGCAGGTGCTGCTCGGCAGCGGCGCGATCGAGTTACCGGCCCGCGAGGGCGACCATCTGTCCAACAGCCAGCGATATGCCTGGCCGTGGAGACATGCGGTGCTGAGCGGGAGAACGGAAGACGTGTCAGCCCCGAAGGCGTGTGAGGAGAGCGGTATCACATGTTTGATGATCGGTCAGGCATCGCTCGTTTCATCAGAGATGTGCGCGAGCGCGACAGGCAGAACCGCAGTCTTCGCAGCTTCAGTGAGGAGAACGTCGCTCTGAGGTTGGCCTGGGAGATGCGTCGGCGTGGCTGGTCGCAGGACCGGCTGGCTCAGGAATTGACGAACGCCGGGCAGGCCATGCCGCAATCGGCGATCTCGAAGATCGTGAACTCGATGCCGGACGGCCGCCGCCGCACGATCAGTGTCGACGAGGCGATCGCCATGGCCCGGGTGTTCGGGATCTCCGTGGAGGAACTCCTGCGGCCTCCGCACGGTGCCGAAGGGCGCGACCTGCACCGCCTCGGCCGCGTTGTCGTCTACGAGGGACGCGGTGTGCGGGAGCAGTGCGCCTACTTCATCTTCACCTGGGCGTGCTTGCGCTATCGGCTGAGCAGTCCCGAGGACCAGAAGGCTTACCGAAGGTATCTCAAGGCCAGGCGAGTCGACGCCGCCACGTCACGCGAGGGCATCGAGGCCTGGGTGGCAGAGCGGACTTGGCAGAAGGCACAGGCGGCCTACACGATGCTCGAACAGGTCGTGCAGGCCTTGGGCGAGGAGTCGGACCTGACACCGCCGAGCCAAGACCGCCGATGGCGGCACAGCGTCGTGGCTGACCTTGTCCACTTGCGTCACCTGTTCGCCGACCAGATCCCCAGCACGGAGAGCAGGTCAGTGCCGCTGCTGATCGAACAGGACGCGCCCCTGTTGATCCGCACGGGAGTTCTGCAGGCCGCTCTGCCCGTGATCGACGCCTACGCCCAAGACATACCGTGCCCTACCGACGACGTCGTGGCCGACATCGACAAGCGACTTCGCGACATCATCGACCGTAAGCCGCACGACCGGCTGGACCATCTCGAGAGCCTCGCGGCACGGATCGCCTTGCGCTGGAAGGGTGATGAAGGCACGCAGCAGCAACGGGAACTCGCCGCTGAGCTGGGAGCCAACAGTGAGGACTACGCCGACGCCCTGACGATTGGTTCCATCGTCCGAGGCACTGGCCGTGCATGGCGGCCTTGATCGTCACCCAGGTTAGGCGGCGCACTCCAAGCAGATCCGCTGATGGTTCCGCTCAGCAGTGTTGGCTACGGTGGTGCATGAGGACAGCGCCAGTTTGGAGCACTGTAACTCCAGCCCAGTCCCTTCCTGCGCGCGGCGGCCCGTCACCCGGCGGCCACTCGGGAGCGAGGATCGAGTGCACGACCGAGTCGCGCCCTCGGACGCGACCTTGATGTGTCCGCGGCATCACGCCTTCCTCGACCATGCCGGCCCTGGGGGTGACCCGCGCTGACGCCGTGTCGTCCGGGTTGCGAGCGCCCCAGATCCGGTAGACGTCGACGGGGTAGGAAGGCGAAACATCCTGCTGCGGAGCGTGAAGAGGGGCATCATCGGGGTGCCAGCGCAGGCAGCTGGCAGCGTGGATTCCTGTGTGGATCTCTGTGCCGGAAGGAGGCTGGGCATGCCTGGTCGTGGGTCGGGGTGGAGCCGCGAGCCCTCGCCGCTGCGTCAGGCGCGGCTGGCACGCAACTGGACGTTGGAGAATGTGGTCGAGGAGATCGACTTGCGGACGCCGGGCGGGCTGTCGGGGGTGACGCCGAGCATGGTGTCGGGCTGGGAGCTGGGCCGGCACACGACCAGCATCGGTCATCGCAAGACGTTATGTGAGATCTACGGGCGGGCGCCGCGGGAGCTGTTCGCCTTCCAGGACGAGCAGTTGCCGGCGCAGGCCGGGCTGGGCCTGCTGACCGGGTTCGCCGAGCTGCAGCAGGCGATGCTGGCGACGGTGCAGGGCGCGCAGGGGTGCCTGGTGGTGACCGGGTCGCGCTCGCGTGATGCGGGGTATCTGGAGGCGACCGAGGCGGTGCTGGCCGAGCGGCCAGCCCTGGTCTACTACCGGGTGCTGTTCGGGCCGCCGCACCACCAGGTGCTCAAGGACCATCTGCTGCGGCTGCTGCGGCTACGGGACCCGCGTGATCGCGGCCTCGGGGTCAAGACACTGCATCTGGGGCTGGTGGAGGACACGGTGACGATACCGGAACGGTGGTTTTGCGCCAGCGAGTCCATGGCCGTGGTGCCGATTCCGTCGCTGACCTCGCATGAGGCGTTCGACTCGGGTGTGGTGCTGGGGGCGGTGCCGGCCGCCCGGCTGCTGGATCATGGCAGGCAGGCGTACGCCGCGGCCCGCCGGGTGGAGACGGCGGCGGAGGTCGCCGCGTTGGACGTGCTGGTGCCGGAACGGAGCGGGTGAGGGCCGAATGCGAGAGCGTGCCAAGGACACCTTTGAGGATGGCGGTGGCGGCCACCTGGACCCGGTGCGCGCCGCGCGCCAGGACCACGACAGCGTGGTGGAGCTGACCCGGGAGCTGGTACGCGTGCCGAGCCGGGGCGGCATCGACGCCTACGAGCCGGTGCTGGAACACATGGTGTCGTGGCTGGCCGCTCATGACCTGCCCTGCGCGCGCCTGGCCGGGCCGGACGGGGGGCCGGTGGCGCTGGTATGCGAGGTGTCCGGCGCAGACACGGGTCCCCGGTACGTGCTGGACGCTTGCCTGGACACCGCGCCGTTCGGCGATGAGGCGGCCTGGACCCACCCGCCCACCTCCGCGGAAGTCCAGGACGGGTGGCTGCACGGCCGCGGCTCCTCGGACTCCAAGGCGGGGGCGGCGATCTTCGCTCACATCGCCGCCCGCCTTCGTCAGGCGGCCCGCACCTGGCGGGGCAGCGTGGTGCTGCTGTTCGACGTCGATGAGCACACCGGCGGCTTCGGCGGCGCGAAAGCCTACTTCGAAGGGCAAGCCGCGGCCGGTCACATCGATGGGGTGATGATCGGTTACCCCGGGCTGGACCACGTCGTGACCGGTGGCCGCGGTGTGCTGCGCGCCCGCGTGGGAGTGCACGGCATCGCCGCGCACTCGGGCGGCAGCAAGAGCGCGCCGTCGGCCATCGTCAAGGCGGCCGAGGTGATCCAGCGGCTGCACCAGGCGCCACTGCCGCAAGGCAGCGGGCCCGCCTTCCCGCTGCCGCCGAAGCTGACCGTCACCGCAATCCACGGCGGCGAGGGCTACTCCACCATCCCCGACCTGTGCGTGCTAAACGTCGATGTCCGCCTCACCCCGCTGTTCGAGGCCGAGCAGGCGCTGGCCCTGCTGGACTCGACCCTGACCCGCCTGGACGCGGACTGGCCGGACACCCCACCGACCGACCTGGCCGTCACCACCCACTGGCCCGCCTTCGCCCTGCCCGAGCATGAGCCGCTGCGCGCGGCGCTGCTGGCGGCGGCCAAGGCCACGGGGCTTCACCCGCAGGCCAAGGTGGCTGGGCCGTCCAACATCGGCAACTACCTGGCGGGGCTGAACATCCCCGCTCTGGCCGGGTTCGGCGTGGACTACCGGGGCCTGCACGCCACCGACGAACGGATCCGCCTGGACTCCATCCCGCCCGTCCAGGCCGCCTACCACCGGGCGCTGCTGTCGCTGCTGCCGGCCTACTGACCGGCGGCGGGCGCGGACGCGACGCCAGTGCGTCGACAACGGCCCGACAACGGGAGCGCTGGCCCACCTTCCGGCCGTGCGTGACGGTGTTTCTACTGGCAGTCGCCCTGCTGCCGCGGGGCGGGCGGCCGCGCCACCCCCGTCACCTGGAGGATGAGATGGATCACCACGCAACCACCCCCATGCCGGTCGGCTATGAGGCCCCGCAGCTGAGCCGCGTCGGCTCGTTCGCGAGCAGCACGCTGGGCAGCTACAGCAAGGACACCAGCGACGACTCCGACGCCGGCCAGTACTACACCAGCTGAACCATGGACACCGCCGAGCAGAGCGCCTGGTTCGTGGCCCTGCCCGACGCGGCCACCGCGCGGGCGGCCGGTGCCATGCCGGCCGCCCGCGGCGGCGTGCTCGCCCGCCACCCCTCAGGCAGGCCGTGGATCATCGGCCATGGCTACCCGCCCTCGGCCGTGCCTCCCGGGCAAGGCCGAGGGAACGGCCTCGGGCACGGTACCGCCCTGCGCCTGGCCGCGGCGGGCCGGTTGCGGGTGGCCGTCGCCGGGTTCTGCCCCGTCCCCGCCGGACCGCTCCAGCACGCCGTCGCCCGGGCCGAGCGCGGTGGCCATGTTGAGGACCTGTTGTGGCTGCCGGGCAGCTTCCACCTGATCACCTGCGACGACGGGCAGATCAGCCTGTACGGGGACGTGGCGGGCCTGCGGCGGCTCTACCACACTCGCCTCGACGGCCTGCCCGTGGCGGGCGATCGGGCCGTCGCGCTGGCGGCGCTGGCCGGTGGCGCGCTGGATGAGCGCTGGCTGGCCGCCCGGTTGTTGAGCCCGGAGATGCCCGCCGATCTGCTGTGGTCGCGCCTGTCGCCCTACCGCGAGGTGGTGCCGGTCCCGCCCGGCCACCGCTTGCACCTGGACCACGACGGCGCCACCGTCTCCTGCTACTGGCGGCCGCCGGAGGCCGTACTGCCGCTGCCGGAGGGCGCCGACGTGCTGCGCACGGCAGTGTCTCGGGCGGTCGAGGTCTCCGTGTCCGGGGCGGAACGGGCCAGCGTGCAACTGTCCGGCGGCTGGGACTCGGCCGCCCTGGCCGCGCTGGCCTGCCGGTCCCGTCCCGCCGGCGGCACGCTGCTGCTCACCGTCGCCTCGGCCACGGCCGACAACCCGGATGTGCGTTGGGCCCGCCGCACCGCCGCCCGGCTCGGCCCGGCCGAGCACCGGGTCCTCGACGCCGCCTGCTACCCGCAGCTGTTCGACGGCCTGGACGAGCCGATCACGCTGGACGAGCCCGCCTCGTTCACCGTCTCCTATGCCCGCGTCCGGCACCTGGCGGAGGTACTGACCTGCTTCGGCAGCCGCGGCCACCTGAATGGCCAAGGAGGCGACGAAGTGCTGCTCGCGCCCTTGGCCTACCTGGCGGCCCTGTGGCGGCGGCCCGTCCTGGCCTGGCATCACCTGCGCGGCTACGCCGCCCTGTCCGGCGTCGGCACGATGCCGCTGCTGACCGGCCTGCTGCGCGGCCGGGGCCGCTCTTCATGGCAGGGCGGTCGCCGTAGCGCACTGAGGTGGGCACCGGCCGCTGACCGGGCGAGGCTGGTTACCGGGTGGGAAGCCGTGCCCTGGCTGCCGCCGTGGGCCACCGCGGCCGCCGCTGAGCACGTGGCCGCGCTGCTGGACACGCTTGACCCGCCCGCGGGCGACGCGGTCATGCACGCCACCGTGACGCGGATCCGCGCCTGTGCCCGCCGGGCCGCCGCCTACCGCGACGCGCTCGCCCAGCACGACGTGCCCGCCCATTTCCCGTACTTCGACCGGGCCGTCGTCGAGGCGTGCCTGGCCACCCGGCCCGAGCAGCGCACCACTCCCTACCGGCCCAAACCGCTGCTGGCCGCCGCGCTGGAACCGATCGCCCCCGGCCTGCTGGCACGGCGGGACAAGGGGCACCACAACCACGACCTGCACGCCGGGCTGGCCGCGCACACCCCGCACCTGCTGGAGCTGTTCGGCGATGAGTGCGTCCTGGCCCGCGCTGGCCTTATCGACGCGCCCGCGCTGCGCCGGGCCCTGACCGGCACCGGCCCGTCCAGCGTGGCCGGCGGCCTGCCGCTGGCGTTCGTGACCGACACCGTCGCCGTGGAGCTGTGGCTGCGCCACCAGATCGGAGGTACGTGATGTCCTGGCACCTGGCCCCCGCCGTACGCCGGACCGGCGCGCTGCTGTTCGACGGCGCCGGCGGCGGCTATTTCGCCCTCAACCACACCGCCGCGCAGACGCTGGAGGTGCTGCTGAGGGGCGGCACGTGCGAGCAGGCCGCCCACGAGCTCGCCGCGGCGTACAGCATCGACGCCGAACGCGCTCGCGTCGACGTGGCGGTGCTGGTGGCCGAGCTGACCGGCCGGAACCTGCTGACGGGGCAGGCGTGATGAGCACCCTGGTCGCGCTGCCCGAACCCATCGGCTTGTCGATCCGCGAGCAGGTGCGCGGCCGTGCGGCGCTGCTGGCCACCTGGCTGCTGCTGGCCCGCTACCGCCACCGGCCCGGGCGGCTGGCCAGTCGGCTGGCCGCCCGCGCACGCCACCGGGCGCCGGCCACCGCGCAGCAGGCCCGCCACGCCCAGGCCGTGATCACCACGCTCAGCCTGCGCTGCGGCAGCGGCCGCGGCTGCCTGCCTCGCTCGATCGCCACCGCGCTGGCCTGCCGCGCGCTGTATCGGACCTGGCCCACCTGGCGCGTTGGCATGCGCTACCCGCCGCTGATGTCCCACGCTTGGGTGCAGGCCGACGGCCAGCCCGTCGGCGAGGACCCCGAGGTCATCGCCGCCTACACGCCGACCTTCACCGTCGCCCCGGAAGGAGCCTGAATGACCACCGCCCCCGCCGCCGAGAGCACGGCCGGCCGGATGGCCCGCCTGGCCGAGCAGCTGCGCGAGCTCGGCGCCACCCGCACCGACGCCGTCCACCAGGCGTTCGCCACCGTGCCCCGCCACCTGTTCATCACCGGCTTCTACACCGGCGGTGACGCCTACACCCGCCTCGGCGACCCGCCCGGCGACGACCTGCTCGACCAGATCTACTCCGATGTCGCGCTGATGACGCATCGGCCCAGCGACGCGGCTGGCCGCCCCTCCTCGGCCTCGATGCCGCGCGTGGTGGCCCGCATGCTGGAGGCCCTGCAACTTCGGCCGGGCTTGCGGGTGCTGGAGATCGGCGCGGGCACCGGGTACAACGCGGCGCTGATCGCCGCCATCACCGGCGCCCACGTGGTCAGCGTGGACATCAGCGACGTCATCGTCGTCGAAGCGGCCGCGGCCCTGCGGCGCGCCGGCGCGGTGACCGCGGCCGCGTACGTGGCCGATGGCTACCTTGGCCACCCCGAGCGCGGCCCCTACGACCGGATCATCGCCACCTGCGGCATCACCGGCATCTCCCCGCACTGGCTGCACCAGCTCGCCCCCGGCGGGCTCATCCTGGCCCCCATCGCCCACGCCGGATTCCACCCCACCCTGGCGGTCACCGTCGATGACGACGGGCAACCCACCGGACGCGGCGTGCTGTCCAGCGACTTCATGGCCGCCGGCGGCCCCCTGTACGGCTGGGCCGCCGACCAGGCACCACCGCCCGGCGAGGTGCCCGCCGACGGCGACCTGACCGTCTGGCCGGACGCCGCTCCCGCCTTGGCCGACGACCGCTACTTCGACCTGTGGTTCGCCCTCGGCGCCGCCGACACGCGCATCACTCGCGCCTACACTCCCGGCCTGGATGCCACCCTGGGCATGGTGTGCCTGCACGAGCCCGGCCGCGGCACCGCCTGGATGCAACGCGACGGCGCCATCCGCTTCACCGGTTCCCAGGACATCGCCCATCAGTTGACCGCCCTCATCCAGCCATGGGACAGCGCCGACCGGCCGCGCATCACCGACTGGACGGTCGGCTTCGCCCGGTCCGAAGCCGCCGAGCCGCTCTGGCATCCGACAGGCTGGGCACGATGACACTGGTTCGCCTCTCGGCCATGGGAGGCGAGAGCCTCACCGAACGCTGATGTTTGTCGGCTGGCGCGACCGGAAACGGGGCGGACGCGCCGACACGGCTGCCGCCGGCCAAGATTGATGGGGTGACCGCGCCTTCTTCTCCGACAACCCCCGGCTGGCAGGCCACTGCTCCCGGCGCCTGAGAGCCCGGACCGGGGGCGGCCAGCCGGATCGAAGGACCCGAAACGGCGCGAGCCCGTCCTGCCCGTCTCCTGCGCCCATGGCAGCTACCGTCAAACCCGGCCTCCCAGCACGCCTTGACTCCCGTCTGCCAGTAGCCGGACCGGTCCGGCCCGTTCGGTGGCCAGCCCACCTCACGGGCATGCCCGGCGTCGACCGGGTCGGCGCCCGGCACAGGCCGCCACAGCCGCACGCGGTAGAGCGTGCTGTGCGGGAGGTCTGGGTGGCGGAGAGGCTGGCATGGGGGCGGGCGGAAGACGATGGCGTCGTGGTCAGGGCGTGGTGCCTGCGGGGCCGCCGACCATGGCACGTGCAGCGAGAGGGGGCTTTGACTTGTTGCTGGCTCGGTGAGCCGAGCCGCCAGATCGGCGATCATCTGCGCCAGCAGGCTGCGGGTGTTGTCCCGTCGGACGACCTGCGGGCCGGCCTTGTCGAGGTCAGCCGGCCAGCCATGCCTTCATCGTGGATGAGTTCAGCCGCTTGGTCATCAAGCGGCCTGCCGGCCTTGGAGGAAGGCGGCTCCATCGAGGTCAGTGGCCCTTCGCCGGAGCGGAGAAGGCGGTGTTGATCACACCGCTGCCGAGCCTGTCCTACATCGGGGGAGGGCCGAGATCATCGTGATCTTCCCCGGCTGTCGATGTCGTCGGAGAGAGGTAGCCACTGGTGTAGCCAGTCGAGGTCGAGCAGCACGTGATCGGGCACTTGTGCGGGCAGGGCAGGCGTCTCACGGGCCAGCAGGTCGAGCCCGTCGTGGGTGCGGGATGCCAGGACCTTGAGCATGCCCGCGGCGTGGTGTTCGGCCAGGGGGCGGGGATCCGGGCCGGCATCGCCCATGCCTTCGAGGTAGGCGAGGGCGAGCGGAGTCACGACGACGGCGTGCGAGGTGAGGTAGGAGATGAAGGCTTCATCGGTGGGCGGCGCGGTGTTGGCGGGAGCGTCCGGGTCGGGAAGAGGCACATCCGACCGGTGCAGAAGGTGGGCCACGATGCTGTTGCTCATTCCGGCCGCGGAGGTATGGGGGAGTACGGGCCACAGCAGTGGAGGTCGGCCGCCGGCATGGTGGGTGCGCTCTGCGCGGTGTTGATCCCGCACCGCGCGCAGGATGTCGTTGAGGTCGAAGATGCGTGGCTGGGCGTGAGGGCGTGAGTTCTTGGTGCGCGGGTCCAGCAGGCCACCGCTGGCCGGCAGCCGGAGCTCCCGTGGGCGGGTGCGCAGATCTGTGATCGCTTCGGCGGCCGCGAACTGCGCGGCAGCCAGGGTCGGCTCGGTGGCGCCGCAGTATTGCTGGAAGACTCCACCGGCGGTCCAGCCCACCTCCCAATACATGGGCTGGTGCTCTCTGGCGTGCGGGGAAGCGGTGCAGAAGGGAGCCAGCCTGCGCAGCTCGGCGGGGGATACACGGTGTGGGGTGACGCGCGCGTGCAAGGGCTGCGGTGCGCCCGGTACGCGGCACCATGCCAGCGCGATCAGCGGATCGGTGTCCTTGCGGGCCTCGCGATGGTAGCCGTCGGGTGGGCACCACCACGCCACCGGGACCACCGGTCCCTCGGTGATCCGCAGGAAGAGATCTCCCAGTGTCGCCACACGAGCCCGCACGGCGCGGTGCAGGACACCCTGCGCTGCGACGTCGTCCAGGTCGGGATCGGGCAGTGCGCCCCAGACGCGGTGCGCGAAGGAGTGCTCGTCTTCGCCGGCCTGTTCAGGCTCATCCAACCGGCGCAACTGTGAGCGGCTTGTCGTGTTGGCGGGTCTGCGACGCCCGGCCTGGAAGGCTTCTCGTATGGCGGTGTCGACCTCACCCCGGGTGACCTGCAGGTCGACGGCGGCCTGGCGGAGGATGGGCGGCGACAAGCGGGAGATGCGTACATCGATCGCGGCGATCGCATCGAGGAGAGACTGTGGCATGGGCCTCGACCGGCCGTCGAGTGCCGGATGCCGTTCCGCGGCGGTGCGGAGATCGTGTGGGGTGATCAGCACTCCCGGTTCGGCCTCGTCCAGCCGGGACGTGATGGTCTTGATGAGCTCCCGTGCTGGCCCGTGGCCGGGGATCGGCCAGCCGGCCAGCCGGGACAAGGGTCCCACGAGGTTCTGCGGTGACCGCGGCTCGACGCACAGTACCCGTGCCGCCCGTTCTAAGCGTCCCATGAGGTGCTCCACCACCGTTTCGTGCCAGCCGGTCGCCATCGTGCACCGGACGCTCGCCCAAGGGCCGGCACCTGAACTGCCCAGCCGATCGGACGCGGACTGCGCCCGATCCAGAGGTGCCCCGCCTTGCCCGAGGTGTGCATCGAGGTTCGGCATCGGACAACTCCCTGCGGCTGAGTGCCGGCCACACTTCAATCCGTCACCACCACGTTACTGACCGATAGAGGTTGCGTGCTGGTCTTCATCGCAGATGCTCACAAGTGGGGCAACGTTGGTACATCGGCAGCCTTCCGTGCCGGACTCCGGGGCTGAGGGGACGGCAGCGGCTCGGGCGCGCGATGAAGACAGGTGCAGCTGATGTCACCTGGGCCACCGGCCGGGCGGTCATCGCCGTGGCGAGCCGGCGGATGGGCGGCTCCTACTGTGCGTTGTGTCTCGGGGCTCATGGCTGGCGTCCAACCACACGAGGTCGTACCGCAGTTGCCTGGTGTCCCGTTCGAGATGGGCGCTAGGATCCACGTGGGCATGCCGCGTACGCCCCCGGGCCGTCGATGAGGTCCCACGCCTTCGCCGACACCGATTCCCGGTCGAAGGGCTTTCGAGTCCCGCGCAGAACGTGCTGCCCGGATTCGGACCTGACGAACCGGCGGTCGGCGTGGGGGACCGCCGGGGACGTGAGCCGATCATGCCCAAGAACCAGCCCACCGCCGCGCAGCGCGCCCGTCGGCTGCAAGCCGCGAACGGCGGCCGCTACACCGACATCCTGCACGCTCTGGCGACCTCGGCCGACGAGAGTGCGAGGTGGCGCGCGGACGATTGGCTGCAGACGATCGTGGCGCACCTTCAGGAACTGGGTGGCCGGGCTCTGCGCTCGACCGGGAATTCGGCCAGTACTACGCCTACTGCGGCCCCGTGCAGCTGCAGACCAGACGCGACACCGACGATGCCGATGCCCAGGACGGCGACGCTGACCCGGACGATCCTCGCTGGGCGCAGGAACCCTTGTGGCTGGGAATGCTCGCACCGCACGACGCCAGGGTCGACGACCTAGTCACAGGGGCCCGCGCCGGCGCCGAGACGCCGCAACAGATTGCCGCGCGCGTGGACGACGAACTCGCCCAGGCGCGGCTGCGGCGCGTTCAAGTTGCGGAGCCGGAATCAACAACGTCGTGCCCCATCTGCGGCGACCGCTACCCTGAGCATCACCTGCTGACCGTCAACGCCGAGGAGGACGCCGAGGAGGACGGTCTGCGACGTGCGTGTGGGACGCCGATCAACAGTGGGAGCCTGACCTGCCGTATCTGGCCGTGCAGATCGACCAGCTGCTGCGGGAGGACCTGTCGGCGCCCGCCGGCTGGGCTGCGGTCACCGCGCTGCTCGGCCTTACCTGCGGCGCGAATCTGGGCCGACGGCTGGAGCGTGAACTGCGGCGACGCGACGGCTTCCCGCTGGTCGGGGGATGGTGGAACCGGCCGCTGGAGGAGTCCTGGATTTGGCTGCCGCCACGTGAAGGGCGCCACCCGGCCCTGGCCCGCCTGGGTGCCGGAGCGAGCCTGGCCGCGATCACCCAGGCGCTGGAGCGATACGACCCCACGTTGCGCACGCAGGCTCAGCGGTGTGCCGGGACGCGCAGGTGCGCTGGCGTCCCGCCCTGTGGCCCGCGGCCGTCGCCTACGCCGTGGCGTTCACCACCCAGGCCGCCGAACGGGACCGGCACCGCAAGCCCGTCCACGTCGTCGGCTCCACCAGCGACGGCCTGTCCCGAATCGAGGCGCCGTTCGCCGTCACCGGCGACCCGGTCAACATCGAATCCGGGCTCCACGAACTCCTGGAGCGCCTGCTGTTCCCGCTGCTGCTGGGCCACGGCCTGCGCGACGAACCACGCGAGCCGCGCCGCACCTACGGCGCCGAACCCGAGGACGACCGTCCCGCGCGAGCACGGTCCGACGCCCGCCTCACGCACCAGACGGACCGATCCGCCCAAGTCGCCGTCGTGCTCGGCCGGATTCCCGGCGTAGCGAACGCTCAAGTGATCTGGGAGGGCAGCGCCAGACCGGCGCGTGACGGCGCGCCCCTGGGCACAACCGCCCCGGTTCATCACATGATCGACACACTTCGGCAGGCGGCACGGATCCAGATCGCCGAACAGATGTTTGACGGGGATGGCCCCATCTCCATGGTCGCGGACGCGGCCTGGAGCAAGGCCGGCTGGTGGATACCAGCTGACACCGCCGAGCACGCCATTCGCCAGGCCCACGACTTCCTCAACGGCCACCCGCAGGTAGACGTGCTGTGGGCCGGCCACCGGGGCCTCTACCCCGAACCGACGTGGGTCCGTACGCAGGTCCTCCAGGTCAACGAACGCGGCGCAGGAGACGTGCCGGGGCTGCGCGTGCTCAACGGTGAGTCTCTGCTCGCCATGCGACTGTCCGACATCGCGGTGATTCGTCGCGTAGAACCCGCCCCGACCGCCATCGCCGGATCCGCTCTCGGTAAGAACGAAGACAGCAGCCGGTACGACAGCGCGTACGTGATCGACCCGACCGCCGAGCAGGCGTGGCGGCTGGTTGGCCACAACATTCACCAGATCGCCCACCATCATCCCAAGGCATTGCGGGCCTTGGACCACCTGGCCGCCAAGTGCCGCGAACGCCTGTGGACGCTGCCCACCGAGCAGGGCCAGGACGTGACCGTGACGCTGTGGCTGCGGCTGAGCGACACCGAGGTCGCCTGCGACGACGACGCCTGCCAGGCCCGCACCACGTACCTGACTGACAACGGCTCAGGCGATGATGGGCGCCTGGCCTCGGGGCCCTTGCCCGACTTCGCCCG
Source organism: Nonomuraea sp. KM90 (assembly GCF_052246675.1). NCBI lineage: Bacteria > Bacillati > Actinomycetota > Actinomycetes > Streptosporangiales > Streptosporangiaceae > Nonomuraea > Nonomuraea sp. KM90. Next base: position 1,398 of record NZ_JBQQCB010000184.1, on the reverse strand, counting down.
CGGCAACAGCGGTTTCGGCTATTTCACGTTCACCACTCACCCCCACGACGATGGAACCTGGGTGACATCGAAAGATCCCGCAGCCTGCACCTTGATGTGCACCGCGCTGGCCTTGCACGGCGGGCTCATGCGTGTCGATTGGATGGACTTCTCCGCCGCCGGCGCCGTGTCCATCGGCCACGCCTTCTGGGACGTGCGCGACTACCAGGCGACGGAAATCCGCCGCTCCGTGATCACCAGTGGACCGGACGGCATCACGGAGGCCAACACCGGCGCCCCCGGCTTCGCCTGGCCGCCGCTGCCGCCAGAGGTTGCGGCCGAGCTTGAACAGAAAACCCGACCCCGGCAGGCCTTTTAGCCCGGCCCGCGTGCGCGGTCGCATGTCCGGCCGCGCATGCGGATCGCAGCGTTGACGACTCCGGGAGCGGGCCCGCTGCTCCGCAGTCGCCGTGTGCTAGATGACCTTGCCCGACACTGTGTGAAGGGCCACGTCGATCAGCGGAACATCGGGGCGCGCAGCCGTCGCGCGCGCCCGTCGCCCATCGTCACCAGGGCATGCCCCACGGGCAGCGCCGCGATGGTCTCGGGGGCGACGCCGCCGGCCGCGGCCAGGAGTTCAGGGTCGTCGCGGTGCGAGTTGTACAGGTGCACGGTGGTGGCGCTGTGCCGCAGAATCGCCCGGGCGTCGCCGTCCGCGCGACGTTTGAGCACGTCGAGCGTGTTGACCGCGCTGAGCATGCCCACGTGCGGATTCGCCGCCACCGACGCGTAGGCCAGGGCCAGGTCGCCCATCGAAGCTCGGGGCGCGTCGCAGGTGTCCACGATGCACAGCGTCGGCCTGTCCACACCGGAGCCCGTCGGATAGTGCTCGGCCAATCCATTGTCGCCGCCGCGGAAACGCAGAACAGCGCCACCGGGCAGCCCCATTGCGGTGAACACCCGTCCGGGCTCCTCCGTGCGGATCCACCCGGTCGATCTCATGTCAGCGACGACGTCGGCCAGGGCCGGCCCGGCACCGCGTTCCCACACCCGGCCCATCCAGTCCAGATAGTCGACGTTGATGCCCCGCAGCAGCGCGGCACGAGCCAGCGGCACCAGCACACCCATGGTTTTGCCGGAGCGGGGCGTGCCCACCACCAAACCGCTGCCGGCGATGAGGTGCTCGGCTGTCAGCGCACGATCGAGTCGTTCGTGCTCCCTGAGGCGCCGAAGCAACATTCAGGCCAACCCCTCTCCGCGTCCGATTCGATGCTAGCGGCGATTGACCGCGATCTAATCCGAAAATCGGACAGTGACGGGGCAGGCGGCAGCGAACCCTGGCTTGCGGTGGTGGGTCAGGGTTGTTGAGTGGCGTGGCGGTCAGACGACTGGTTCGAGGGTCACGCGGTAGCCGAGGGC
>NZ_JBQQCB010000183.1:0-16717 GCF_052246675.1 Nonomuraea sp. KM90 | reverse complement strand
GGCATCGGCGGGTGGCGGTGCTGCGCGGGGTGAGCCTGAGCGTCGCCGCCGGGGAGTGTGTGGCTGTCGTGGGGAGGTCCGGGAGCGGGAAGACCACCCTGGCTCGGTGCGTCGCAGGGTTGCACCGGGCCGCCGCGGGGACGGTGACGCTGGAGGGCCGGCCGCTTCCGCGCCACCTCCCGTCCCGGGCCCGCGACGTGCAGTACGTCTTCCAGGACGCCAGGGCCTCCTTCGACCCGTACCGCAGCGTGTCGGCCCAGGTAGCGCGCACCGCCGTACGGCTCCGCGGCGCGAGCGCCGGTGAGGCGGCGGCCGGGGCGCGGGCCGTGCTGGAGCGGGTGGGCCTCGACGAGCGCACGGCCGGACGGAGGCCGGCGGCGCTGTCGGGCGGCGAGCTCCAGCGGGCCGCGCTCGCCCGCGCCCTGCTCGCCGAGCCGAAGGTGCTCATCTGCGACGAGATCACCTCCGGCCTGGACGCCCTCGTGCAGGCCGCCATCCTCGACCTGCTCGACGAGCTGCGCCGCGACCTCGGGCTCACCCTGCTGCTCATCAGCCACGACATGGACGTGGTGGCCAGGCTCGCCGATCGGGTCGTGGAGCTCGACGGCGGTCGCGTCAGATCGGAGAACAGCCCATGACGAACCCCTACAACGTCCGGCCCGCCGCCGCCCGCCACCTGGACGGCGCGCGGCGGGTCATGCTGGACACGTTCTATCGGGAGTTCGGCCACGGTTACCGGCCCGAGTGGCACCGGGACGTGGTCGACCTGGCGGGCACGTACCTGCTGCCCGCCCGCCACACGCTGATCGTGGCGCTGCACGGCGATGAGGTGGTCGGCACCACGGCCGTGCGGGCGGGCGGCCCGAAGAGCCCGCCGCACCCGGACTGGCTGGCCCGGCTGTACCCGGACGGCTCCACGGCGCAGCTCTTCCGCGTGTACGTGGACCCGGCCCACCGCAGGCGCGGCCTGGCCGGGGAGATGGTCGCCCAGGCCCGCCGCTTCGTCGCCGCCGACGACGGCTACCGGGCCCTCTACCTGCACACGGACACCCGGGTGGCGGGGGCGGAGAAGTTCTGGAGGTCGGTGGCCGAGCCGGTGTTCGACGCCCGCGACGGCGATCCCGAGCACTTCCAGACCGTGCACTTCGAGATCGCCCTGTCGTGACCGCCAGGCGCCGGCGCCGGTCTCCCGCCCGCGGTCAACCGGCCAGCCCCAGGAGGAACGCGACGGGGACGAACGCGACCGCCAGCCCCGCGGCCCACCACCGGGGCGCGGGCCCCTGCCTCAGCACGGACACGCCCAGCGGCACCAGCGCGACGGCGAGCCCGGCCAGGGCCACCAGCGAGACCGGGTCGCTGCTGCCCTTGAGCACGCCCAGCGGCAGCAGGGCGGCCAGCCCGAGGGCCACGCTCCGGGCGAGGCCCAGCGCCCCGGCCCGGTAGGCGCCGACGGCCAGCACGATCCAGCCGCCCATGATGCACACGTTGACCGCCTTGAACACGTGGAAGGCGCCGTACGTCTCCGCCACCGCCCGCTGGGCCGCCTCCAGGCCGAGCACGTCCACGAGCTGGAAGGCCAGATGGCTCACCCCGGCGTGGAACACCCGCCCGAACAGCCCGAGCACCACGAGCGTGAGGCCCCACTGCGCCCATCCGGGACGCCTGATCTTGATCAGCCGGGCCAGGGCGGTCACGGCGGGCCACAGCAGCACGACCCCGGCCGTGTACAGGCCGTAGGACCAGGCCATCCGTCCCGGGGCGGCGGCGTGGGCGGCCAGCTGGCCGGGGAAGAAGTCGTCCGCGCCGAGCCGGGTGAGCACCCCGGCGAGCAGCAGCAACGGGCCGAGCACCAGACCGGTGCCCTCGATCCAGCGTCCAGGAGTCGTCATACCGGCCATCCAAGCCGTGGCCGCGCGCGCGGGCACGGGCGCTGCGGCTAGACCCTGAGGTGGTCCCAGCACTACCGTCGGCAGCCCGGTTCAGGCCGGCGTCTCGCCTGCCGTGCTCTCCCTGACGATCAGCCGGTGGGGCACCACGATCTCGGGGGGTGAGCCGAGCTCGCCGCGGATCGACTCCAGCAGCGTGTCCACCGCCCGGCGGGCGAGCTCCCCCTTGTCAGGGGCGACCGTGGTCAGGCTGGGCGTGCTGTACTGGCCCTCCTCGATGTCGTCCACGCCCACCACGGCCACGTCGTCGGGGATGCGGCGGCCGGCCCTGGTCAGTGCCCGGACCGCGCCCAGGGCGAGCAGGTCGTTGTAGCAGAACACCGCGTCCGGCGGCTCGGGGAGGGCGAGCAGCCGTTCCATGGCCTCGGCGCCCAGGCGGCGGTGGAAGTGCGGGGTGGACACGATCAGGGAATCGTCCACCTCCAGGCCGGCGCGGGTGTGCGCCTGCCGGTAGCCGGTGGTGCGGAGCTGGGCGGTCTCGCCGGTCGCGTACGGCTGGTCGCCGATCGCGGCCACCCGGCGGCGGCCCAGGTCCAGCAGGTGCGCGGTGGCGTCGCGGGCGGCGGCCACGTTGTCGATGGCCACGTGGGGGAAGCTGCCGTTGAAGATGTGCTCGCCGAGCAGCACGATCGGGATCCGGTTGCCCCGGCCGCGCAGCTCCTCGGCGGAGACCGAGAGGGGGCTGAGCAGCAGGCCGTCGAACATGGTGGCCCGCGAGTCCCGCCCGAGCAGCTCGCGCTCCCGGTCCCCGTCGCCGTCGGTCTGGTCGATCATGACCACGTAGCCGTGGGCGCGGGCGGCGGTGATCACCTCGCGGGCCAGCTCGGCGAAGTAGGGCACGTCAAGCTCGGGCACCACGAGGGCGATCATCCCCGTACGCCCCTGTTTGAGGTTGCGGGCGATGAGGTTGGGACGGTAGTCGAGCTCGTCCAGGACGGCCTGCACCCGCGCGCGCAGCTCGTCGGAGACCGGCGCGTAACCGTTGACCACGTTGGACACCGTGCGAATGGACACGTTCGCCCGCTTGGCGACGTCACGCAGGGTTGGACCGGCCATGCGTCTCCTATACCTCCGGCTGCTGGTCTTGGGAAGATCCTAAATCCGCTCTTGCATCGTTGCACACGAGTATGCATTATGTCTGCATCGTTGCAGAGCCCTCACAGCACCTTCCCCCGTCCGGCGAGGAGTCGAAGATGTCCACACCCCGCATAGGCCGTCGCGGTTTTCTCCAGGGAGCCCTGGGCATCGGCGCACTCGCCGCCACAGGCTCTCTGGCCGCCGCGTGCGCCGCCCCCGGCGGTACGAGCGCGCAGCCGAGCAAGCTGGCCGCGCCGACCGCCACGACGTCCGCGGCCAAGGGCGAGATCACGATCTGGAACCGATCCGGCGACCTGTTCAAGGTCTTCGACGCGGCGATCGCCAAGTTCCGCCAGGCGTACCCGAACGTCAAGGTGAACCACCAGGCCGTGGACATCGACGCCAAGCTGGCCAACACGCTCATCAGCGGGACCGACGTGCCCGACGGCAGCTTCTGGGACGACGCCAAGATCGGCGGGCAGGCCGAGCACCTCTTCGACCTGACGGACCTGATCGCGCCGTACAAGGACCAGACCTCGGCGTACAAGCTGTCGGTCAACACGGTGGACGGCAAGATCTACGGCGTGCCGTGGGACCTGGACCCCGGGCTGCTCTGGTACCGCGAGGACGTCCTGGAGAGCGCCGGGGTCGACCCGGCGAGCCTGGCCACGTACGACGACCTGCTCGCCGCCTCCAGGACGATCAAGGAGAAGGACCCCAGGACCAAGCCCATCCACCTGGAGAAGACGCCGTTCCTCAGCCAGCTCTGGCTGGAGATGCTGGCCAACCAGCAGGGCACGAGCCTCACCGACGCCCAGGGCAGGCTGCGGCTGGACTCCGCGGAATACCGGCGGATCTTCACCTGGATCCAGACCGCGGTCAAGGACGGCCTGGTCACCCACGCCCCCTACCTGGAGCAGGCCGACGTCAACACGCTCGACAACGGCCAGCAGGTGTTCGTGCCGTGGGCGATCTGGTGGTCGTTCGCGCCGCAGCAACTCCTCAAGAACACCAAGGGAAAGTGGCGGGCCGCGCCGCTGCCGGCCTGGACGCCGGGCGGCGCGCGCAGCGGCGCGATGGGCGGCAGCAGCTTCATCATCCCGGCCAAGGCCAAGAACCCGGAGCTGGCCTGGCTGCTGTACGAGTTCCTGTGCTTCAAGGAGCCCGGCTACACCGCCGTGTACGGCCCCAACGACGTCTACCCCGGCGGCCTGTCCACCTCGATCCCGAGCTACACGCCCGCCCTCGACCCGGCCAAGCCGCTGTTCCAGCCCATCGAGGCGCTCGGCGGCCAGGACCTGTGGAAGGTCGCCGTCGAGGCCGCCGCCACCATCCCGGCCGCCGCGCCGATCCCGTGGTGGTGGGCCCAGTCGGTGGACTACCTCGGCAACAACATGCAACGCCTGATGGAAGGCAAGATGACGCCTGACCAAGTGATCTCGGAGTCGGCCGAGAAGATCCAGCGCAACCTGATCGACCGGTCATGACGGCGAGCCTCACGAGCGGCGTCCACGCGCGGTCCCGGCCGCGGATCTGGCGGTCCACGCGGCTGTCGCCGTACCTGTTCATCGCCCCGTTCTTCGTGGTCTTCGCCGCGTTCGGGATCTACCCGCTGATCTACGCGCTGCAGCTCAGCTTCATGCGCTGGCGGGGCGGGAGCGGGGCCCGCTGGGTGGGCCTCGACAACTACCTCTACCTGCTGACCAGCCCGGACTTCTGGGCCTCGCTCGGCAACAGCGCCGTCATGTGGCTGCTCATCGTGCCGATCCAGGTCGTGGCCGGGCTGGGCGGCGCGGTGCTGCTGGCCAACGCCAAGCTGCGGTTGCGCGGGTTCTTCCGGGTGGCGTTCATCGCGCCGTTCGTGACCCCGCTGGTGGCCATGGCGCAGGTGTGGATCGTGGTGTTCGACCAGGACTACGGGCTGGTCAACTACCTGCTCAACCTGGTGGGGCTGCCGGACGTGGGCTGGCTGACCTCCACGGCGTGGTCGAAGCCGACGCTGGCGCTGCTGTTCCTGTGGAAGACCACCGGGTTCGCGATCATCATCCTGCTCGCCGGCCTCCAGGCCGTCCCCGGCGGCGTGTACGAGGCCGCCTCCCTCGACGGCGCCTCCCGCTGGCGCCAGTTCTGGTCGATCACCGTGCCGCTGGTGCGGCGGAGCATGGCGTTCCTGGTGGTCATCCAGACGCTGGCGGTCTTCCAGATGTTCGCCGAGCCGTTCGTGGTCACCGAGGGCGGCCCGTACGGCTCCACCACCACCGCAGGGCTCTACCTGTACGAGCACATCACCGCCTCGGACCTGGGCACCGGCGCCGCTAACTCGTTCCTGCTGGTCCTGCTGGTCTTCGGCCTGTCGCTGGTCTCGGTCAGGCTGCTGCGCCCGAAAGACGAGGTCTCATGAACCAGCCCAGGCCGGGGATCGTGCAGTACGCGCTGCTGGTGCTGCTCGCGATCGCGTTCCTGTACCCGATCTGGTGGGCGGTCAGCTCCTCGCTCAAGCCGGCGGCGGAGATCATCGCCAGCCCGCTGTCGATCGGCGAGCTGACGCTGGACAACTACCGGGCCATGTTCGCCGACGTGCCCATCGGCACCGGATTCGCCAACACGGCGCTGGTGCTGGTGGTCAAGGGCGCGATGACGATGTTCTTCTGCCCGCTGGCCGGCTACGCGTTCGCCAAGTACGACTTCCCGTTCAAGAACCTGCTGTTCGGCATCGTGCTGCTGACGCTGATGCTGCCGACGCTGGTGCTGATCATCCCCCTGCTGCTCGAGATGAGCGCGCTGGGCTGGGTGAACACCTACCAGGCGCTGATCCTGCCGGGCAGCATCGACGCGTTCAGCATCTTCTGGATGCGGCAGACCATCGCCGCCATCCCGAACGAGCTGATCGACGCCGGGCGGGTGGACGGGGCCGGCGAGTTCGGCATCTTCTACAAGGTCGTGCTGCCGGTCATCCGCCCCGGCCTGGCCGCGCTGGCCGTGCTGACCACCATGAACGTCTACAACGACTTCGTCTGGCCGGTCGTCGCCGTCAACGACACCGCGCACCAGACGCTGCAGGTGGTGCTGTCCACGCTGGCGCAGAACGTCACCGGCAACCGGATCGGCGCCGACTTCGCCACCGTGTGGGGCGAGTTGCTGGCCGCCGGGAGCATCGCCATGTTGCCGCTGCTGGTGATCTTCGTCCTGCTGCAGCGCCACTTCATCAACGGCATCCTCGCGGGCAGCGTCAAGGGCTGACCCCGATCACATGAAAGAGAGCACCATGACGCCGCGTGCGGAATATCCCCGGCCCCATTTCGACCGGTCGCACAGCTGGTCCAGCCTGAACGGCGACTGGGACTTCCGGGCCGACACCGAGCAGGACTGGAACCGGACCATCACCGTGCCCTTCGCCTGGGAGACCCCCGCGTCGGGCATCGAGGCCCACTGGCTGCCCGTGGCGTGGTACCGCCGCTCGTTCACCGTGCCCGCGGAGTGGGGCGGGCAGCGGGTCGTGCTCCAGTTCGGAGCCGTGCACCACGAGGCCACGGTCTACGTCAACGACGTCGAGGTGGCCACCCACCGGGGCGGCTACACGCCGTTCGAGGCCGACATCACCGATGCGCTCGTCGAGGGGCGGCAGGAGGTCGTCGTCCGGGTCTCCGCGCCGCTGGACAAGCGCGAGATCGCGCACGGCAAGCAGCGCAGCATCCCGCGCGACGACTTCGACGGCGTCTGCTTCACCCCGTCGTCGGGCATCTGGCAGAGCGTCTGGCTGGAGGCCCGGCCCGCCACGTACGTGGCCGCGCTGAAGCTGCGCCCCTCGGAGGGGCTGGACGCCATCGAGGTCGAGGCGCGGGTGGCGGGGCCGTCGGAGGAGGCCCTGCTCCGGCTGAGCCTGCGCGGCACGGGCACCACGATCGAGATCCCGGTCGTGGGCGGCCTGGCGGCGGCCGGGATCCCGGTGGCCGAACCGCGCCTGTGGTCGCCCGAGGACCCGCACCTCTACCACGTCGACGCCACCCTGACCTCGGCCGACGGCACCGACGAGGTCGCGGCCTACACCGGCCTGCGGCGGATCGAGGTGATCGGCGAGGACCTGTACCTCAACGGCGACCGCCTGTTCGTCCGCGGGGTGCTCGACCAGGGGTACTGGCCGCGTACCGGGATCACCGCGCCCGACGACGGCGCGCTGGTCCACGACATCGAGCTGGCCGCGGCGGCGGGCTACAACCTGGTGCGCAAGCACCTCAAGCTGGAGGACCCGCGCTTCGTCCACCACGCCGACCGGCTCGGCATGCTCGTGTGGGCCGAGCCCGCGGCGACCGGCCGCTTCTCCGCCGACTCGGTGGCGGCGTTCGAGGAGCAGGTCGCGCCCATGGTCGAGCGGGACGGCAACTCGCCCGCGATCGTCATCTGGGGCCTGTACAACGAGGAGTGGGGCCTGGACTGGGACATCCCCGGCGACCCGGCCAAGCAGCAGGCGACGGCGCAGGCGTACGACCTGCTCAAGAGCCTCGACGCGAGCCGGCCCGCGGTGGACAACTCCGGCTGGACCCACGTCAAGACCGACCTGCTCGACTGGCACTACTACGACGAGTCCGCCGCCTCCTGGGGCCGGACGGTCGCCGCGCTGCTCGACGGCGGCCAGGACGACTTCCCCGTCAAGCTCGGCCCCGACTTCGTGGTGCGCAAGAAGCTGGCCGGCACGCCGGACCAGCCGCTGCGCGGCCTGCCCAACCTCAACAGCGAGTACGGCACCGGCTTCACCTCCGTCGAGCGGGGCTGGCAGCTGCGCTGGCAGACCCAGGAGCTGCGCCGCCACGACCGCGTGGCCGGTTACGTCTACACCGAGCTGTACGACATCGAGCACGAGTCGGCCGGCCTGCTCGACTTCGAGCGCCGGGCCAAGGACCTGGCCGGGGTGGACCCGGCCGAGGTGAACGCCACGACCACGCTCGTGCTCGACGTCGTCCCCGTCGCGCCCGGCCGGGACCTGCTCAGCGAGTCGCGCGAGGTGAGCGTGCCCGTCCGCGTCTCGCACCACGGCACCGAGCCGGTCAACGGCCACCTGCACACCGCCTGGACCTCCGTCTTCGGCGCCACCCCCGCCGAGCCCGGTTCCGCGGGGCCGTGGATCGAGGCCAAGCCGTTCCTGCTCAGCGGGGCCGCCGAGGTGCACGCCACGTTGCCGGAGGGCTGGTCGAGCGGGCGGCTGCACATCGCGCTGATCAGCGACGGGACGGTCGTGGCCCGCTCGGCCGTGGACGTGGACACCTTCACCGGCTTCGTCATCGGAGACAACCGCTGATCGAGGACAACCGCTGAGGCACTCGCCGGCGCCCATCCCCACCGAGCACGCCACTACAGCGCGAACGCGGAAGTGCTGTCCTTCCGGGAGGGAGGGGAGGGCGAAGGTGGGCGCGGGCGGGCGAAGGTGGGCGAGCCGGGCGTGGCGTGTCGGGGGCGAGCCGGGCGTGGCACGTCGGGGGGCGAGGTGGTCAGGTGAAGGGGTGGGCGATCTGGTCGAGGGTCTCGCTCATGACCTCGCGCAGCGTGCGCGCCTCCTGCTCCTCCGTCCACACGTGCGTGGCCAGCCGCAACGCCACCAGGAAGGCCGCGGCGAGCACCCGGGGCGGCACCGGGGTGGGGCGGTCGGCGATGACCTCCGTCAGATCTCGCTCCAGCGCCGCGTGGTTCGCCAGTTGCCGGGCCAGCAGCGCCGGGTGCCGCCTGGCCAGGCGGGCGCGCAGCGCCCACTCGCGCTCCGGCTCCCCCAGCTGCTGGTGCAGCTGGTCGATCGAGGCCCGCAGCGCCTGCCAGGCCGGCATCCCGGACGGCTGGGCGCTCACCTGGTCGACGAGGGCCCGGATGCGCTGCTCCTCGCCGTAGAGCAGCGCGTCCTCCTTGCCGGAGAAGTAGTTGGAGAACGTCCGCCGCGAGATGTTCGCCGCGTCGGCGATCGCCTCCACCGTGACGGCGTCGAGGCCGTGCTCGACCACGAGCCGCAGCGCCGCCTCGTGTACGGCCTGACGTGTCTCGGCCTTCTTGCGCTCGCGCAGCCCCAGCGTGCTGTCCATGATGCGGCCAGCCTACCGGCGGAAGGTGCGGGGGCTTCGGCTGCGGACAAGGCCGGACTCGCCGCGGTGGCGCTTCCCGCGCAGGACGCCACAGGAGGCTTGACCGCGGCTGACCGGGAGAGGATAACGGTATTCCGACAGGGGGAGTAGAACGCACTGTTACGGAGACCCCGATGGCAAGCCTGGCTTCTCCTGCGTTGGTCGGGCGCGACGCCCAGTTGCGATTACTCGTCAGCACCATCACCAGCCCGCCCGCCGTCACCCAGGTGCAGGGCGAGGCCGGGATCGGCAAGACCAGCCTGGTCAGGGCGGCGATCGGGCCGCTCACCGGCGGCGGGCGAACGGTGCTGCTCGGCCACTGCCACCAGATCCGCGAGCCCTTCCCGTACGGACCCGTCCTCGACGCCCTGCGTCACGTCGCCGCCGCGCTGCCGGACCGCGACCGGCTCAGCCCGGTCACCGGGGCGCTGCGCGGCTACCTGCCCGAGCTGGCGGGGCGCCTGCCGCCGGCCCCGTCCCCGCCCCCGATGGACGACCCCCGGGCCGAGCGGCACCACCTGTTCCGCGCGGTCCACGCGCTGCTGGCCGCTGCCGGGCCGGTCGTGCTGGTGGTGGAGGACCTGCACTGGGCCGACGACGGCACCCGCGACCTGCTGCGCTTCCTCACCGACCAGCCGCCGGACGGGCTGGCGCTGGTGGTGACGTTCCGCAGGGAGGAGTTGCCGGTGCCGGGGCTGCCGTTCGGGCACGCCTACCGGCGGGCGCCGGGCGTGCGCAGCGAGGTGATCTCGCTGACGCCGCTCGACGTCGAGGGCGTGCGCAGCCTGGCCGGGGCGCTGCTCGGCCGGGCGGAGCCGACCGCGGCCTTCGCCGCCAGGCTGCACGAGCGCACCGCCGGGGTGCCGTTCGTGATCGAGGAGGTGGTGCGCTCGTTGCTCGATGACGAGGGCCGCTTACCCGAGCCGGCGGCGCTCGACCGCATGGCCGTGCCGGTGCTGCTGCGCGAGGCCATGGCCGAGCGGCTCACCGGGCTGTCGCCGGCCGCGCTGAGCTCCGTGCGCGCCGCCGCCGTGCTGGGCCTGCCGGCCGAGGAGCCGCTGATCAACGCCGTCTCGGGCCACGACCCCGGGGAGTCCGGGCTGAGCCGCGCGCTGCAGGCCGGCGTGCTGCTGGAGCACCAGGACGGCCAGTACGGCTTCCGCCACGACCTCGCCCAGCAGGCCGTCTACGACGCCATCCCCGGCCCCGACCGCCGCCTCATCCACCGCCGGGCCATGGCCGCGCTGGCCGCGCTCGACCCGCCGCCCCTGGTCCAGCTCGCCCACCACGCCCGCCGCGCCGGCGACTTCGCGGCCTGGCAGCGGCACGGCGGCGCCGCGGCGGAGCACGCCGCCGCCCTGGGCGACATCCCGCTCGCCGTCGAGCTGCTCGAAGGGCTGCTCGCCGACCCGAAACTCCCCCGCGAGGCCCGGGGCCCGCTGGCGCTGCGGCTCAGCCGGGTCGCCGCGGTCGGCCTGTCGCACCGCCGCGTGGTCCGCATCCTGCGCCACCTGCTCTCCGACGACTTCCTGTCCAGGAAGGTACGCGGCCAGGCCCGGCTCAACCTGGGCGTGCTGCTGTCCAACCAGGCCGGCGCGATCACCGCGGGCCGGCAGGAGATCCTGGCCGCGCTCCCCGACCTGGCCGACAGCCCCTGCCTGGCCGCCCGCGGTCTGGCGCTGCTGGCCATGCCCGCGTGGGGCGGCGAGCCGCTTGCCGTGCACGAGGAGTGGATGGCGCAGGCCGAGAAGCTGCTGGTGGCGGGCCAGGACCCGGAGCTGGCCGCCGCCGTGCTGGCCAACCGGGTGAGCCTGACCATGATGATCGGCTCGCCGGACGCGTTCGACCTGGCGGAGACGCTGCCGGTCAACGACCCGTCCACGGCCGTGCGCAGGCAGGTGGCCCGCGGCTACTCCAACCTGTACGACGCCGCGCTCGCCCTCGGGCACTACGCCGCCGCCGGCCGCTTCGCCGACCAGAGCAGGCGCGTCGCCGAGGAGACCGGCGCGCTCTACCCGGTGTTCCTGGTGGAGATGTCGTCGATCCGGCTCGACCTGCTCACCGGCCGCTGGGACGGCCTGCGCGAGCGGGCGGTGGCCGCCGTCGAGATGACGTACGAGGCGCCACTGCTGGCGGTGGAGGCCCGGCTCGCGCTCGGCGTGCTGGCCCTGGCCAGGGGCGAGTGGGACGAGGCCGGCGAGCACCTGGAGGTGGCCGGCGTGCGGGACCTCGACTCGGGGTTCCTGCCGGTCGCCGTGGCGGGCTCCAGCGGGCTGGTCGAGCTGCACCTGACCAGGGGCGCGCTGGAGCCGGCGGTGCGCGCGGCCGACCTGGCGGTGACCCGGCTGCGGCGCAAGGGCGTGTGGGTCTGGGGCGACCAGCTCGTCCCGGCCGCCGTCGCCGCGCTGCTCAGGGCCCGGCGGCCGGCGGAGGCTGCGGGGCTGGTGGCCGAGTTCGCGGCGGGCATCGAGGGCCGGACCGCGCCGTCGGCGCACGCCGGGCTCGACCTCGCCAGGGGCGTGCTGGCCTGGGACGCGGGCGCGTTCGAGGAGGCGGCGCGGCGCTACGCCGGGGCGCGGGTGGCGTACCTGGCGATGCCGCGACCGTACTCGGCGGCGCGGGCGGCGGAGTCCGAGGCGGGTGCCCGGTTCGCGCTCGGGGACCGGGAGCGGGCCACCGAGCTGATCGCCGACGCGGGCGAGCGGTACGCGGCGCTCGGCGCCACCCACGACGCGGCCCGCTGCCGGCGGCTGCTGCGCGAGATCGGGCCCGACCGGGGCCGGCCCGCCCCGCCGCGCCGGGGCAGGAAGGCCGGCAACGGCGTCCTGTCGCCCCGGGAGAGCGAGGTGGCCAGGCTGGTCGCGCTCGGGCGGACGAACAGGGAGATCGCCGAGGTGCTGTTCCTGTCGCAGCGGACGGTGGACACGCACGTGGCGCGGGTGCTGCAGAAGCTCGGCGTGCGCACGCGGGCGGACGTGAGAGAGCCCCGGCCGGACGACCGGCCGGGGCCCGCCACCCCCGAGTGACCGGGCGGCTAGACCGTGATGCTCCACGAGTCGAGGAAGCCGGTGTCACCGGCGTAGACGTCCTCGATGTCGAGCACCCAGGTGCCGGCCGCCTGCTGGGTCACCGGGACGGAGAACGTCCTGGTGCCGTACGCGGTGCAGGTCGTGCCGCCGTAGCGGTCCACCGCGTACCAGGTGCCGTTGGGGCCGCGCAGCCAGATGTCGAGGTCCTCCGCGCACGTGTGGCTGATCGTGATGGACAGCCGGACCGGGGAGGTCGCGGCGCCCGTCGCGGTGGAGCCGACCGAGCTCTGGGTGTTGCTGAAGTCGGCGATCGGATAGTTGGTGCCGTTCGTGAACGTCCGGCCGCCGGAGGTGCCCTCCACGGTCAGCGCGTACGTCGTCGTACGCGTGACCGTCTCACCCGTGCCGGTCACCGTGACGGTGTAGTTCCCGGCCGGTGTGGTGGGCGCGGTCGATACCGTCAGCGTGGCCGACCCGCCGGAGGTCACCGAGGCCGGGTTGAACGTGGCCGAGGCACCCGTCGGGAGCCCGCTCGCCGCCAGGTTCACGGTCTGGGCGGTGCCCGCCGTGGTGCCGGTGCCGATCGTGGTCGTCGCCGCCGAACCCGCCTGCACGGTGCCGGAGGCCGGGTTCGCCGAGATCGAGAAGTCGCGCGCCGGCGGGGTGTCGCCGACCGCCTGCTTCCAGACCGCGTACATCGCCGCGTCCGCCGCCCGGTCCAGGACCGTGTCGTTGATGTTGGCGGAGGTGTCGCAGGCCGCGTGGTAGCAGGAGTCGTACGCGCGCCCGGCCGTGCCGCCCCACTTGGCCGCCTGCGCCGACGTCTTCGTGGCGCTGGCGCCGGCCGCGACGCCCGAGCTGGCGATGCCGGCGTTGCGGAAGGAGGCGTCGTCCGAGCGGTTGGCGCCCTCGACGTTCTCCTCGGGCTGGAGGTTCAGCCGGTCGTAGAACTCCTTCAGGTAGGCGGCCCCGGTGGTGGTGATGTTGTTGATGAAGTAGCCGCCGTTGGTGGAGCCGGTCATGTCGTAGTTGTAGTAGACCTTGATCCGCGACCGCTCGGTGGCGCTGAGCGAGGCGACGTAGAACTCCGAGCCGTTGAGCCCCTGCTCCTCGTCGGTCCACCAGCCGAACCTGACGTGCTTGGCCAGTGCCGGGTTCTTCTGCGCCAGGGTCAGCGCGACCTCCAGCAGGTTGGCCGAGCCCGAGGCGTTGTCGTTGATGCCGGGTCCGGCCGAGACGCTGTCGAGGTGCGCGCCGGACATGATGACCTGGTTCGCGTCGCCGCCCGGCCAGTCGGCGATCAGGTTCGGGCCCGCGCCGCCGGTGCAGTAGGTCGTGCCGCAGCTCTGCCGTGCCACGGTGTAGCCGGCCGCGCGCAGCTTCTCCTCGATGTAGGAGACCGACTGGAGGTAGCCGCTGCCCGTGGACCTGCGGTTCCCGCCGTTACCGGTCGCGATCGACTGGAACTGCGTCAGGTGCGCCTTGACGTTGCTCAGGCTGATGTCCGGCGGGTCACTGCCGCCCGGCCCCTGCCCGACGGTGAGCGCGTACGTGGCGGTGTGCGTGGCCGTGCCCGCCCCGGTGACGGTGATCTGGTACGACCCCTGCGCCGTGGCCGAGCCCACCGACAGCGTCAGCGTCGAGGAGTTGCCCGAGGTCACCGACGACGGGCTGAAGCTCGCCGTGGTGCCGCCCGGCAGCCCGGACGCGGCCAGGTTCACCGTCTGCGCGCTGCCCGAGGTCGTCTGCGTGCCGACCGTGACCGTGAGCTGCTGTCCCGGCGCCGCGCTGCCGGACGACGGGTTGAGCGAGAGCGAGAAGTCGTTGCCCGGCGTGCCGCACGCGGGCTCGCCCGACGCCGCCGCCACGCTCACCGCGCTCCAGGCGGCCTTGGTGGTGTTGCACTCGACGCTGCTCGCGCCGTACAGCTCGATGACGGCCGCGACGGAGGCCGCGCGGACGTTCGAGTAGCGCCAGGTGGACGTCTTGCGGCCGAGCGCGCCCATGAAGATCTTGCCGGCCTTCTGGATGCCGATGCCGGTGACCGACGACGGGCCTCCGGAGCAGATCGGGCTGGACGGCTTGCCGCCGCCCGGGTTGTTGCCCTCGGCCAGCAGGTAGAACCAGTGGTTCAGCGGGCCGGCCGCCGCGTGCACCTCGGTGCTCGGGATCGAGGAGGAGTAGCAGTTCGGGTCGCCGAGCGCGCCCGGGTTGTACATGTTCCGGATCGGCCCCTGCCCGACGAGGTTGACCTCCTCGCCGACCAGGTAGTCCGGCGGGTCGTTGGGGTTGTCGGCGTAGTGCTCGGTGAGCGCGCCGAAGATGTCGCCGGTGCCCTCGTTGATGCCGCCGTTCTCGTTGCCCGAGCCGGCGCCGCCCGGGGTGGTCTGGAAGATCGCGTGCCCGTACTCGTGGGCCACGACGTCGATGGGGGTGGCCTGCTGGGTGTTGGCCTGGTTGTGGCCGAAGTTGGTGTAGCTGCCGTTCCAGTAGGCGTTGACCTCGTTCAGCCCGACCCGGGCGGGGAAGCCGCGGCCGCTGCCGTTGATGCCGTTGCGGCCGAGCCACTCGCGCAGCATCTCCCACTCGCGCTGCACGCCGTAGAGCGCGTCGACGCAGGCGGTCTCCAGGTTGGTGCCGGAGCCGTTGCCCCACGTGTCGTCCGTGCCGGTGTAGGCGGTGCCTCCCTGGCCGCCGCACTGGATGCCGGGCCTGCTGGTGTCGGTCATCGAGTACGAGCTGCCGGAGCCGCTGGTGCCGATCGTCACCTGGCCGTTGTAGAAGCCGGTGCCGGTGCCGGCGCGTACCAGGTCGTACGAGTCGGCGATCCTGCCGGTGCGCGCGTCCACGAACACGTGCTGGATGCTCGGCTTGCCCCCGGCGATGCCGCTGACCACGGCCTCCCAGGTCAGCCGGGGCCGCTCGCCCCAGGCCAGCACCACCAGGCGCGGCTCGGCGGTGTCGTCCACCCGCTCCAGCCTGGTCCTGGCGACCTCGGTGGCCCGCCCGGCGCTGATCGTGGCCCTGGTCGGCACGTCGCGCGGGCTCGGCCCGGCCGCCGCGACCGTGTCCCTGACGTGCCCCGCCGCGTCCGTGACCACGACGGCGTCACCGCCGACCATGGGCAGGCCCTTGTACGTACGCTCGTACGCCACGTAGAACATGTCACTCGCGCCGGGGGTGACCGAGACCCGGCTGTACGCCTCGTCCGGTCCCCTGGTGAGCTCGTCGAGCCGGCTGGCGACGGCCTTGTCCGCGACCGCGGCCGCGAGCGACTCGGGGTCGGCCGCCGCGAGCCTGGTCTCCTGGGACTTGGCGGCCCCTGGAGGGGCGGCGTTCGCGGATGACGCGGGTAACGCCATCGTCGCGGCCGTGGCGATGCCCACGACCGCCGCGAGCAGGGCTTTGCGTTTCACGCTGGGTGCTCCTTTCGGCGGTTCCCCCGGGCCGCCGGGCGCTTGTGAGCGCACGACGGCCGCCGCGTCGTCCGGGATCGCCTGGACTCGCGGAGATGTCAGGGAAACTGGGGGGTGATGGAGGGTGACGGGAAAGCGAGCGGACCGTTTCGCCTTGTTGCCGCCAGACGCTAGGCCCTCGCCCCCGGCGGGAAAATACGTATGTGCATCGGTAGGCATACCGATAATTCCGTTTCGCCTGGTCAGTTGAGGGACAATCGGGGGCGTGCAGTTTGGTGTCCTGGGCCCGCTCGTGGTGCGGCCGGCCGGCGGCGACCCGATCGCCGTGGGCGGTCCCCGGCCGCGTGCGCTGCTGGCGATGCTGCTGCTCGACGCGGGGCGGCTGGTCAGCGTCGAACGCCTCGTCGACGGCCAGTACGGCGACCGGCCCCCGGCGGAGGCGGCCAACGCCATACAGGCGCAGATCTCCCGGCTCAGGCGGAACCTGCCGCCTGACCTGATCGAGTTCCACGGGACCGGCTACCGGCTGGCGGTCGATCGGGAGTGCGTGGACGCGTACCGGTTCGAGCGGCTGTCCCGGGACGGGCGCGGGCTGCTGGCGGCCGGCCGGCCCGCGCAGGCCGCGGCCCTGCTGCGGGAGGCGCTGGAGCTGTGGCGCGGCCCGGCGCTGGCGGACGTGGCGGACGCGCCGTTCGCCGGGCCGCAGGCGGTGCGGCTGGAGGAGCTGCGGCTGGCGGCCACCGAGGACCTGTTCGAGGCCGAGCTGTCCCTGCCCGAGGCGAGCCCGGCGGCCGGGCTGCGCGAGCTCGTGGCCGCCCACCCGCTGCGGGAGCGGCCGCGCGGGCTGCTGATGCGGGCCCTGCACGCGGCGGGGCGGCCGGCTGAGGCGCTGGCGGTGTACGACGAGGGGCGGCGGCTGCTGGCCGAGGAGCTGGGCACGGACCCCTCCCCCGAGCTCGCGGCCCTGCACCTGGAGATCCTGCGGGGCGAGCGGGAGCGCGCCGTGGTGACGGGGCTGCCCGCGCAGCTCACGAGCTTCGTGGGACGCGCGGACGAGCTGGCCCGCTTGGGCGCCCTGCTCCCCACCGCCCGCCTGGTCACGATCGTCGGCCCGGGCGGCACCGGCAAGACCCGCCTCGCCATCGAAG
>NZ_JBQQCB010000182.1:0-16720 GCF_052246675.1 Nonomuraea sp. KM90 | reverse complement strand
GTTCACCCTGAAGGTGCATCCGTTCTCTGCGATTTCGTGATCTAGGCAATCCGATCATCGCAGGTCGGAGGCACCTTCCTTGCATCTACCGATCTTCAAAGCGCTTCAGCGGTGAATACCCGAGGTTAACAGAGGCGTCCACGGCCGCCCGGGCCATCGCGTGCAGCAGCGGCCGCATGTCCTGCGCGGGCAGCTCCCCGGCGCTGTGCGGCGTCGAGTTGAGCAGCCCGAAAACGGCGTGCGTGGCCGCGCGCAGCCGCGCCGCCGGGCACGCTGGATGCAGCTCGGCCAGCACCGTCACCCACTCCTCGACGTAGAGCCGCTGCAGCCGCCTGATCTGCCTGCGCTGCGGCTCGGGCACGTTGCCCAGCTCCCGGTCGTGCACCGTGATCAGCGCCGGCTGCTCGATCGCGAACGTGATCTGCACGTTGAGCAGCGCGTCCAGCGCCTCCTTCGGGCCGGGCGCGGAGGTGACGACCGCCACGGCCGACTCGCGCAGCCGCGAGCTGACGTCCAGCAGCATCTCCGACAGCAACGCGTCCTTGCCGTCGAAGTGCCGGTAGAGGGCGGGCCCCGAGACGCCGACCGCGCCGCCGATGTCCTCGATGGAGACCCCGTGGAAGCCGCGGGCGGCGAACAGCCGGGCGGCCGCGTCCAGGATCTCCGCGCGCCTGTTGCGCCGATTACGGGTAGGTGTGGTGGAGGCGGTGGTCACGTCTCACATGCTAGACGGTTACGTTAATGATGACTAACATCCGTGCCATGAGAGGGGACTCATGAGCAGCGACTGGCCGGTCCTGAAGTCGGCCGCCGAGCCGGCGAGCGAGGCGTACAAGAGCAACGCCGAGCTCAACGAGCGGCTCGCCGCCGAGCTGCTGGAGCGCCTGGCGACCGCCGCGCTCGGCGGTCCCGAGCGGTCGCGCAAGCGGCACGTCGAGCGCGGCAAGCTGCTGCCGCGCGACCGCGTGGACGGCCTGCTCGACCCGGGCTCCCGCTTCCTTGAGCTGTCGCCGCTGGCCGCGAACGGCCTGTACGACGACCAGGCGCCCGCCGCGGGCATCATCACGGGCGTCGGCCGGGTCTCGGGCCGCGAGTGCGTGGTCGTGGCCAACGACGCCACCGTCAAGGGCGGCACCTACTACCCGGTCACCGTCAAGAAGCACCTGCGCGCGCAGGAGGTGGCCCTGCACAACCACCTGCCCTGCGTCTACCTCGTGGACTCCGGTGGAGCGTTCCTGCCCAGGCAGGACGAGGTGTTCCCGGACCGCGAGCACTTCGGCCGCATCTTCTACAACCAGGCCACGATGTCCGCGCGCGGCATCCCGCAGATCGCCGCCGTGCTCGGCTCCTGCACGGCCGGCGGCGCGTACGTGCCCGCGATGAGCGACGAGGCGGTCATCGTGCGCGGCCAGGGCACGATCTTCCTGGGCGGCCCGCCGCTGGTGAAGGCGGCCACCGGCGAGGAGGTCACGGCCGAGGAGCTCGGCGGCGGCGACCTGCACTCGCGCGTCAGCGGCGTCACCGACCACCTGGCCGAGGACGACGCGCACGCGCTGGCCATCGTCCGCGACATCGTCTCCACGCTGGCCCCGCGCGCCCCGCGCCCGTGGGAGACCGTCCGGCCCGAGCCGCCCCGGCACGACCCGCGCGACCTGTACGGGATCGTGCCCGCCGACACCCGCCAGCCCTACGACGTGCGCGAGGTGATCGCCAGGATCGTGGACGGGTCGCGGTTCCTGGAGTTCAAGGCCGAGTACGGGTCGACGCTGGTGACCGGGTTCGCCCACGTGCACGGCCACCCGGTGGGGATCCTGGCTAACAACGGCATCCTGTTCAGCGAGTCGGCGATGAAGGGCGCGCACTTCATCGAGCTGTGCGACCAGCGCCGCATCCCCCTCGTCTTCCTGCAGAACATCAGCGGCTTCATGGTCGGCAAGGCCTACGAGGCGGGCGGCATCGCCAAGCACGGGGCCAAGATGGTGACGGCCGTGTCGTGCGCACGGGTGCCCAAGTTCACGGTGGTGATCGGGGGGTCGTTCGGGGCCGGGAACTACGCGATGGCCGGGCGGGCGTACTCTCCCAGGTTCCTGTGGATGTGGCCGAACGCCCGCATCTCGGTCATGGGCGGCGAGCAGGCCGCGAACGTGCTCACCACCGTCGGCGACGCCGACCCCGAGGCGATCAGGGCCCAGTACGAGCACCAGGGCAACCCCTACTACTCCACGGCCAGGCTCTGGGACGACGGCGTGATCGACCCGCTCGACACCCGTACCGTCCTGGGCCTGGCGCTGTCCGCGGCGGCCAACGCCCCGCTCGAGCCCGCCGGTTTCGGCGTCTTCCGGATGTGAGGCATGTGTTCGACCGTGTTCTGATCGCCAACAGGGGCGAGATCGCCGTACGGATCGCGCGCACGCTGCGCGGGCTCGGCATCACGTCCGTGGCCGTGCACACGCCGTCCGACGCGGGTGCCCGGCATGTGCTCGAAGCCGACGTTGCTCTCCAGGTGCCGAAATATCTGGATATTGAGGCGATTGTTGGGGCGGCTCGGGATTCGGGGGCGCAGGCCGTACATCCCGGGTACGGGTTCCTCGCGGAGAACGGCGCGTTCGCGCGCCGCTGCGCGGAGGCCGGGCTGGTGTTCGTCGGCCCGCCGGCCGAGGCCATCGACGCGATGGGCGACAAGATCCGCGCCAAGGCCACGGTGTCGGCCGCCGGGGTGCCCGTGGTGCCCGGCGGGACCGAGCCCGGGCTGGCGGGGTGGAGGGACTTCCCGGCGCTGATCAAGCCGTCCGCCGGGGGCGGGGGCAAGGGCATGGTGCTCGTGCGGTCGGCCGCCGAGCTGCCCGACGCGCTCGAATCGGCCCGGCGTACGGCGACGGCGGCGTTCGGGGACGGGACGCTGCTGATCGAGCGCTACGTCGAGAACCCGCGCCACATCGAGATCCAGGTCCTGGCCGACACCCACGGGAACGTCGTCCACCTGGGCGAGCGCGAGTGCAGCCTGCAGCGCAGGCACCAGAAGATCATCGAGGAGGCGCCCTCCCCGTTCGTGAGCCCCGAGACGCGCGCCCGCATGGGGGCGGCGGCGGTGGAGGCCGCCCGCTCGGTCGGGTACGTGGGGGCGGGCACGGTCGAGTTCATCGTGGACGGCACGACCGGGGCCTACCACTTCATGGAGATGAACACCCGGCTGCAGGTCGAGCACCCCGTCACGGAGCTCGTCACCGGGCTCGACCTGGTGGAGCTGCAGCTCAGGGTGGCGGCGGGCGAGCGGTTGCCGTTCGCGCAGGAGGACGTGCGGCTCGACGGGCACGCGGTGGAGGCCCGCGTGTACGCCGAGGACCCCGAGCGCGGCTTCCTGCCCAGCGGCGGCCGGATCCTGGCGCTCCGGGAGCCGCGGGACGTCCGGGTCGACTCCGGGCTGGTCGAGGGCGGGGTCGTGGGCAGCGAGTTCGACCCGATGTTGTCGAAGGTCGTCGCCTGGGGTCCCGATCGGGCCTCGGCGCTCAGGACGCTGGACCGGGCGCTCGCCCGCACGGCCGTCCTGGGCGTGGTCACCAACGTCCCGTTCCTGCGGGCGCTGGCCGCGCACCCGGCCGTGCGGGCGGGCGAGCTGGACACGGGCCTGGTCGAGCGGGCGCTGCCCGAGCTGGTGCCGGGCGTGCAGGTGCCCGAGGAGGTGCTCGCGGCGGCTGGGCTCGTCTTCCACGCCTTGCCGCGCGGCGACGACCCCTGGGAGGTCACCGACGGGTGGCGGCTCGGGGAGCGGGCGTGGACGACGTGGCGGCTGGAGTCGCGGGACGGCGTGCACGCGGTCCACGTGCGCGGGCTGCCCGAGGAATCCGCCGAGGTCCGGCTGAACGGTACGGCGGTGGCGGCCCACATCCGGCTCGACGGCGGCCCCGCCGGGGGTGCCGAGCTGGTCGTCACCATCGGCGGGCGCACCGAGCGCTACCTCTGGGCGCGCCGCTCCGACACCCTCTGGCTGGGCAAGGACGGCGCCTCCTGGTCGTTCACCCGGCACCTCATCGGCGACCCGGGCGACCGGGCCGGCGCCGCGGCGGCGGGCGACGGCGTGGTCAGGAGCCCCATGCCCGGCACGGTGCTGGTGGTCAAGGCGCAGCCCGGCGAGCGGGTGAGCAAGGGGCAGCCGCTGGTCATCGTGGAGGCCATGAAGATGGAGCACACGGTCACCGCCCCGTGCGACGGCGTCGTCGCCGAGCTGCCCGTGCAGGCGGGCCGGCCGGTCGACATGGACGCCGTCCTGGCCGTGGTCACCCCAGTGGTCACCCCAGTGGTCACCCCAGTGGTCACCCCAGTGGCCGGCCCAATGGTCGGCCCCATCGTCGGCACAGAGGAGGCGTGATGCCGTACCCCGTGCAAGGTCTTCCGCAGCAGGTCACGATCTACGAGGTGGGCCCGCGCGACGGGCTGCAGAACGAGTCCTCGGTCGTGCCCGTCGAGGTGAAGGCCGAGTTCATCGACCGGCTCGCGGACGCCGGTCACAAGATCATCGAGTCGACCAGCTTCGTGCACCCCAGATGGGTGCCGCAGCTCGCCGACGCCGACGAGCTGCTGACCAGGCTGCACCGGAGACCGGGCGTGCGCTACCCCGTGCTGGTGCCGAACCCGCGCGGCCTCGACCGCGCGCTCGACCTGGGCGTGGACGAGATCGCGATCTTCGCCAGCGCCACCGAGACGTTCGCCGCGAAGAACCTGAACCGGAGCCTGGAGAGCCAGTTCGACATGTTCGAGCCGGTCGTGGCCAGGGCGCTGGACAACGGGATGAAGGTCCGGGCGTACGTGTCGATGTGCTTCGGCGACCCCTGGGAGGGGCCGACGCCGATCGCGCAGGTGGTCTCGGTCGGGGAGCGGCTGCTCGGGCTCGGCTGCTACGAGCTCTCGCTCGGCGACACCATCGGCGTCGGCACGCCGGGTCACGTGACGGCCCTGATCGGGGCCTTCCGCCGGCCGGACCGGCTCGCCGTCCACTTCCACGACACCTACGGCCAGGCGCTCGCCAACACCCTGGCCGCGTTGAGAGCGGGTGTGACCACGGTCGACGCCTCCACCGGAGGCATCGGCGGCTGCCCCTACGCCGAGTCCGCCACCGGCAACCTCGCCACCGAGGACCTGGTCTGGATGCTGCGTGGGCTCGGCATCGAGACGGGGCTCGACCTGGGCAAGCTCGTGTCCACCAGCACCTGGCTGGCGGAGCTGCTCGGCCGCCCCAGTCCGTCCCGCGTCGTACAGGCGCTTTCGAAAGGCTGACATGCTCAAGGACGAGTACGAAGAGTTGCGCAAGACGGTCGAGGCCTTCTCGCGCGAGGTGGTCGCGCCGATGATCGGCGACTTCTACGAGCGCGAGGAGTTCCCGTACGACATCGTGCGGCAGATGGGCGCGATGGGGCTGTTCGGGCTGCCCATCCCCGAGGAGTACGGCGGGATGGGCGGCGACTACTTCGCCCTCTGCCTGGCCCTGGAGGAGCTGGCCCGCGTCGACTCCAGCGTGTCGATCACGCTGGAGGCGGCGGTGTCGCTGGGCGCGATGCCGATCCTCAGGTTCGGCACCGAGGAGCAGCGCGCGACCTGGCTGCCCAAGCTGGCCTCGGGGGAGATGCTGGGCGCGTTCGGCCTGACGGAGCCGGGCGGCGGCTCCGACGTGCCGGGCGGGATGCGCAGCACGGCCGTGCTCGACGGCGGCGAATGGGTGATCAACGGTACGAAGGCGTTCATCACGAACTCCGGCACCCGCATCACGGGGGTCGTCGGCGTGGCCGCGCTCACCGGCGAGCGCGAGATCTCCACGATCCTCGTGCCGAGCGGCACGCCCGGGTTCACGGTCTCGAAGAAGTACTCCAAGGTCGGCTGGAACGCCTCCGACACCCGCGAGCTGTCCTTCTCCGACTGCCGCGTACCGGCGGAGAACCTCCTGGGCGAGCGCGGCCGCGGCTACGCCCAGTTCCTGCAGACCCTCGACGAGGGCCGCGTCGCGATCGCCGCGCTCAGCGTGGGGCTCGCGCAGGGCTGCGTGGACGAATGCCTCAAGTACGTCCGGGAGCGCAGGGCGTTCGGCCACCCGATCGGCCACTACCAGGCCATCCAGTTCAAGATCGCGGACATGGAGGCCCGCGCCCACACCGCGCGCCTGGCCTACTACCACGCGGCGGAGCGGATGCTGGCCGGGCTGCCGTTCAAGAAGGAGGCGGCGATCGCCAAGCTGGTCTCCTCCAACGCGGCGATGGACAACTCGCGGGACGCGACGCAGGTGTTCGGCGGGTACGGGTTCATGAACGAGTTCCCCGTCGCCCGCTTCTACCGCGACGCCAAGGTCCTGGAGATCGGCGAGGGCACCAGCGAGGTGCAGCGCATGCTCATCGCACGTCAGCTCGGGCTCGGTGACCTGTGAGCGAAGTTTGCGCCGGTGGCGCGGGACGATCTAGTGTCGTTGGTCATGACGGCTGACGATCTTCTGATCAGGAGGGCGGAGAAGGCGGACGCGGACGCGGTGTTCGCGCTGGCCCGCGAGTTCGGGCTGACGTTCAGGCCCGAGCGCGAGGCATTCGACGCCGCCCTGCCCGCGCTCCTGGCGAACGACGACGCCCTGCTGCTCGCTGCCGTCGTGGGCGGGCGGGTGCACGGTTACCTGCTCGGGTTCGTCCATCTGACGCTGTTCGCCAACGGGCCGGTCGCCTGGGTGGAGGAGGCCATGGTCCAGTCCGGGCTGCGCCGGCAGGGGATCGGCCGGTCCCTGCTGGAGGAGTTCGAGCGGTGGGCCCGCACGCGCGAGGCCGGCTACGTGGCGATGGCGACGCGGCGGGCGCCGGAGTTCTACCACGCGCTCGGCTACGAGGCGTCGGCCACATTTTTCCGCAAGGTCCTGCGCTGAGCCCCTGCGCGGGCCGTCACCGCTGATCGCCCCTCCATCCCACCCGGCCGTGCGCGCCGGGCGGCGGGCGGTTCTGTCGGCGGGGGATGGCATCCTTGGGGCGTGAGTATCCACGCCGTGAGCCCCTTGTTCGTGGGGCGTGCCCGCGAGCTCGCCGCTCTCGGGGACGCCCTGGCCAGAGCGCGTGCAGGGGTGTCGTCCACCGTGCTCGTCGGCGGTGAGGCCGGGGTCGGCAAGACCCGGCTGGTCAACGAGTTCACCGGCCACCGGGCCGGCGACGCGCTGGTGCTCGTCGGCGGCTGCCTGGAGCTGGGCACGGAGGGCCTGCCGTTCGCGCCGTTCACCGCCGTGCTGCGCGGGCTCGTGCGCGAGCTGGGCCGCGACGGCGTCGCCGCGCTCGTGCCGGGCGGCAACGCGGGCGGGCTGGGGCGGCTGCTGCCCGAGTTCGGGGAGCCGGGCAAGGAGGGGGCCGAGGCCAGGGCGCGGCTGTTCGAGCAGGTGCTCGGGCTGCTGGAGCGGCTGGCCGAGGAGCGTCCCGTCGTGCTGATCGTGGAGGACGCCCACTGGGCCGACCGCTCCACCCGCGACCTGCTGACGTTCCTCGTCCGCTACCAGCGCACCGCGGCCCGGCTGCTCATCGTCGTGACCTACCGCACCGACGAGCTGCACCGCACCCACCCGCTGCGGCCGTTGCTCGCCGAGCTGGGCCGGGTCGAGTGGGTGACCAGGGTCGAGCTGCGCAGGCTCACCCGCAGGGAGGCCGTGGCCCTCGCGGCCGGGATCCTGGAGCACGAGCCGTCCCCCGGGGACATGGACCTGATCTACGCGCGCAGCGAGGGCAACCCGCTGTTCGTCGAGGCGCTGCTCAGCGAGGCGGGCGGTGGCGAGGCGCTGCCCGAGTCCCTGCGCGACCTGCTGCTGGCCAGCGTCGAGCGGCTGCCGGAGGAGACGCAGGAGCTGCTGCGCGTGGCCAGCGCCGGCGGGCAGCGCATCGAGCACGACCTGCTCAGCGCCGTGGCCGGGCTCGACGAGTCCGCGCTGTCCCGCGCGCTGCGGCCCGCCGTGGCGGGCAACGTGCTGGTGGTCGACGGCGAGGGCTACGGCTTCCGGCACGCGCTCATCCGCGAGTCGCTCCACGACGACCTGCTGCCCGGCGAGCACACCCGGCTGCACACCCGCTACGCCGAGGCCCTGGAGCACGACCTGTCGATCCTGCCCGCCCCGCGCGGCGCGATCGAGCTGGCCCACCACTGGCACTCCGCCCACAACTCCACCTGGGCGCTGGTCAGCGCCTGGCGCGCGGCGGCCGCCGCCCGCAAGTCCACCGCCTACGACGAGCAGCTCCGGATGTTGTCCAGGGTGCTGGAGCTGTGGGACCAGGTGCCCGACGCGGTCGAGCGCATCGGCCGCGACCGGATCGACGTGCTCAGGCAGACGGCCACGGTCGCCCACCTGGCCGGCGAATACGAGCGCAGCATCGCCCTGGCCAGCGCCGCCCTCGACGAGCTCGACCACGACGCCGACCCGATCAGGGCGGCCACGGTGCTGCGCCAGCGCGGCCTGACCCGCTACGACCTGAGCCGCCCCGGCTTCCTCGACGACCTGCGCCTGGCGGCCGCGCTGGTGCCCGACGACCAGCTCAAACTCCGCGGCCAGGTGCTGGAGACCCTGTCACGCATGCTCCACCGGCCCGAGGACCGGCCGGAGCGGAGCGCCACGGCCCGGCTGGCGATGGAGATCGGGCACGCGGTGGGCGACGCCAACGTCGAGGCCCACGCACTGATCAGCCTCACCTGGGGGCACACCTGTTACACCGAGATCGAGCTGGAGATGGAGAGGTTCGCGGAGGCGCGCCGCATCGCCGTCCGCGACGAGGCGTACAACGCGCTGATGCGCTGCGCGATCTCCGAGTCCGACGCGCTGGAGGGCGCGGGCCGGCACGAGCGGGCCGCGCAGGTGGCCCGTGAAGGCGTCGAGGAGGCCGGGCAATACGGCCTGGCCCGCACGTCCGGCACGTTCCTGTCGATCAACCTGGCCGAGCCGCTGGTCTCGCTCGGGCGCTGGGACGAGGCGCTCCAGGTGGTCGAGCACGCGCTCGACCTCGCACCGCCGGCACCCTACCGGGCGAGCCTGCAGGGGTTCGCCGCCGACATCGCGCTGGCGCGCGGGCAGTTCGACCGGGCGGAGAAGCTGCTGGCGGCGTCGCGCAGCGTGCTGTCCCGGGGGACCTTCCGCGATCAGACGGTGTTGCCGCACCTGTGCAGGGAGGTCGCGCTGCTGCACGCGCGGGGCCAGATGGGCGAGGCGGTGGAGGCGGCGGCGCGGGCGCTGGAGGAGCACGACCTGCTGGTCTCTCCGCGCTACTCGTGGCCGGTGCTGGTGACGTTCGCGCGGCTCATCTGGGCCGTGGTGCCCTCGGGCCAGCTACTGGCGGCCCTGGCGGCACCCGCGCTGTCCGGCGGGGACGGTCCTGCGGGCGGCGAGGCCGCTTCGCGCGGTTCAGGCGGTACGGGCGGTTTGTCGGGTGAGGCCGCCGCTGGAGGTCTGGAGGGTTCGGCGCGTGGGGCCGCTTCGGGCAGCGGGGGTCATCGGGTGGACACGGTGGCCGCTCCGGGCGGCGGGGGCCATCCGGTGGACACGGCCGCCGCTTCGGGCGGTGGGGGGCTCGGGCCGCTCGCGCGGCTCGCGCTGTCGCTGTTGCCGCGGCTCCGGGTGATCGCGCAGAAGCTCGAGGTCCAGGGCGATCTGCAGCGGGCGCACCAGCTCACGTTCACGGCGCTGACCGGGCCGGTGGAGGACACCGGCGAGCCGGCCGCCTGGCAGTTCAAGGCATGGGATCTGGCGGCGGGGGCCTGGGCGGCGCTGCGGGAGCCGTACCCGGAGGCTCGGGCTCTGGTGGGGGCGGCGCAGGCGGCGCTTGCGTCGGGCGACCGGCAGGAGGCGGCGGCTCGGCTGACACGGGCGCGGGAGCTCGCCCGCGAGCTCGGTGCCACGCCGATGCTGGAACAGCTCGACGTGTTCGGGCGGCGGGCCAGGATCGGCGGCTCCGAGGAGGCTCCCGACGGGCCGCCCTTGGGGCTGACCGCGCGGGAGCTGGAGGTGCTGCGGGAGGTGACGAACGGGCGCAGCAACCGGGAGATCGCCGAGGCGCTGTTCATCTCGATCAAGACGGTGAGCGTGCACGTGTCGAACATCCTGGCCAAGCTGGGGGTCGCCACGCGAGGCGAGGCCGCCGCCACCGCCCACCGCCTGGGCCTCTTCGACGCCGTCCCGTGACGGGCCGGTAGCGCACCCGGGGGTTGGCACGCCCGCCTGAAGGCCCTGGCGGTGCTGCAGGCGTTGAGCCCCGCACGACCCCCGGCCTGTCGGCGGCGAACTGCGACCAGAGCGCGTTCGAGCGTGCGGGCGGGCTGGAGCGCCGCGTGCCGCTCGGCCCGTGCCAGCTCGGCCCGCCTCAGGGCTTCTGAGGGGTCCCGTTGTGCGGCCTGATGGTCATCTTCGGCCGCCCTCCGTCTTCCCGGTGCGAGGTCGGGTCGGGTGGGCGGTGTCGGCCATGAGCGCGGTGCGGCTGAGTCGGACTGGGCATGCGCCCAAGTCGACCGTGGGTCATGCGGCTGAGCCCGGCCCCTGGCCCGTGTGCCTGAGTCGGCACGCTGGGCCTGAGTCGGCACGCTGGGCCGTCCGGGTGGGGTCTGTGCGGGGGTGGTGGGTCAGCCGGTTAGTTGGGCTTCGAGGCGGTAGCCGTCGACCGTGACGTAGACCTGGTCGCCCGGGCGGGCGTTCAGGCGCATGAGGACCGGCTGGAGTGAGTCGAAGACCGGCTGGTGGCCCTGCCAGACCAGGACGATGGCGTTGTCACCGGGGCCCGTCACCGACAGGAGGGTGCCGGGGCGCATGCCGAGCTGGGCCGCGTACCCCTCCGGCACCGGCACCGGGCCGCCCCTGAGGTGCTCCGGCGTGACCTCGATGCGCTGCCAGCGGCGCGGGTCGGAGGACGGGCTGGGGAGCGGCGGTGGCGGGGTGGACGGGGTGCCCGCCAGGCTGCCGGGGAGCATCGCCGCGCGGCCGCCCGACAGCGCGGACAGGGTGGCCAGCGCGGCGGAAGGGTCGATCGAGCCCGCCGTCGCCGCCGGGATGGGCTGGCCGCCTCGGTGGTGGTGGCCGTTGGCCCCCGGGGTACGCCGGGGGAGCGGCTGGGCCGGGGACGGGGCCGAGGCCACCGGGTCCGGGCCGGTCTCCGCGGGCAGGGCGTCGAGCCAGGCCCTGGCCGAGTGGGCGCGGATGCCCAGCTCACCCATGAGCTCCACGAGATCGGCGTCCGGCGGGCTGGCGGCCAGGAGCTGCCGCGTACGTGCCTGGAGGCCGTGGATGTCGCCGACCACGAGCCAGCCGTCCTGGAGGCGGCGGTCCGGCATGAGCGTCACCAGCACGCGCCAGAGCGGTGTACGCAGCGAGGGCACCATCACGGGGTGGGCCGGGTCGGCACCGATGAGCTGATCCTCGGTGGCCGCCGCGCCGAGCCACTCGGTCAGCCGGAACATGTGGCCCGTGACCGGGGCGGACTCGGAGGAGCGCAGCCAGTGCAGGATGCGTTCCTCGGCGGTGCGCTGGGCCTGGGAGAGCGCGTCCCGCTCGACCAGCAGCTTGTGGGCGAGCGTACGCAGGCTGACCGGGTCCTCCGCGAACAGCCGGTGCACGGCCACCGCCAGCTCCAGCTTGTCCAGGCTGCGGAAGAGGCTGTCCACGACGCGGACCATGGCGTGGTCGGTGTCGGAGGGGGTGGGGGCGGATGCGGGGCCGGGCGGCGCCGAGAAGGCGGGCGTGCCGGGAGCGCCTTTCGGGGCGTCGGCGGCCGGGATGGGCGGGAACGAGCCGGTGTGCGGGCCGCCGCTGGAGAGGGGGCCGTTCGACGTCGGATTGCCGGCGCCCGGGGCCGGGGTGGAGGCGGGGCCGCCGCCCGGGAGCGAGGGGCCGCCGCCCGGGAGGGACGGGCTGCCGGGGAGGGAGCCGGTGTCCTGGCGGCCGGATTGCGGGCCCGTGGGGCGCTGCGGGAGGCGTTCGGACTGGCCGGGGGCCGGGCGCTGCGGCAGGCCCTCACCCGCGAAGCCCTGACGCGGCCCGCCACCCTGGGGCTGGGCCGGGAACGAGCCGCTCTGCGCGGGGAACGAGCCGGTCTGGCGCTGCGGGGTCGCGTCCGGAGAGGACTGCGGGAACGGGCCGCTCTGGCGTTGCGCGTCCGAGGACTGCGGGAAGGAGCCCGGCTGGCGCTGCCGGGTGTCCTCGGAGGACGGCGACGGGAACGAGCCCGGCTGGCGCGGTCCTGACCCGTTGTCGGCCGCCGGGAGTGCCGGGAAGGAGCCGGTCTGGCGCTGCCGGGTGTCCTCGGAGGAGGGCTGCGGGAACGCGCCGCTCTGGCGTTGCGGGTCCGAGGGCTGCGGGAACGAGCCGGGGCGCTGGGGGAGGCCGTCGCGCCCCGCGAACGGGCCCGTCTGGTGCGGCTGCGCGGTGGGGTCCGGCTGGGCGGGGAACGGGCCGCTCTGCGCGCCGGGCTCGGAAGGGGTGGGCTCGGAACGGGTGGGCTCCGAACGGGTGGGCTCGGGACGGCCGGAGTCCGAGCGGGCGGGCTCGGAAGGGGCGGGCAGCGCGGCGCTCTGGGCGGCGAAGGAACCCGTCTGCGGCTGCGGCACGCCCTGGGGCTGGACCGGGAACGAGCCGGTGCCCCGTTCGGGCTGGATCGGGAAGGGACCCGTGCCCTGGGACGAACCGGGCTGGCCGGGCGCCTGGCCGCGCTGCAGCGGGCGGGTGACCTCCGGATGACCCACCGGAGCGGCGGCGGGGGCCTCGCGCTGGGCCGGGATGCGGCCGAGGATCTCCCGGAAGACCGAGCCGATCACGACCTCGGGCGTGGCCGACGGCGTGCCCAGGTCGCTGGGGGACAGGCGGCGCAGCCGCTGCCAACCGCCGAGGCCGGTGATCGCCGTACGGGTGGCCTCGGGCCAGCCGGGCAGCGCGGGATCGATGTGGTGAACCGTCAGCGCGGGCAGCAGGTCGGCCAGCGGCAGGTGGTCCCAGCGGGAGGAGGCCAGCCGGGCCAGGCGTTCGCAGATCCAGTCGAGCCCGGCCGTGCCGAGTGCCTTGGACAGCGAGAGGGAGTGCCACCACCCCGCCGGCAGGCGTGGATCACCGAGCGCCTCGGCCACCTGCTGCGGGCGGCTCCAGCGCAGCGCAGGGACTAGGTCGCTCAGGCAGATCGATGACTCGACTTCCATCGGCGGACCTTATCCTCCCCAGTGAGCCGCGTGGTGCTGCCCGTAACGCATGTGGCTAATGGTGCAGCCTACGCGGCAAGCTATCAATCAGTGTGAATAGGGTAAAGACGGTTCAGATCCAAACCGTACCGTGGACGGCCGCCCACCTGGGCCACACATTCGGCACCAGCACGGCAACCTGCTTCCAATCCGGCCTGTACACCGTAGCCTCGCAAGGTTGCGGCGAGGTAGCCGGCGGC
Source organism: Nonomuraea sp. KM90 (assembly GCF_052246675.1). Lineage (NCBI taxonomy): Bacteria > Bacillati > Actinomycetota > Actinomycetes > Streptosporangiales > Streptosporangiaceae > Nonomuraea > Nonomuraea sp. KM90. The sequence continues at coordinate 3,323 of NZ_JBQQCB010000182.1, read as the reverse complement.
GAACGCGTCTCCCGCGCCGGTCGAGTCCACGACCTCGGTCGACACCCCCGGCGCGGTCGCGACCACCGCCCCGTCCACGGCTGCCAGCGCCCCGTCCGCTCCCAGCTTCACGACCGCTGTGCCGTATCTCTCACTCAAGACCACGGCCGCCCGCTCCGCCGTCGTGGCACCGCTGAGGAGGAGGGCCTCGTCGAGGTTGGGGATGATCAGGCCGGTCGGGGCCGTCTCGCGGGTGAAACGTTCAACGCCGAACTCGCGCAGCGGACCCGTGGAGGCCGGGTCGATGCTGATCGTGACGCCCGCGTCCGCCGCGTCCGCCATGGCGCGCCTGGCCAGACGCAGGCCGGGTTCGGCGAACAGGACGTACCCGGACAGGTGCAGCCGGGTGACGCCGGTCAGCAGGGACGGGTCCCAGTCGGCTTCGGAGATCAGGCTCCCGGCGCCGCGGTTGGTGAGCATCGAACGCTCGCCGCTCTTGTCCACCATCGCGATCACGACGGCCGTGGGGTGCGCGGGGTCCACGGTGACGTGCGGGTGCACGCCCGTCTTGACCAGTTCGGTGGTGTGCCACTCGCTGCTGTCGTACCCGAGCTTGGCCAGCAGGTGCACCTCGGCGCCCAGGCAGGCCGCCCACGCGGCGGTGTTGGCGCCGGAGCCGCCCGGGCGGAGCACGATGTCGGCGGCCGTGTCGGTGCCGGACATGACCGGAGAGCCGTGCAACGCCACCACGTCGGTGACCACGTCACCGATGATCAGGAGGGCGCCGTCGGTCACGATCGGGCCCAGGCCACGGCGATCCGGGCGGCCAGGGCGGTGTTGCCGCGTACGGCGGCCAGGTTCGCCTCCAGGGAGGCTCCGGAGGTGCCGTCCACCAGGTAGCCGAGCAGGAACGGGGTGATCGCCTGCCCCTTGACGCCCTCGCGCTCCGCGGCGGCCAGCGCCTCGCCGAGCACGCGGTCGTGCAGCTCGGGGTCGAGCTGCTGCTCCACGGGGACGGGGTTGGCCACGATCAGCGCCGTCTCCTGGCCGCCGAGCGCGTCCTGGCCGCGCATGATGGCCGCGGCCTCGTCGGGCGACTCGATCCGCCAGTCGATCGGCTGGCCGGAGGAGTGCAGGTAGAAGCCGGGGAAGGTGTCGGTGCCGAACCCGACGACGCTCACGCCCCGCGTCTCCAGCCGCTGCAGCGTGGCCGGCACGTCGAGGATGGACTTGACGCCCGCGCAGACGACGGTGATGCGCGTACGGGCGAGCGTGTCGAGGTCGGCGGACTCGTCCTGGTCCTCCGCCCAGCCGCGGTGCACTCCGCCCAGCCCGCCGGTGGCGAAGATCCGGATCCCGGCGCGGGCGGCCAGGAACGACGTGGCCGACACGGTGGTCGCCCCGCTCGCCTTCAGCGCCGCCGCCACGGGCAGGTCCCGCTGGCCCAGCTTGCGCAGGCCGGACTCGGTCGCGATCCGCTCCAGCTCCACCTCGCCGAGGCCGATGCGGGGCACGCCGTCCAGCACGGCGATCGTGGCCGGCACGGCGCCCGCGGCCCGTACGACTCCCTCCAGCTCCCGCGCGACCTCCAGGTTGCGCGGCTGCGGCAGCCCGTGGGAGATGATCGTGGACTCAAGGGCCACGACCGGAGCGCCGGTTGCCAGGGCCTCGGCGACCTCGTCGGACGGCTGGAGAACGGAGTCGGTGGCGCTGCGCATGGTGAGTTTTGTGCTCCTTGAGTGGTGTGACCTGCTTAGGCGGAACGGTGGCTTTCGCGAGATTTGTTCCGAACGGAGCAGGGTACGGGCCCCCCGGCCCGGCCGTCCACTCGAGGATCACACGAGGAGGGCGACCCCCGCCAGGGACGTGGCCGCGATGATCGCCGTCGCGATGCCGCCGAGCAGCACCACCCGGCCGCCCTTCGCCAGTTTCCGCACGTCGATGCCGGTGCCGAGGCCGAACAGCGCGGCGGCCATGAGCACGTTCGTGACCACCGGCACCGCGTCCGTGACCACCGCCGGAACCAGCCCGGTGCCCCGCACGGCAACCATCGCCAGGAACGCCGCCACGAACAGCGGCACGATCGGCGGGCGTGCCCCGCGGGCGGGCCGGTGCCGGTGCAGGTGCCGGTGCAGGTGCCGGTACGACGTCAGGGCGACGAGCGGCGCCAGGAGGAGCACGCGGGCCAGCTTGACCGTCACGGCCCCGGCCAGCACGCCCGAGGCGGCGCCGATCGCGGCCACCTGGGCCACCTCGTGCACCGCGGCGCCCGTCCACGCGCCGAGCTGGGCCGGGGACAGGTGCATCAGGGATGCCAGCAGGGGCACGAGGGCGATGGCCCCGGTGCCGTACAGCACCACGACCCCGAGCGCCCCGGCGGCGTCGTCCTCGTCGGGCAGGTCGGTGCTCTCGCGCATGGCGGCGATGGCCGCGGCGCCGCAGATGGACACCCCCGTCGCGACGAGCAGGGACGCGCCGGGGCTGACCCCCAGCCGGCGGCCGATCGCCGGCGTCACGGCGAACGTGAGCCCCGTCGCGACCGTCACGACGGCCAGGGTCTGCCAGCCGAGCGCGAGCACCTGGGGGAGGGCGATCTGCAGGCCGAGCAGGGCGATCGCGACGCGCAGCAGCCGCCTGGACGCGAACGCCAGCCCGGGCTGGAGCCGCTCCCGCACGCCGGTCCGGCGACCGCCGCCCGCCGGACCGGGGAGGAACCGCTCGCGGACGCCGGCCAGGTTCGCCAGTGCCGCGCCCGAGGCGACCGCGACGACGGCGGGGCTGAGCGCCGGGACGTACCGGTTGACGAGCAGCGCGAACGCGACCGCCAGCGCGGCCATGGCCAGCCCGGGCCAGAGGGCGCGGGTCGCGGCGGCGGAAGCCCCGAGGACGGCGGGTCCCGGGGCGGGCGGCAGGGTGGATGGCAGGGTGGACGGCAGGGCGGGTGGCAGGGTGGGCGGCAGGGCGGGTGGCATGGCGGGTCGCTGCGTGCCGGCGGTCATGATCTCAGTCTTCTGGGCGCCGGGAACGGCCGGTAGCCGCTGCTTGCCTGGGAGGTCATAGCCTGTGGCTATGAGTGCGCTGCCCGACCTCGACTCGCTGAAGCTCCTCGTCGACGTCGGCGAGCTGGGCAGCCTGGGGCGTGCCGCCAGGGCCGCGGGCATCGCGCAGCCGTCGGCGAGCAAGCGGATCGTCCAGCTCGAACGCCGCCTCGGCCTGCCCCTGATCGAGCGCACCCCGCGCGGCTCCGCGCTCACCTCCGAGGGCAAGATGGTGGCCGGCTGGGCCGCGCAGGTGCTCGCCGCCGCGGAGGAGCTCATGCGGGCGGTCGAGGCCGTACGCCACAG
>NZ_JBQQCB010000181.1:0-17363 GCF_052246675.1 Nonomuraea sp. KM90 | reverse complement strand
CTTCCTGCCCACCGGCAACAGCGGCTCCAGCACCGCCCACTGCGCGGCGGTCAAATCACCCCGACCCACGCAAAGATCATCTCGCAAGTGAACCACCTAGGTGATCCACTTCTGAAACAGGCCCTAGAAGCACTGACCGCGCTCCCCTTGATCCGCCGCCACGCGCGCACCAGCATGGTCATCGGCACCCGAGGACGGGAGGCGTGTGGCGTGAACGACCACAGCGGCGGCGCTCGCAAGATCGAGCGCCCCGGCGTGCGGGAGACGTGCCCGGTCGGCCGGGGCGACGACGGCACCTGGCGGGTCCGCGGCTACGCGCAGGCCCGCGCGGTGCTGCGCAGCGACACCACCGTGCAGGCCGGGCTGGGCATCGAAACAGTGGAGAAGCTGCCGGCCAGGATCCGGCGGCCCGTCCTCTACCGGGACGGGCCCGAGCACCGGGAGCACCGGCGGCAGACGGCGAAATACTTCACGCCGCGCCGCGTGGACGAGCGCTACCGCGGCCTGATGGAGGAGATGGCCGACGCCCAGCTGGCGAAGCTGCGGGCGGCGGGCGAGGCGCAGCTCTCCGAGCTCAGCTTCGGCATGGCGATCGGGGTGGTGAGCTCGATCGTCGGTCTCACCTCCGGCAAGCCGGGGCTGCGGGGCCGGCTGGAACGCTTCTTCCCGGAGGAGTACGGGCGGCCCGGGCTGACCAGCGCGAGCGGGATCTACTGGTTGTTCCGGCAGAACGCCAACTGGCTGCGCATCTACCTGGCCGACGTACGCCCGGCGATCCGCGACCACCGCCGCGAGCCGCGCGACGACCTCATCTCGCACCTGATCGCCGAAGGGTGCACGGGTGCCGAGATCCTCGGCGAGTGCCTGACCTTCGCCGCGGCGGGGATGGTGACGACGCGCGAGTTCATCTGCGTCGCGGCCTGGCACCTGTTCAGCGACGACGCGCTGCTGGAGCGCTATCGGGCGGAGGACGAGCCGGGGCGGCTCGCCGTGCTGCACGAGATCGTGCGGCTGGAGCCCGTCGTGGGCCGCCTGCTCCGGCGCACGACGGGCGCGATCGAGCTGGACGGCGCCGACGGGCCGGTCACGGTGCCCGCCGGCGCGCTGGTCGAGGTGTTCGTCGACGCGGCGAACACCGACGCGCGGGCCGTGGGGGCGGACCCGCTGTCGGTGTGCCCCGGCCGCGCGATCGACGGGGGCACCGGCACGGGCGCCGGCACGGGCAGCGCGGCTCTCGCCTTCGGCGACGGCGCGCACCGGTGTCCGGGGGCGGGGATCGCGATCCTCGAGACCGACATCTTCCTCAGCCGCCTCTTCGCCATGGAGGGAATCCGGATGGCGTCGGCGCCGCGGGTGACGTTCGACAACGACATCGGCGGCTACGAGATCCGCGGCCTGACCGTCAGCACGGGGCCCGGAGGTGCGGCGGGGGCTCCGGACTGACGTGCCGGGGCCCGCCCGGCGAACCGTCAGGGCCGGTGCGCGGGCCCCTCCAGACCGGCGGGCGGGGCGTCGGGGTCGCACTCTCGTAGCCGGCGTCGCAGGTGTGCGCGCTCGGGCTCGGTGCCGGCCGTGGTGAGGGCCTCGCGGTAGGCGGCCGCGGCCTCCCGGTGGCGGCCCAGCCGCTGCAGCAGGTCCGCCCGGGCCGTCGCGTACGGGTGGTAGCCGTGCAGCCGCTGCTCCCCGGCCAGCTCGTCGAGCAGCGCCAAGCCCGCCTCCGGGCCGTCCCGCATCGCCACCGCCACGGCCCGGTTGAGCGCGATCACCGGCGACGGCGCGAGCGCGAGCAGCACGTCGTACAGCGCCACGATCTGCGGCCAGTCGGTGGTCGCGACGGTGGCGGCCTCGTCGTGCAGGGCGGCGATGGCGGCCTGCACGCCGTACAGGCCGGGCGGGCCGCCGGTGAGCGCGACGATCACCAGGCCCTGGCCCTCCTCGATCATCGAGCGGTCCCAGCGCCCCCGGTCCTGGTCGTCGAGCAGCACCAGCTCGCCGTCCCGGCCGATCCGCGCCTCGCGCCGGGCGTGGACCAGCAGCATCAGCCCGAGCAGGCCGGCGACCTCCCGCTCACCGGGCAGGAGCCGGCGCAGGATCCGGGCCAGCCGGATGGCCTCCTCGGCCAGCTCCAGCCGCTGCAGGTCCGGGCCGGAGCTGGCCGCGTACCCCTCCGTGAAGATCGAGTAGATCACCTGGAGGACGCCGGGGAGCCGCTCGGGCAGCTCGTCCGCACCCGGTACGCGGAACGGGATGCGGGCCTCGCGGATCTTCTTCTTGGCCCGCACGATCCGCTTGGCCATGGTCGCCGTCGGGAGCAGGAACGCCCGCGCCACCTCCGGCGTCGTCAGCCCGGCCAGGCAGCGCAGCGTCAGCGCCACCCGGTCCTCGGCGGGGAGGGCGGGGTGGGCGCAGGTGAAGAACAGCTGCAGCCGCTCGTCGGGCAGCTCGCCGTCGGTGTCGGCGGCCGGTGCGGGCCCGGCGCGGTCCGCCTCCACCTGGAGGACGGCCAGGCGGGCGGCGTACGTGCGGTCGCGCCGCAGCCGATCGACGGCCCTGCGGCGGGCCGTGGTCATCAGCCAGGCGCCCGGTTTCGGCGGGACGCCGGTGGCGGGCCAGTGCACCAGTGCCGCCTCGATCGCCTCCGAGGCGACCTCCTCGGCCAGGTCCAGGTCGCCGAAGCGGCGCACCAGGGCGGCGAGCAGCCGGCCCCGCTCCTCCCGGAAGATCGCCTCAACGGAAGGCCCCACCGCCCCGGCGTCTTGCCCGTCCATCGTCATCAGAGCCTCCCATCGCCATCTCCGGCCACCCCGGCGCCGTCAGGGTCCGGCCGGGTTCGGAAGCCGCCTGCCGGAACCCGACCGCCTGGACCCCGGCCGCCTGGACCCCGGCCGCCTGGACCCCGGCCGCCGTCAGAACTCGGCGACCGGGCGGACCACGACGGAGCCGCCGCCGCGCGCCCCCGGGCAGCGGGCCGCCCAGTCGAGTGCCACGTCGAGGTCGGGCACGTCGATGACGTAGTAGCCGCCGAGGACCTCCCGCGTCTCGGCGAACGGCCCGTCGGTGACGGTCCGCTCGCCCGACGGGCTGACGCGGACGGTGGTGGCGGTGGTCAGGTCGGCGAGCGAGTGGCCGGAGACCCACACCCCCGACTCCCTGACGCTCTTGTCGTACGCCATCCACTCCTCCATCGAGGCCCCCTCGGCGGCCCCCTCGGCGGCGGCGTCGTCGGTGGCGGGGCTGTTGATGAGGAACATGTACTTCATGACCGTCTCCCGTGTCGTCGTCGTGCGGCGGTGTCGCCGCGTCCCTATCTCTACGAACGGGACGGACATGGAAGGACAGGCCGCCGGAAAAACTTTCTACCGGCACTTCTCACCCGGCGAGGCCGAGGTCGGCCAGGAAGCGGGCCAGGCCGACGCGCTTGCGGAACAGCTCGGCCAGCTCGGGCGTGACCGGCTCCCCCAGCCGTTCCACAGGGATCGCGGTGAACGCGCTGCGCAGCACCAGGGAGGTGACGTACCCGGTCGCCAGCCCGTCGTCCGGCATGCCCTGGTCGGCCAGGCCCAGCGCGTACGCCTCCTGGATCGTCCGGTGCACGGCGGGCAGCTCGCCCGGTTCCGTACGGCCCTCGTGGGCCAGGCCGACCAGGAGCTGCCCGAGGTCGAACCCGACGGGCGCCGGCTCCTGCCAGCCCCAGTCGATGGCGACGAACTCGTTCGGGCAGGAGGCGGGGACGAGCAGGTTCTGCGGGCTGGCGTCGCCGTGGGCCATGGTGTGCGGCAGGCCGTCGAGCGTCTCCAGCAGGTCCGGTATGCGGTGCCCGAGCGTGTCCAGGTCCATCCGCAGCAGCGGGTCGGCGTGCGCCGCGATCAGGGGATGGCGCCAGACGGCCGGGTCGCGCAGGGCGGGCAGCGCGCCTCCCCTGACGCGGTTGGTGACGTACACCCGCAATCCGGGCCCGGTGCCCGGTCCGGGAGCCGGGTGCAGGCCCGCCAGCCGGCCCAGGGCCCGGGCCGCCGCCGCGTACCGGGTCAGGTCCCACTCGGCCGCGACGGTGCGTACGTCCTCCAGCCACAGGTCGAGCCGGTCGTCGCCGAGGTCGTCGAGGAGGAACAGGCGCGGCATGCGCAGCCCGGCCGGGAGCGCCATGCCGGAGGTGTACACGTCGGCCTCGATCCGCCACGGGAAGACGGCGACGAAGCCGGCGCGGGCCTCCTCGGGGATCAGGTGCAGGTTCGGCCAGTGACGTACCGAATGGATGGACTTCACGAACAGGGACCATGAGCGGCCGCAGGTCGTCGTCCCGGAGACGCGGCGCAGGGCGCCGGTGGAGGGGGTGCCCGGCACGTGCGCGAGCGGCTCCACCCGGGACGAGGCGACCTCGGCGTCGGGCTGGTCAAGGGCCTGGCGTACCAGGGAGGTGAGATCGACGTGCGAGGGGATCGCGGACATGTCCACACCGTGCCCGGCCCGGCGGCCTCCGGCATAGAGCATGGCTTACTCAAACGAGGGCCGGGCCGCGGGCTCCGCATCGGCGAAACGGGCGCTTATCATCCCCTTGTGCGCGCCCAGTGGCCTTTCGCGGGACGGATGACTCAGCTGGCGTCGGTCGCGGCGGCCCTGGAGGCGGGGGGTGCCGTGCTGGCCGGTCCCGCGGGCGTGGGCAAGAGCCGCCTGGCCGCCGAGGCCGTCCGCGATGACGGCCAGGTGGCGCGGGTCCGGGCGACGGTCGCGGCCTCCGGCATCCCCCTGGGCGCGATGGCGCACCTGCTGCCGCCCCGGCCGCCGGAGAGCAACCTGCTGCGCTGGGCCGCCGACGCCATCGCGCGCGAGCACCGGGCGCTGCTGGCCGACGACGCCCACCTGCTCGACCCGGTCTCGGCCGCGCTGGTGCACCACCTGGCGAGCGGCGGCCGGACGCGGGTGCTGGCCACGGTACGGGCCGGGGAGCGTGCCCCCGACGCGGTGACCGCGCTGTGGAAGGACGAGCTGCTGCCCCGCCTGGAGCTGGCCCCGCTGACGCTCGGCGAGACCGCCGAGATCCTGGCCGGCGCGCTGGACGGGCAGGTGGAGCCGACGACCGTCAGGCGGCTGTGGCGGGTCAGCGCCGGCAACGCGCTGTTCTTGCGCGAGCTCGTCCTGGCCGGCGAGTCCGGCGGCACGCTCACCGAGCAGCGCGGCGTCTGGCGCTGGCACGGCGAGATCCCCGTGACGACGCGGCTGCGCGAGCTGATCGAGGGCCGCCTCGGCGACATCGCCGGCGGCGAGCGGGCGGCGCTGGAGCTCATCGCGTACGGCGAGCCGCTCCCCGTCGCCGCCCTGACCGCGCTCGCCCCGCAGGAGACCCTGCGCGGCCTGGAGGACCGCCAGCTCGCCACCGTCTCGGACCCCTGCCCGGGGTCCGGCCTGTCGGTACGGCTGGCGCACCCGCTCTACGGCGAGGTGATCCGCGCCGGCTGCGGCACCCTGCGCACCCGGGAGGTGCTGCGCCACCTGGCCGAAGCCGTCGAGGCCGCCGGCCCGCGCACCCCCGAGGACCTGCTGCGCATCGCGGTCTGGCGGCTGGACAGCGGCACCGCCGACGACCCCGCCCCGCTCGTCAGGGCCTGCCACGTCGCCAGGAACGTACGCGACCTGGAGCTGGCCGCCAGGCTGGGCCGGGCCGCGCTGGCCGCGGGCGGCGGGGCCGCGGCGGGCATCCCGCTGGCCACCGTGCTCAACTACGCCGACCGCTACGACGAGGCCAAGGAGGTGCTGGACCGGCTGGCCGGCGAGCCGATGGACGACGGGACGCGCGGCGAGTACCACGCGGTGCGGGCACTCAACCTCTTCTGGGGCTTCGGCCGGGACGAGGAGGCGCGCGCCGCGCTGACCCGGGCGCGGGAGACGATGACCGAGACGGAGCCGAGCCAGGGCGTCCTGACCGTCAGGGGCTCCATCGAGCACTCAACCGGCCACTTCGCCGCGGCCCGCGCCACGCTCGGGGAGGTCCGCGCCATCGCCCACCCGCCGGGCCCCCGCGTGGCGGCCGGGACGGCGGTGATCGAGGCGGCCCTGCTGCTCGGCGCGGGGCGCGGCCGGCAGGCCATGGAGTCGGCGGGCGAGGCCCTCGACATGATCGCCCGGATGCCCGAGGGCCTCCCGTCGATCACGGCGGCGGTGGCCATCGTGGGCGCCGGGGCGTCCGTGCTGGCCGGGGACCTGGCGGCGGCCGAACGGTTCTCCGAGATCGGGTACCGCATCGGCGAGGACTACGCGGGCTGGGATCGGGCGCTGGTCACGTTCGGGGCGCAGCGGGCCCAGGTGTGGCGGCTGCGGGGGGATCCGGCGGAGGCGATCCGGCTGTGCCGGCAGGCGGCCGTGCGGCTGCGGGGCCGTACGTTGCAGGCCGGGCCGTGCCTGGCCGAGCTGGCGCACGCGTACGCGCTGATCGGCGACGTACCGGCCATGCGGGGCGCGCTGCGCCTCGCCGACGAGCTCGTCCTGCCGGGCACGCACCAGACGGAGTACGCCTTCCGCCTGGCCCGCCCGTGGACGCTGGCGGCCGAGGGCGACGTCAAGGGCGCGATCGGGGCGGCGCTGGAGACCGCGCGGGCGGCGCGCGGCGAGCCCGCCCACCCCGGATACGAGCTGTTCGCGCTGCACGACGCCGTCAGGCTGGGCGCCGGTGACCGGGTCGCCGGCCGGCTGGCCCGGCTCGCCGAGGTCGTGGACGGCGACCTGGCCCCCGTTTTCGCCCGGCACGCCCGCGCGACGGACCCCCGGGAGCTCGACGAGGTGTCGGCCGCGCTGGAGGGGCTCGGCCTGGTGCTGCACGCGGCCGAGGCCGCCGCGCAGGCCGCGGCCGGCTACCGGCGCGACGGGCTGCGCAGGAGGTTGCGCGCCGCCGAGACGCGCGCCTGGACGCTGGCCCACCGGTGCGCGGGAGTGCGTACGCCGGCGCTGGTGGGGCTGGCCGTGCCGCAGCTGACGGCCCGGCAGCGGCAGATCGCCCAGCTCGCGGCGTCGGGGCTGAGCAACCCGGACATCGCCGACCGGCTCGTGCTCTCCAGGCGGACGGTGGCGAACACCCTGGTCCAGGTCTACGAGCGGACGGGGGTCAGCAGCCGCGCGGGCCTCGCCAAGATCTTGGGCTTCCTCGGCTGACCGTGGGTGCACACTGCAAATCTTGCGCACTGCCATGAACGGCTTCCCGTCCCGCGGCGTATCCCTGAGTAGCGGCACCACGCATGAGGACCACGTCCCGGAACCCGGAAGGGGTGAGGGTGTATGCGATTCCGCCAGAGCCGTCGCATTCTCATCGGTTGCGGCCTTGGCCTGCTCTGCTCGACGACCGCCTGCGCCGGCTACACGCCCACGCCCGGCTCCGACATGGCCGCGCTCAGCACCGTACCGGCAGCCGTCGGCACGGAGACGACCGAGCCACCCCCCACCCCGGCCGAGGAGGAACCCGACAGCGGGATCAGGGAGACCGACTGGGGTCCCCTGTCAGAGGTCGACCGGGACCTCATCCGCAAGGTCCGCCTGGCGAGCCTGTGGGAGATGCCCATCGCCCAGGACGCGGTGCAGCGGGCCAGCACTCCCCGCGTCCGCGAGATCAGCGAGGAGATAGCGAGCCAGCACCACACCCTGGACCGGCAGGTGCGCGACGTGGCCGCGAAGCTGGAGATCAAGCTGCCGGTGAAACCCACCACGCAGCAGCAGGCCTGGATGACCGACATCTCCGGCCGGTCCGGCGCGGCCTACGACACCACGTACGTCAAATGGCTGCGCCTGGCCCACGGGCAGATCTTCCCCCTGATCGGCACGGTGCGCGGCAGCACGCAGAACACGCTGGTCCGCCGCTTCTCCGAGCAGGCCAACGCCGCGGTGCTCAACCACCAGCGCCTGCTGGAGAGCACCGGCCTGACCACTCCGGCGAGCTTCCCCACACCGCCCGCCTGACGGCCGGCACCCCCACCACGCCGCTACGACCGGGGGCCGCCGAGTTCGCTGAGAGCGGCCCCGACGGACGCGGACACCTCGATGTCGCCCTCCACGTGAGCGGGCAGCAGGCCGCCGCCGACCACGATCAGCCGCCCGCCGGCGACCCTGGCGTGCCGCGCGGCCGACACCAGGATCTCGCCGGCGCACCGGTCGATCGCCGCCAGGCCCCCGAGGTCCACCACGAACAACGGCGGAACCCTTCTCACCAGCGCATTGACCACGTACTGCTTCAGGATCAGGCACGCCACCGAGTCGAGCCGCCCCGTCAGCGACAGCAGATCGACGTCCCCATGCCGGTCGAGCCGGAGGTCGAAGTCGGGATCGTCGGGGTGGACGTCTGATTCCGCGCGATTCATGGTGTGAGTCCCCGGTCGGATGGCACGCCTTCACAGCGCCGACCAGTCTTCCCGGCTCTCCGTAAAAAGACGATAGCAGTCACTTGCCCTGTGCAACGATTGCGAAGGGCACATGAGCCGGAGGAACGGCCGCGAAGACGGACCCTCCTCCCTCACAGCTCCGGGATGTCGGCGTGTGCGGCGACCTCCCTTTCGTCGGCGGCCTCCGAGAACGCCGACAGCGCCGCCACGACGGCGGCCTGCTGCTCCTGCGTGAGCTGGGCGAGGATCCGTGCCAGGTCGGTCCTGCGCTTCTGCGTCACGCCGTCCACCAGGGCGCGCCCCTCACCGGTCAGGGCGATCCGCACCGTCCGCCTGTCGCTGGGCAGGCGGCTGCGCCGCACCAGCCGCTTGGCCACCAGACGATCGCACATGCGGGTGGCCGTCGACCTGTTCACATCGAGGGCCTCGGCCAGGTCCATGAGCCGCTGCGGGCCCCGCGCCGCGATGAGAACGAGCGCGCGGTACTGGGGCAACGTCACGTCGCCGCCCGCCGCGGCGATCGAACGAGCCGCGACTCCCACGAGCGCCCGGCTGGCCGTGAGGACCGCCTCCACCACGGGGTCGTCCTCGGAAAGCGCTCCAACGAGCCTGTCCGTCACGCCGTGCTCCTCATCACTCGGCCCATCGTCATCGGGAGAACCGGACGTGCGAACGATCACCCCCCGGAGTCACCCGCGAAGCCACCTGATGACATGCATGATGGCATCGGATGACGGAGGTCAGCCGTCCAGACGGCACAGGCCCTCGGCGAGGGCCTTGGTGGTCAGGCGGGTGCGGCTGTCGCAGCCGAGCTTGGCGAAGATGTGCTCCAGGTGGGTCGTCACCGTGCGGACGCTGAGCACGAGCGCGGCGGCGATCTGCGGGTTGGAGTCGCCGGCCGCCACCCGGGTGAGCACGTCCACCTCCCGCCCCGTGAGCTCGTACGGCAGCGGGCACGGCCGTTCGGCCGCCACGGCGCCCTGGAGCGTGCCCTGGAACCCGACGCCCGCCCTGAGCAGCCGCACCTCGCGCCAGCGGCCGTCGCCGCCGAGCCAGAGCCCGTGCCGGCTCAGCTCGCGCGAGTCGATGAACGCCCGCGCGTACGCCGCCATCGACGGGTCGTCCCACAGCGTGGCCGACGTCTCGCGTCCCGGCACCTCGCGGCGCGTGCCGAGCCGGTCGAAGGCGACCGCGCGGAAGTCCGGCGGCAGCCCCACCGGGTCGATCACGCACCTGGTCAGGTCGGTGACGTGCGCCAGCAACGGGCTGACCGCCGCCACCAGGGCCCCGGTGCGGCGTGGGAAGGCGTCTCTGGAGGCCAGGTGCAGCAGGCCCGTGTAGCGGCCCTCGCTCAGGAACAGCGGCGTCGTCAGCCCGGCCCGCCAGCCGTAGGGGGCCAGGTGGCGGCGGAAGTAACGCTCGGTGCCCGGCTCGGGCATGCCGACCGGCGCGCGGGTGGCCATGGCCCTGCGGTACGCGTCCAGCCCCGCGTACTCCTCGGCCGCGTCGCGGTCGATGCGCGGGTGGCCGTCGGAGACGACGCTGTGGTGCCGCCCGGTGGCGGGGTCGTACGCGACGAACTCGTAGGCGTCGAGCGGGACCACGCGGCGCAGCGCCGCCATCGCGCCGTGCGCGCCCCCACCGCCCGCGACCTGGTAGCCGACCTCGGCGAACGTCTGGAGCTGGCGCACGTCCACGGTGATCTGGGCCACGCTGCTTTTATATCATTTGCCAAATTCCACCCGAGGTTTTACCAAAGGCGTACCCGCGGCGCCGGATGCTATGGTCGCCTCATGCAGCGCGCTTCCGTCACGACGACGCCGGACACCGTCCCGGCGCGCTGACTCCATGCTTCCCGGGCGAACGCCCGGGAGCTGGTCGTTCGCCCTTTCCCAGGAAAGGATGATCATGAACGACCACCGCAGGCTCGGCCGCGAGCTGGGCATCTTCGACACCGACCCGCTGATCGGCGCCGGCCTCCCCTACTGGCTGCCCGCGGGCGCGGCCGTGCGCAAGGCCGTGGAGGACTACGTCCACGAGCTCGAACGCCGCAACGGCTACCAGCACGTCAACTCGCCGGTGCTGGGCAAACGGGAGCTGTACGAGCGCTCGGGCCACTGGGACCACTACGCCGACGACATGTTCCCGCCCATGGAGGTGGGCGGCGAGAAGTTCGTGCTGCGGCCGAGCCTGTGCCCGCACCACGCGCTCATCTACCGCGCGCGCCAGCGCAGCCACCGTGACCTGCCGCTGCGCGTGGCCGAGCTGGGCGGCATGTACCGCTCGGAGCTGTCCGGCGTGCTGGGCGGGCTGACCAGGGTACGTGGCATCCAGCTCAACGACGGCCACGTGTTCTGCGCCCCCGATCAGGCCGCCGCCGAGGTGTCGGCCGCGCTCGACCTGATCGAGGCCGCGCACGTCCAGCTCGGGATCCGGGCCGCCCGCTACCGGCTGTCGCTGCGCGGCGAGGGCGCGAAGTTCGTGGACGACCCCGCGATGTGGGCCCGCTCCGAGGCGATCCTGCGCGAGGTGATGAAGGAGCGCGGCCGCGACCACGACGAGGAGCCCGGCGAGGGCGCCTTCTACGGGCCGAAGATCGACATCCAGATCGCCGACCCGGCCGGGCGCGAGTCCACCCTGTCCACCGTCCAGGTGGACTACTTCCAACCCGAGCGCTTCGACCTGGGCTACGCCGGCGGCGGGCGGCCCGTCATGGTGCACCGCAGCGTCGTCGGCGGCATCGAGCGGCTGGTCGCCCATCTCATCGAGGTGCACGGCGGCGCCTTCCCCGCCTGGCTGGCGCCCGTGCAGGCCGTGGTGCTGCCGCTGTCGGACTCCGAGCGGCCGGCCGCCGAGGACCTGCTGCGGCGCTGCCTGGCCGCCGGGTTGCGGGCGGAGCTGGCGCCCGCCGACCGGGGCAGCCTCGGGGCCAGGATCAGGGCGCACCGGCTGGTGCCGTACCAGCTCGTGGTGGGGCCGCGCGAGGTGGCGAGCGGGCTGGCGTCGGTGCGGCTGCGGGACGGCGGGCAGGCGGGCGAGGTGCCCGTCGAGCAGTTGGCCGCACGATCCCGACCGTTCGTCTGACGGTGGAGCGCAAGTGGAGATCAATCGGATAACGGAGGGTTCCCTGATCGCGTAGACGGCTCATAAAGTCCCTGCAAAGCCGTGTCGGGAGGATGCCTTGACCGAGCTGAACGATCGTGAGGCCGCGCTGGTCTCCGCTCACGAGCAGGAACGCCCGGCCCGGGAGCTGGGCGGGCCCCTGCGGCTCGGCGTGTGGATCCTGGGCGGGCTGCTGTCGGCGTACTCGCTGGCGGTGGTGTTCCGGCCGGTCGAGGCGATCCAGCACCGGCTGACGTTCCTGGCGGTGGCGTTGCCGCTGGTCTTCCTCTGCTACCGCTCGGGGCTGGCGCCGCTGGTCCGCCGGCTGCTCGGGCGGCCCGAGCCGGTCCGTGCGGGCGAGGGCCCGGGCCGCCGCGTGGAGTGGCCCAGCGTGGGCGACTGGGCGCTGGCCGCCGCGTCGCTGGCCGTGCTGGTCTACCCGCTGGCCGACATCGACGGCTTCCGCGAGCGCGGCTCGGGCGCGGCGCTCACGGACCTGGACGTCGCGGCGGGGCTGGTGCTGACGGTGCTGCTGCTGGAGGCGGTACGCCGCACCGTCGGCTGGTCCTTCGCCGTCATCTGCGTCGCCTTCCTGCTGTACGCCTATTACGGGGCCTACCTGCCGATCGACTGGACCATCGGGCACCCCGGGTTCGACTTCGCCCAGATCGTGTCGCAGCTCTACACCGGCACCGAGGGCTTCTTCGGCGTCCCGATGCAGGTGGCCGCGAGCTACATCATCCTGTTCACCGTCTACGGCGCGGTGCTCGACTACTCGGGCGCGAGCAAGTTCTTCATCGACCTGAGCTTCGCCGCCTTCCGCCGGTCCCGCGCCGCCCCCGGCCGTACGGTGACCACGGCCGGCTTCCTGCTCGGCACCGTGTCGGGCTCGGGCGTGGCCACCACGGTCAGCCTGGGCAGCGTCGCCTGGCCCGTGCTGCGGCGGGCCGGCTACCCGAAGGAGGCGGCGGGCGGCATCCTCGCGGCCGGCGGCATCGGCGCCATCCTGTCGCCGCCGACGCTGGGCGCGGCGGCGTTCATCATCGCCGAGTATCTCGGGAAGAGCTATCTCGAGGTGCTGCTGTACGCGACGATCCCCACGATCCTGTACTACCTCGGCATCTTCCTGGCCATCGAGATCGACTCGCGCCGCTTCGGCACCCACGCCGTGGTGGTGGACGCCCCCCGGGCCGGCCGGCTGCTGCTGCGCTTCGGCTACCACTTCAGCTCGCTGATCCTCATCGTCGTGCTGATGGCGCTGAACCGGTCGGCGTTCCAGTCCGTGGTGATCGCCACCGCCGTCGCGTTCCTGCTGTCGTTCCTCGACCCGCGGCACCGGATGGGGCCCAGGCGCATCGGGCGGGCGCTGGCCAAGGGCGCGCTGGAGGTGCTGCCGGTGACCGCGGTCTGCGCGGCGGCCGGGATCATCGTGGGCTCCATCACGCTCACCGGGCTCGGGCAGAACCTCGCCGACATCATCGTGGACATCGGCGCGGGCAGCCTCGTCATCACCACGGTCATGGCGGCCGTCGCGGTGCTGGTGCTGGGCCTGGCGGTGCCGGTGACGGCCAGCTTCATCATCGCGGCCGTGATCATCGGGCCGGCGCTGTTCGACCTCGGGGTCACGGCGCCGGAGGCGTACATGTTCGTCTTCTACTACGCGGTGCTGTCGGAGGTGAGCCCGCCCACGGCGCTGTCCGCGGTGGCGGCGGCGGCGATCACCGGCGGCAACACGTACCGGACGATGATGATGACCTGGCGTTACACGTTGCCGGCGTTCCTCGTGCCGTTCGCCTTCGTGCTGACGCCGAACGGGCAGGCGCTGCTCGGGCAGGGCCCGATCGGCACCGTGCTGCTGATGACCGCGGTCTCGGCGGTCGCCGTGGCCGCCCTCGCGATGGCCACGGGCGGGCTGGCCGCCTGGCCGGAGCGGGTGCTCGCGGCGGTGGCCGCGGTGCTGCTGCTGTTCCTCGAACCCGTTCCCATCGTCGCCGGCCTGGCCCTCCTGGCCGTGGCCGCCGCCATGCACCTCGTCAGAAGAAGGAGAAGGGACCCAGCGTGAAGCGGATTCTTGCGATAGTCGCCGCCGCAGTCCTGGCCGCGGCGGGCTGTGGCGGCGGCGGTGCCGGCGGGGGCTCGGGCAACCGGCTCTCGATCGCCACCGGCGGCACGACGGGCGTCTACTACGTCTACGGCGGCGGCCTGGCCAAGCAGCTGTCGGCGAACATCGCCAACACCCAGGCCACCGCGTCGGTCACCTCGGCCTCCGTCGAGAACATCAAGCTGCTGGCCTCGGGCAAGGCCCACATCGGCTTCTCCCAGGCCGACACGGCCGCCGACGCCGTCAACGGCAAGGACACCTTCACCGCCAAGCAGCCGATCAAGGCCATCGCCCGCATCTACGACAACTACACCCACCTCGTCATCGCCCCCGGCGTCGCCGTGACCAAGGTGGCCGACCTGAGGGGCAAGCGCGTCTCGCTCGGCCCGGCCAACTCCGGCACCCAGGTCGTGGCCAGGCGCGTCCTGGAGGCGGCCGGGCTCAACCCCGACACCGACATCACCAAGCAGCAACTGTCGATCAACGAGTCGGTGCAGGCGGCCAAGGACGACACCATCGACGCGTTCTTCTGGGTCGGCGGCCTGCCCACGGCCGGCATCACCGACCTGGCGTCGAGCAAGCCCGGCATGAAGCTGCTCGACACCGGCGACGTCCTGCAGAAGATGCAGGCCACCTACGGCCAGCAGTACGTCCCGCTCGACGTGGACATGTCCACCTACAAGCTGTCCGGCACGATCAGGACCGTGGGCATCGCGAACGTGCTGCTGGTGCCCGACTCGATGAACGAGCAGCTCGCGTACGACATCACCAAGACGCTCTTCGAGAAGAAGGCCGAGCTGTCGGCGGTGCACCCGGAGGCGAAGAAGCTGGACGTGACGCTCGGCCAGCAGGTGGCCCCGGTCGAGCTGCACCCGGGGGCCGCCCGCTACTACCGGGAGAAGGGCTGACCAGGCCGCTCCTGGCGCTCGTGACCGTGTTGGCGTCGGCGGCGGCGCTCGGCTCCGGCTCAGGCGCCGGGCGCCTGACCGTGAACGGCCTGCCCGTGGTCGGGGGCCGCTTCCTGATCGCGTACGTGCACTCGGTCTATCACGCGCCCTCCGCGGAGGTGTTCACCGTGGAGGGCCGCCGCTTCACCATGCGGGCGGTGCTCTCGCTCGACGAGAGCGTCCTCGACTACTACGCGCTGGACGGCGAGCGCGCCCGCGCCCCGGGCGGCGGGTGGGTGCTGCGGCTGGCCGAGCCCGCCACGTACGCCGAGCTGTCGCTGCTCAGCACCTCGATCGGGCGCCGGACGCTCGTCTCCGGCGGCCGCTGCCTGCCCCTCTATCCCGCCACGGGCGCCGCCGAGGTGCGCCTGGCCCTGCGCCTCACCCCGGACGTCCGGGGCGGGGCCTGCGGCTACAGCCAGTCTTTCTTCTTGAACACCGAGTACAGCGCCACCGAGGCCAGCGCCACCAGGATCGAGGACGCCCAGAACCCCCAGGGCTGCCCCGACCCGGGATAGGGCACGTTCTGCCCATAGAAGCCGGTGATCATGGTGGGCACGGCGATGATCGCGGCCCAGCTGGTGACCCGCTTCATGATCTCGTTGAGCCGGAAGCCCTGCTGGGCCAGGCGGGTCTCGCGGACGTTCGCGAGCAGGTCGCGGATGGACTCCACCCATTCGGTCACGCGCAGCACGTGGTCGTAGACGTCCTCGTAGTAGGGCGCCATCACGGGGTCGGCGATGAGGTCCTGGTCGCGGCGGAGCAGGGTGCCGACCACCTCGCGCATCGGGATGGTGATCTTGCGCAGCCTGGTGGTGTTCTTGCGCAGGACGTACATGGCGCGCTGCAGCTCCCTGCCGTCGCGCACCTCGTCCTCGAACAGCGACTCCTCCAGCGCCTCCGCCTGCCCGTCGAGGTCCTGCACCAGGTCGAAGTGGCTGTCCACCACGTGGTCGAGCAGGCCGTGCAGCAGGTACGTCACGCCGTGGCCGGCCATGCGGGAGCCGGCGTCCCAGCGCCTGACCACGTCGTCGATGTCGAAGTGGTCGTTCTCGCGGATGGTGACCAGGGCGTTCCTGGTGACGAAGATGTTCACCTCGACCGGGTCGAGCCGTCCCTCGTCGAAGTGCACCCCGTAGACGGTGATGAACAGGTGGTTATCGTAAATATCCACCTTCGGCCGCTGATGGTCGGAAACGACGTCCTCGACCGCCAGCTCGTGCAGGCCGAGCTCCTCACCGATCATCCCGAGGTCGGCGGGCGACGGGGAGCACAGATCGAACCAGACCGTGTTGTCCGGGTCCGCCACATAGTCGGAGACCTCCTCGATGGGGAACCCTTCCTTCTCGAGGACACCGTTCCGGTAGAGACGCGTGTGCACTACAGGAGTCTGGCAAATTGTCTGGCGTTACGCACGGCCGCGCCTCCCGGATCGTTGTTGAAGTAGACGTAGGCGTCGCCCCAGCCGGCCTCGCGCACCCGCCGGGCCCACGTCCCGAGCGCGCTTTTACCGTACGCGAAGCCCGACCGCCCCTGGTGCAGGCGTACGTAACCCCAGTCGGCCGTACGCCAGAACGGGGCCTGCGGCCGGCCCAGCCGATCCGCCCAGCACAGCGCGGCGGCCCGGGCGATCAGGATCCGGCGCACCTCGTCGGTCCACCACGACTCGTGGCGGGGCTCGACGGCCACCCGGATGCCACCGGGGAAACAGCCCAGGCACCGGTCGAGCCGGCCGGGATCGGCCTTGAGCGTCGGCGGGAGCTGCAGCAGGATCGGGCCGAGCTTGTCCTTCAGCTCCGCGGCTGCGCCCATCAGGCGCGCGACCGGCTCCTCCGGCTCGGCCAGCCGCTTGATGTGGGTGAGGAACCGGCTGGCCTTGACGGCCATCACGAAACCGGGCGGGGTCCGGTCCCGCCAGGCGGCGAACGACTCCGCGCTCGGCAGGCGGTAGAAGGCGTTGTTGCTCTCGACGGTGGCGAACTCGGCCGCGTACGTCTCCAGCCAGAGCCGCATCGGCACGCCCTCCGGATACAGGACCCCGCGCCAGTCCTTGTACTGCCACCCGGAGGTGCCCACCAGCCATGTCATGCCGTTGGGACTACCCCAGGGGGCGGCGTGCAGTACTGTCCTTGTTCGTCAGCCCAAGGAGGACCTTTCACACGATGGGCGCCAATCACGTCCACGGCACCGCCGTACCCACCTCCCGGCGCGCGGTGGTGGCCGGCCTGGCCGTCCTGGTGCCGCTGGCGATCATCACGCTCGCCGGTCTGCTGTGGCTCTGGCCGGACGGCGGGCAGAGCGCCGCCGCACCCCAGTCGGGCGTCGAGCGGCTCACCGGCACGGTCGTCAGCGTCACGCTCAAGCGCTGCCCCGCCGCCCCGGAGGGCTCGCCCCAGCCGGACCCGGCCACCTGCGGCAACGCCGTCGTCAAGGTCGGGGACGGCCCGGACCTGGGCAAGGACGTGGAGCTGCGCCTGCCCGGCGGGCCGGGGGCGCAGCACTTCGGCGTGGACGACGAGGTGATCCTGCTGCGCGGCGCGGACGGGGCGTACCAGATCTCCGATCATGACCGGGCCATGCCGCTGTGGCTGTTCGGGGCGGCGTTCGCGCTGGCGGTGATCGCGTTCGGGCGCTGGCGCGGGGTGACGGCGCTGGTGGGGCTGGCGGTGACGTTCGTGCTGCTGCTGACGTTCGTCATCCCCGGCATCCTGGAGGGCCGGCCGCCCATGCTGGTGGCCATCGTGGGAGCGGCGGCGATCATGCTCGCGGTGCTCTACCTCACGCACGGCTTCTCGCTGTCCACCTCCGTGGCCGTGCTGGGCACGCTGGCCAGCCTCACGCTCACGGGGCTGC
>NZ_JBQQCB010000180.1:0-17456 GCF_052246675.1 Nonomuraea sp. KM90 | reverse complement strand
CCGTGCCTGCGGGTCCAGCCCGGTGGTCAGCTCGTCCAGGATCATCACCTTCGGGCGGCCGATGAGCGCGAGTGCGATGAACAGGCGCTGCTTCTGCCCGCCGGACAGCTTCTCGAAGCGCACGCCGAGCCGGTCGGTCAGGCCGAGCCGCTCGGTGAGATCCCGCCAGTCCGCCGGGCGCGGGTAGAAGGCGCTGTACAGCTCCATCGTCTCCTGGACGGTGAGCTTGCCCTGCAGGTCACTGTGCTGGAGCTGGACGCCGAGGATCGGGGTGACCCGCTCCCGGTCCGTCACCGGGTCCAGGCCGGCCAGCCGGACGCGCCCGGCGTCGGGCTTGCGCAGCCCCTCGATGCACTCGACGGTCGTGGTCTTGCCCGCCCCGTTGGGGCCGAGCAGGCCGAAGATCTCGCCTTCCTCGACGGTGAAGGACACACCGTCCACCACGGTCCGGCCGCCGTAGGACTTCGTCAGCCGGTCGACTTCGATGATCGCCATGCCTTGAGGATCGTCCGCCGCGCCGTTGCCGGGCATCGCCCGTCGCGCTGGAGTCGGCATCAACCGATCGGATGATGCCGACGTACGACGTTCTGCGCGGACGGCCGCAGGTAGGCCGATCATGCCGATGGCGGCGAGCAGGTCGGCGGCGGGCGAGGGGGGGCGGGACGGACGGCGCCGCAGGTGGAGACGTTTCGGTGCGCGTGCTGAGCGCGGTGGTCAGGTCGTGGAGGTGGTCGCGGTGGCGGGTGACGGTGCGTTCGACGGCCTCGCCGAGATTGTTGGGTCGGACCGGGGGGCCCTGCCGGGATTGCTCCCGGTGGGTTCCCCGGCCCGCCCGCCGAACCCGCCGTGCCCATTACTGAGCAACGGGCTCTCCACGAGATCATGCCGTTGAGGTCATCAGTGCCTCTGGCCAAGGGCTGGGGATGGCGTTACCCCGGTAGCGATACCGAGTGATCGACACTCTGCCGAGGTCGAACAGCCTGATCCCGCCCAGTTCGATGGCCTTCCACCGTCCTTGCGGAGTGCGGAGCCATCGCTGGATGGCCCTCCATGCCATGCGATGCCGGTGCATCACCCAGCGGATCACGCGCCACCACACGAAGGTGTGCAGGCGCTGCAGGGTGGGGACTGTACGGTTTTCGGCTCTGGCACGAATCCGGTGGTGACGGTGGGTGGTGTAAGGCAGATGATCACGGTGTGACTCTGATCTCTTGGAGATCGTTTTTCCTCGCCTGGCCGGGGCGGTGCGAGTCGACCGGGTGGCGGTTGAGGGTCAGGTCGTTCGGGTGATGGCGCAGGTCCGTCCCGAGCCTGTGGCTTGCCCGGTGTGCGGGAACCCGTCCAGCCGTGTGCATGGCTGGCACTGGCGTCGCTTGCATGATCGACCTGTAGGTGAACGGGCGGTGGTGGTGGATCTCCGCCTTCGGCGGTTGGCCTGCGCTGAGGTGGCGTGTCCACGGCGGACGTTCCGTGAGCAGGTTCCGGATCTCGCGGTGCGGTATGCGCGGCGAACCCCGTCCTTGACAGCGTTGATCGGCGGTCTGGCGGTCATGTTGGCCGGGCGGGCCACAAGCGCCGCGCTCGCCAAGCTGGCCGTGACGGTGTCCCGAACGACGGTACTGCGGCTGGTCATGGCCCTGCCAACCGGCGGCGGTCCGGTCCCCAGGGTACTGAGCGTCGATGACTTCGCTCTTCGCCGTGGCCGCCCGCGACCCGACGCCTCACCTCCTGGATCATGACAAGGCCCAGCGACCTGCCCGACCACATTCGACGGCACCTGGACGACCTCGTCGCCTCCTGCCCGCACCTGACCGCCCTCGCCACGCGGGTCCGCGAATTCACCGACATCCTCACCAAGCGTCACGGCCACAACCTGCCCGCCTGGATCCAGCAGGTTCGTGCCGACGACCTCCCCACCCTCCACAGCTACACGAATGGCCTGGAAAGGACATCGATGCCGTCAGGACCGAATCGACACCGTCAAGATGCCCAAGACGCTGCCCTGCCCCGCCGCGGCGGCCACGTAAGGACCTGCCGCTGGGCTGGCTGCGTGATCGGGTGCTGTTCGAGACCGCCTACGTGTGCGGCGCCCGCGCCTCCAGGTGTGCGGTCTGTACGTCGAGGATCTGGACCTGCGGCTGGACGATGAGCACGTGCGCATCTGCGGCAAGAGCGGCAGCGTACGCACCGTGCTGCTGGACGACCGTGGTTACGTCACGCCGCTCAAGCTGGTGCCGGCCTCAGCTCAGGCGATACGGGGACAAGGCGTGGCCTTCGTGCCACTCACAGGGGCCAGCCCTCCGATCACCTCGGCGGTGCTGTGGCGTTCCGGGAACGAATCGCCGGTGCTGCGGCAGTTCATCGAGAGGCTCGGTGTGAGATCGCAGTCGTCACGGCCGGTGCCACGACCCAACGTCCGGATCCTCACGGTCCGGGCCGCGCCGTGACGTCGTTCTCGGGTCCGCGGGCGCATCTGTCGCTGCGCCGGTCAGGCACGGGGCGCGGGAGTCGCCGACTCAGTTGCCGCTGGGAACGTGGAGGGTGAAGCCGTGTAGTCCGGCATCGCCCGTCACGTACACCCTGGTGCCGTCCGGGGACCAGGCGCAGCCACTGAGCGTCGCGCCGAGTCGGATGCGGGCCATCGGCTGCCCCGCGGCAGCGTCCCACACCTGCAGCGTCGAGGCGTACGTCGCCGCCAGCAGGGCGCCGGTCGGGCTGTAGGCGAGCGTGGCGGCGTAGTTGGCGAGACCTTGCAGGCCAGGGAGCTTTCTGTATCGATCTTCCCACTGGCGGATGGCGCCGGAGGCAAGGATGACGGCCGTGCGCGACCCATCGGGCGAGGTGGCCAGGTCCTTGATCGGAGAGCTCATCCGCCGGCTGCGGCCGATCTGACGTCCCTGCTTCGTCCACCGTCGGACGGCAGTTTCGGAGGCAGCGATCAGGGTGCTGCTGTCGGCGGAGATGGCGAGATGACGCGCCGGTCCGATGTCCGAAGGCAGCCGCCGGATCACGATACCGTCGTGGGACCAGAGGTTGATGTCGCCTTCCGCGCCGCTGGTGGCGAACCAGGTGGCGTCGGGTGCGGCGGCGAGCGCGAGCGGCCTGGAGTGGTGGGTCTCCAGACGCTCGCGTACGTTCCCCTCGCGGTCGATCAGCCAGAGCTGGTTCTGATGGTCCCAGGCGACCAGCCAGGATTGGCAGGCGGCCAGCAGCATGTGGCTGACCAGGCCCGACACGCTGAACAGCGGATTTCCCGCTTCATCCCAGTAGACGAGCTCGGCGCCGGCGGTGGCCAGGCTGCCGTTGGGCGCGACGACCACTGCCCCTTGGGATCCCGGTGGCGACTGCCCGTCCAGCCGTGGCAGGTCCTCGTGCTCCCAGACACAGGCGGTACCGTCCGCGCTGACCGATGCCAGCCAGGTGCCGTCTGGACTGATCGCCACACCTTGGACCTCGTCGTCGTGGCCGAGCAGGTGATGGGTCGCGGGCCGGTCGAGACGTGCCACCAGCACGTCGTCGCCCCGGCTTGCCGTGGCCAGCCAGGTACCGTCGGGCGCCACGGCGAGCGGCGCGTAGGGCCAGTGCTCGATCGGGATTCGCTGCAGGAGCTCGCCGTCGGGGCCGTACACCGCTCCGTCGCTGGTCACCAGCGCGTCGCGGGTGGGATGTGCGGCCAGCGTGAATCCCTGTACGGCATGCGGGATTCCGGCTCGAAGGGTGCCGTCGGCGTTCCGGACATGGATCCGGTCGCCGACCGCGTGGGCCAGCCAGGAGCCGTCAGCGGCGATGGCGAGGGTCGACAGCTCCGCATCGTCGGACTGCGCGTCAACGTGCCACAGCTCACGCCCCTGCGCGGTCCACGCGGTCACTCCCCCGTACAGGCTCAAGGCGGCCAGCCAGGTGCCGTCGGGCGCGATGACCACGTCCTGCCCGGTCTCATAGTCGCCGAGCTCCCGCAGTGGTTCGCCGTCGGCCGACCACAGGCGGACGCCGCCGCCACTTACCGCCGTGGCCAGCCAGGTGCCGTCGGGCGCGATCGCCACCCGGCTGACCTGACCGAAGTCCCCCGCCAGCTCCGTACGTACGCTGCCGTCCCGGTTCCACAACCGCACAGGCCCGTCCTCGCCGCCGATCACCAGCCAGGTGCCGTCCGGGCTGATCGCGACGCTGGTCGCCTCGCCCTCCTGAACCGTCCAGCTCAGCCTCAGTGAGGGATGCGGCAGATCGGGCGATGTCCACAGGCACTCCAGCCAGGGCACCGCCATGTCGTTCAGAACGTCGCGCAGTTGCCCGGCGATCTCCGGCAGGTAATGGACGCGGCAGGCGAGCGTCGCCAAGACGCTCAAGTCGGTGTAGGGGGGCTCGCCCAGCAGGTGCAGGTTCTGCTCAAGGGCCCTTCGTAACAGCTCCGTCTCTTGCGTACCGGCCCTGGACAGCTCTCGCGCCACCGCACGCGGTCCTGCCTGCACCAGCCTGGTCGCCAACCACGACCCTGCCAAGACCATTTCGCCGAGGTCGCCGCCCGCCGCCTCCAGGTGGTCGGCGAAGTACTCGTAGAAGTACACGCCCGCCTCTTCGGACCAATCCTCTCGGGGTTCGCCGATCTCCACCATAGCCCGGTCCGCCTGTTGCGCGCGTACCGTGCCCATGACGGCGCGGAGGTAGTCGCGTACGGCGCCGGGCATCAGAATGACGTCACGGTCCGGCGCGCGGGTCACCAGGCCGAGCGCGCCCAGTTCGGCCAGCAACCGCTCGCTCTCCGCCCGCGACAGGCCAGCCGTCTCCCACCACAGGAGGGCGGCCAGGTCGAGCGGTATCGGCCGGCTTCCCTTGAACCCTCCCAGTTCGAGCAGTCGTTCCAGGTCTGCGGAAGCAAGCGTTCGTGTCAGCCCATGGTCGAGCACCTGGTGCACGGCACGTGCCCGCTGCCCCGCATCCGCCAGGTCGAACGGCTCGTCGGGTACCGCGTCCAACGACCGCATCAACGTACGCAGCAAGGGCCAGCCCTGGCTACGGTCACCGGCTTCGGAGGCGATCGAGGGCAACTTGAACACCAGCCCGCCGGCCGGTGCCCTGGCGCCGGTCACGACGACCACCGCGTTGCTCGCGGCCACCCGTACCACCAGTTCCCCCGTCTCAGGCCGCACCTCGTCCAGCACGACGAGCCGCCTTGCTGGCCTGATCCGCTGCGGAACCGCCATCGCCAGGAAATCACGCACCTTCAGCTCAGCAGCCAGCCCCAGACGCGAGGTCAGACGGTGGTCGAGTACCTGAACCGGATCGTTGCCCAGGGTCACCCACTCAATCTCGCCCCCGAATCGATCACGCACCTCTGACCTGCGGCAGGCCACTGCGGCAAGCGTCGTCGTGCCGAAGCCCTCCACACCATCGAGCTCGGGTACCAGCGTGATGACCCGGTGCCTGCCTGAAACCAGCGCCGTAACGATCTCCTCTAGCAGGTCATCTCTGTTCACCAGCCTCACTCCCCCAATCGGACCGTGCCCGCCCGGCGGCCGCACCGCCACCGGGCGCCGGCCGGGCCGCGACGCGACCGATTGCCGGAGATCTTGCTTCCTCCGCTGGATTCGAGCCGCCACGATTGCTGTGACACCTCATTCAGCATGCCACCAAGATCGCAGTTGCGAGGCGGCATTTCTCGACGGCATCAGCCTTCGCGGCCGCCGCGGTGGAGAGCTCCGCCACAGGCGTACGGCCGCAGATCGAGATCATCGCAACCACTGAACGCCGCTTCGCGGTCTTCTTGCAGCACCCGAGCCGACCAGCGGCAGCCGGTGGACCGTTCGGACATCTCACCGCTATGGCGAGCAGGAATGCTTGGGGCGGATGTATCTGGAATTGATCCGTTAGTCATATCGCTTCGGCATAAAAGGATTCTCCCTTCCCTCCTGGGTCTGGCTGGTGCGGTGTCAGCCTTTCCCCTTATGGCAGAGAAATTGCACGAGGCCATCGAGGAGCTCGTCACCCGGCCCCCGGTGTGGCGGCGGGACCGGCATGATGTGGTTCCCTACCTGCACGATCGTGCCGACCGTCGCGTACGGGGATGCGCGCTGGTAAAGGGGCGCGGGGCTGGGCGAGGATTGCGGCGAGGTCGGGGGCTGCGAAGCCCAGCAAAGGCCTGGTCCGGTGGGCGTGGTAGCTGAGGGTGTCGCGGTCTCGGCCGAGTAGCCGGGCTGCCAGGGTGAGCGTGACGGTGTTGCGGTGGCTCTGACAGCGGCCAGGACACGATGCCGGTGGTCGAGAAATCCGAAGCCGGGGTTGTATCCGCGCCGGTTGATGCCCTTGCGCTTTCGACTGGTACGTGCCCTCCCCCGACGGCCGCCACGTCGCCTGCGCCGTCTCCGCCTCCGGGTCGGAGGACAGCTCCATCCACGTGATCGACGCCGACTCCGGCGCCCTCCGGGAGACGATCCCGCCCACGACGCGTTTCGCCTTCCTGAGCTGGCTGGAGGACAGCCGGTCGTTCGTCTATCACCGCTACGTAAAGCGGCACCGCTTGGACAGCCGCTCCCTCCTGCATCAGCTGGGCGCCGACCCGGCGCAGGACACGGTGGTGCTGGCGCGCGGCCTCAATCCCCACGTCGAGCTGACCCCGCGGGACCGGCCCTTCCTGGTGGTGCCGCCGCACGGCGAGTGGATGCTGGCGATCGTCTCCCACGGCGCGCTCAGCCCCTGGCCCTGGACCAGCGAGCAGCTGAGCGACTGCACGGTGTACGTGGCGCCGCGCGCCGGGCTGGCCGACCCGGCCGCCTGCCCGTGGCGGCTGGTCGCGGGCGTGGCGGACGGCGTGACCGCCTTCGCCACCAGCCACGACACCCTCTACCTGGTCTCCCATCGGGACGCGCCCCGCTCCCACGTGCTGGCCGTTCCGCTCGCCGTACCAGATCTGTCCCGAGCCCGGGTGGTCGTGCCCGCGGGTGAGCGGGCGGTGGAGGCGGTGCGGGTCGTCGGCGACCGGCTGCTGGTGCGCGATCTCGACGGTGGCGTCAGCCGGGTACGGCACGCGCCCCTGTCCGGCGGCGAGCCCGCCGACCTCCCGATGCCGGTGGACGGCGCCATCCTGGAGTGGACCACCCACCCAGCGCGGCCCGAAGCCCTGCTGCTGGTGGCCGGCTGGACCGACGCGCCACGGCTCTACCGCTACGACGGCCAATCCCTCCAGGACACCGGGCTGGCGCCCCGCTCACCGGTGGACTTCGGCGAGGTGCACGCCCGCACCCTGCACGCGCCCGCGCGGGACGGGACGCCGATCCCGCTCACCGTTATCCACCACAAGGACCTGGAGCTGGACGGCGACAACCCTGCCGTGCTCACCGGCTACGGCTCCCACGGGATCCCCGACCTGCCGGAGTTCCATCCCGAGCTGCTCGCCTGGTACGAGCTCGGCGGCGTCTACGCCGTCGCGCACCTGCGCGGCGGCGGCGCCTACGGCCGCGAATGGCACGAGGCCGGGCGCGGCGAGCGCAAGGAGGCCACCATCACGGACTTCATCGACTGCGCCGAGCATCTCATCGCCCTCGGCTACACCCGTCCGGGACGGCTGGCCGGCCAGGGCGTCAGCGGCGGCGGCATCCCCACCGGCGGCGCGCTGGTGCGCCGGCCCGAGCTGTGGGCGGCCATGGCGATCCAGGTGCCGACGGTGAACGCCACGCGGAACGAGTTCACCGAGAGCGGGCCGATCAACGTGCCCGAGTTCGGCAGCGTCAACACCGAGGAAGGCCTGCGTGCCCTGCTGATCATCGACGCCTACCTGCGGGTAGGGGACGGCGTGCCGTACCCGGCGGTGCTGCTGACCACCGGCCTGCACGACGCGCGGGTGCCACCGTGGCAGCCGGCGAAGCTGGCCGCCCGCCTGCAGGCGGCCACCGCCTCCGGCCGACCGGTGCTGCTGCGCGTCGAGGAACACGGCGGCCACGGCGCCGGCTCGACCCGAGACCAGGAACATGCCCTGCTCGCCGATGTGCTGGCCTTCCTGTTGCACGCTTTCGAGGCGTCACGATGAGTACGGCTGAGCAGCGGGGAGTACGACTGAGCAGCGGGCCCTTCGCCATGGCGCGTCGCTGTCGTCCGGCGGGCCGCTCGATCCCGGCCTGCGGGTGACGCCCCCGAAGTGACCGCATGGTGCCGCCGTGCCGTCGCTGAGTACCTCGTGCCCGCCCCCGACCCGGTCGCGGCTGGCATCGACGGGTCCGGTGCACCGCGCAGCCGGAGCAGGCGGACCTTGCTGTGCGGTCGATCAGCGACCGGAACGTGGTCCAGGAGATGTTGCCCCCGGACAGGACCACGCCCATTCTGCCGGAAAAGATCTCGATCCGACCGCACATCGCCGCGGCGAGCGCGCACGCGCCGCCCGGCTCGACGACGGTCTTGGTGTGGGTGAAGCAGGCCGCCATCGCTTCGACGATCTCGGCGTCGGTGACGGTGACCACCTGGTCCAGTCCCTGCTGCCCCAGCCTGGTGTTTACGCGCCGATCGTGATGCCGAGCTCCGCTTCAGCGAGCTTGAACAGCAGCTCCCAGCTCTTGGCCTCGGTGTTGGTGTGGAAGGCGACCGCGCGCTCGCCGTCGGGCGTGGCCAGGGCGCCGAACATGTGCCCCCAGTAGCTGCCCGCCACACCGCGCACAGTGATCCCGCCGGTCATCGCCGGGTCGAGCTCGAAGGAGCCGAGCCCGTAGCGGGTGTGCGGCAGCCAGTTGGCGCCCTCGGTGGAGACCGTGGTCCACATCTTGCGGTGCTGCGCGGGCGGCAGCAGGGACCCGCTGGCCGCCGCGCTGATGAGCCGGAGCATGTCACTGGTGGTCGAGACGATGTTGCCGGGCTCCCAGGAGGTGTCGAACTCGGTGACGTCCAGGGGCGCGAGCCCGGGCTCCTCGACCATCGACTCCCAGTTGTCCGGGGTGACGTCGGCCGGGTCCACGCCGTCCTTATAGAACTGGGTGGAGTAGGCGCGCGGGTGCGGGCCGGGGAAGGTGGTCTCCCCTTCGGGCCGCACATAACTGGAGCTCAGGCCGAGCGGCTGGAAGACCGTGCGCTCGACTTCCTGGGCATAGGTCTTGCCGGTGACCTTCTCGATGAGCGCCACGGACACGGCGAAGCCGCCGTTGGAGTAGACGAAGCGCTCACCGGGCTGGCCGACCGGCGGCTGGGAGACCGCCAGGCGCAGCAGCTCCTGCTGGCTCCAGGCGTCGAAGCGGTGCTGGGCGAACTTGGACCGGCTCGTGTATCTGGCCACCAGCTCCGGCGCCAGACCCGTGGAGAACAGGCCGCCAGTGTTGCTGAGCAGGTGCCTTATGGTGATCTTGGTGCCGTCGTAGCCGCCGGTGTCCAGCACGCCGGGCAGCCACTTGCTGATCGGGTCCTCGATGTCCAGCCGGCCCTCGGCCTCCAGGGTGAGGATCACGCTGGCGATGAACGCCTTGTCGCCGCTGCCGATCGGCACCAGCTCCCCCGGCACCCGCTTGGCGCCGGTCGTCACATCGGCCACGCCGGCGGTGCCGAACCAGGTGGTGCCGTCGGGGTTCTTGACCTCGGCGACGATACCGGGGATGTCCACCTCGGAGACGGCCCACTCGAGCACCTGCTGCGTCTTGTCGTGCATGTCATGCCTTTCACGCATCTGTCGTTTGACGTTCTCCACGATGCGGACCGGCGGTGACAGCGCTCTTACAGCGCTACGACAGGCGGCGCGGTCGCTGTAAGCGGGCCCTCATAGCCTGGTGGCCATGCGGATTGAGGTGCTGGGGCCGGTGCGGGCCTACGGCGATGGCGGGGCGTCGATCGACGTCGGCGGGATCAGGGTGCGTGCGCTGCTGGCCAGGCTGACGCTGGCGGGCGGCGAGGTGGTGCCCGTCGATTCGCTCATCGACGGGCTGTGGGGCGATCGCCCGCCGCGGGAGAGCGTCAGAGCGCTGCACGCGCTGGTGTACCGGCTGCGGCGGGCGCTGGGCGAGAGCGAGGTCGTCGAGCTGGCCTCCGGTGGATACCGGCTGCACGTACGCGCCGAGGACGTCGACGCCTACCGTTTCGAGGAGCTGGCCAAGCAGGGCCGCGGCGAACTGGCCGCCGGTTCCGGCCGGAAGGCTGCCGCGCTGCTGGGTGAGGCGCTGGCGCTGTGGCGGGGCGACGCACTGGCCGACGTGCTCGACGTCCCTTTCGCCGGTACGGCTGCCGCCCACCTGCAGCAGCTGCGTGCCGCGGCCACCGAGGACTGGTTCGAGGCGAAGCTGCTGCTCGGCCACCACGGCGAGATCTTGGCCGAGCTGGAGGCGGCGACCGCGGCGCATCCGCTGCGCGAACGGCTGGCCGTCCTGAGGATGCGGGCGTTGCACGCAGCCGGCCGTCAGTTCGAGGCGCTGGCCCTGTTCGAGAAGGTGCGCCGCACGCTCGCCGAGGAATTGGGCATCGACCCCTCCGAGGAGCTGCGCAGGACGCACCTGGCGGTGTTGCGCGGCCAGAGCGAGCTGTCGGAGCGCTCCCGGGCGGCCCCGGGCCGGCTCCCGGCCCCCCTGACCGGCCTCGTCGGCCGGCAGGAGGAGCTGAACCTGCTCGCCGGCCTGTTAGAGAGCTCGCGGCTGGTCACCGTCGTAGGGCCCGGAGGGGTAGGCAAGACCCGCCTGGCCGTGGAGGCGCTGAGCCGGCATCGGGCCCATCGGCGCGGCCGCGTCTGGCTCATCCCCCTGGCCGGAGTGGACACGCCGGCCAGGTTGCCCGAGGCGGTGCTGGGCACGATCGCCACGACCGAGGCCCTGCCTCCGGGGACGCCGCTTGATCGATCGGTCAGCCTGCTCGCCGGTGGCGAGGGCGTGCTCATGCTGGACAACTGCGAACAGATCTCCGAAGCGGCGGCCGAGTTCGCCTGGCAGCTGCTCGAGCGCCTGCCGAACCTGACCATCCTGACCACCAGCAGGGAGCCGCTGGAGGTCATGGGTGAAGCACTGTGCCGGCTGGCTCCGCTCGCCCTGCCCCCGGCACACGCCGATCCCGTTCGCGCCGCGCAGGCGAGCGCGGTACGACTGTTCCTCGATCGGGCAGTCGCCGTACGGCCCGGCTTCGCGCTGGACGAATCGACGGCGGGCCCGGTGGTGGACATCGTGCGCCGGCTGGACGGCCTGCCGCTCGCCCTGGAACTGGCCGCGGCGCGGCTGCGCACGATGAACGCCGACGAGCTCTCCCGGCGGCTGGGTGATCGTTTCCGGCTGCTCGGCACCGGCAACAGGACGGCCCAGCCGCGGCAGCAGACGCTCCGAGCGGCCATCGACTGGAGCTGGGACCTCCTCACCGATCAGGAGCGGACACTCGCCCGCCGGATGTCGATCTTTCCGGCGCGAACGGGGCTCGGCCCGATCGAGGCGGTGTGTGCGGATGACTTCGTAGGAGATGTCGCCTATCTGCTGCATTGCCTGGTCGACAAGTCCATCGTGGAGCGGGCCGATGACGGCTACCGGATGCTGGAGACCATCCGGGCCTACGCGGCCGGCGAACTCCGCTCCGCCGAGGAGCGCGAAGCCGTACGGCACAAGCTCAGGCGCCACTACGCCGGCCTGGCCGAGCGACACGAGCCGCTGCTGCGCTCGCACCAGCAGGTGGAGTCGCTGCGGGTGTTCGACTTCGAGTATGACAACCTCGTGTACGCCCTCCAGACGGCCATCGACGATGGCGACGCCGAGGCGGCGGCCCGGATCCTCGGCCCGCTGTACTGGTACTGGGACACGCTGCGTTATGACGGCCGGGCCGATGTCTACGTGGCCAGGGTGCTGGAGTACGGCGAGGTGCTGCCCCCGGCGGCCAGGGCCGCGTTCACCACGATCCACCTGCTGGCCGGTGGAGGAGACGCCGAGCAGTTGCGGGCGGCGATCGAGGACTGTGCGCGGACGGGCGCGCTGCTGCGCTATCCGATGCTGCTGACCATGACGCTGACGGCGGCCTTCATGGCCGGCCTGGACGACCTGGTCGATCGGGA
This sequence comes from Nonomuraea sp. KM90, assembly GCF_052246675.1. Lineage (NCBI taxonomy): Bacteria > Bacillati > Actinomycetota > Actinomycetes > Streptosporangiales > Streptosporangiaceae > Nonomuraea > Nonomuraea sp. KM90. The sequence continues at coordinate 5,479 of NZ_JBQQCB010000180.1, read as the reverse complement.
GATCACCCGGGTCCGGGACGGCTCGGACGGTTGGGCCATCGCGCACACCCACCTGGTCGAGGCGCTGCGCAGCCGTACCCGCGGAGACTGGACAGGCGGCGCGAGCGCGGCGGCGAGGGCGTTGCGCGCGTTCGAGGAGGCGGGCGACCGGTGGTGGACCGCGATGATGCTGAACGGCACGGCGCAGATCCATGCCATCGAGGGCCGGCACGACGAAGCGGTCGCCGACTACGAGCGCAGCATCTCGATCAGCCCCGGCCTCGCCTGGCAGGAGGAGATCTCATCCCGGCTCGGGCTCGCCATGGAGCGCATGCGCGCCGGCGATCTGAAGGGCGCCGGGCACGACCTCGAAACCGCGCAACGGGCGGCCTGGGAGCGCGGTCAGCCCATGCTGGAGATCCAGGTCCATGCCTGCTCGGCAGAGCTGTACCGCCGCTGCGGCGAGATCGACCGAGCCGATCGAGAACTCGACCGGCTGGAGAGGGTCGCCCGCGAGTTGTCCCTTCCCGCAGAGACGAGCCAGAGCCTGCTGCTGCCGGCCCGGACGGCGAACCTCCTCACTGCCGGTGACGCCACACGCGCGCGCGAGCTGATGCCCGGCGCCGTCCAGGCGGCACAGGTGAACATGGACCTTCCGCTGGCCGCCCAGCTCCTGGCCCGGCTGCTGCTGCTCGAGGGCGATCCGGCGGGTGCGGCCACCGCGCTCGGCATGAGCGAGGTCATCCGCGGCGCCTTCGACCGCGGCGATCTGGAACTGAGCGCGCTCGTGGCCACCCTCGTGGACCGGCTCGGCCGCACCGGCTATGCCAGGGCCTATCAGCGGGGCGCCGGCATGCCCCGGCATGAAGCGATCGACAACCTGATCAACACCCGCATGGAGTCACCGAGCTGATCGACTGGCTGGCCTGTGCGACTGACGTCTGCTCCGGGGGTTGAGCAGCATACGAACGAAAAGTCGCGCTTGCGGGCCGAGCGGAAGCGGCTTGGCGTGACATCCCGTTCCGGATTGGGCGTCCGAAGGATCGGACCGAATTTTGGTGTTACGAGGCGCCCAGGCAACAGCTTGTCGGAACAGTCCGGATCAGTGTCGGCGCCGGGGTGGAGCAAGGTGCTCGGTGACGGCGGCGATGGCCTCAGCTCCCGGTTTGACGTAGCGCATGGCGGTGCGGGGGTTCTTGTGCCGGGTCTTGCTCATGATGAGCTGCAGCGGGACTTCGGCGTCGCCGAGATGGGTGGCGGCACTGTGGCGCAGCTGGTGCAGGTCGAGCCCGGCGTAGGTGTCCAGCAGGACGCGGGCGCGGTCGTAGCCGAGGCGGGCGCGGCCAATGTGCGGGCAGATGTCGGCGGCCGCCGGCCGACGGGCCGGGACGGGGCGGCGCTCGGCCAGGAACAGCGGACCATGCGTGCGGGTGCTGCCGTCAGGGAGGCGGAGGAGGCGGGGCAGCAGGTGGCGGGCGACGACGAGGCAAGTGTTGTGAGGTGGACCAGGCGTTGATGGCCGCCCCGGTACGTGCGAGGGTGGTCAGCGGCGAAGGGGGTGGGCGATGAGATCGTTCACGGGAAAGATGGCCGTCGTCACCGGAGGCGGCGCCGGGATGGGACGCGAACTGGTCGTTCAGTTGGCCGCCGAAGGCTGTTCGGTCGCCGCGTGCGACGTCGACGAGGCCGGGCTGGCCGTCACCGCCGAGCGAGCCGCCAAGGCCGCACCCGGCGGCGGCGATGTGCGGGTCACCACCCACCGCTGCGACGTGTCGGACGAGGCTCAGGTGACGAGGTTCCGCGACGAGGTGGTCGAGCGGCACCGGACCGGCCGCATCAACCTGCTGTTCAACAACGCCGGCATCGGCGGCGGCAACAGCTTCGTCACCAGCCCGCGAGCCGAGTGGGAGCGTACGTTCGGCGTCTGCTGGGGCGGGGTGTACAACTGCACGCGTGCGTTCATGCCGCTCCTGATCGCCAGTGATGAGGGGTGCCTGGTCAACACCAGCAGTGTCAACGGGTTCTGGGCGGCCGGCCCCGGTCTGCCGATGAGCGCGTACAGTGCCGCCAAGTTCGCCGTGAAGGGCTTCTCCGAGGCGATGCTGGCGGACCTGCGGATCAACGCGCCGCACGTACGGGTCGCGCTGGTGATGCCGGGGCACGTCAGCACGGAGATCGTGATCAACTCCCGCCGGATCCACGGCCACTCCGAGCCTGACGACATGACCGCCAAGGAGCTCGCGGACGCCCGCGTGCTCGCCGCCGCCTTCGCGGGCGTTCCCGCCGACCGGTTGAGTGATGAGGAGGTTCGGGCTGCGGTCAAGAGCATGGGTGAGTGGTTCCGCGACACCGCGCCGCTGTCGGCCGCCGACGCCGCGACCGTCATCCTTGATGGCGTACGCGCCGGCACGTGGCGCATCCTGGTCGGTGATGACGCCCGCGCGCTCGACGCGGCGATGCGTGCCGACCCGCTGGACCTGTACCGGCCCGACAGCCCGACCCTGGCGGCTGTGTTTCCCGACATGCGCCGTCGCAAGGAGTGACGCGGATTCGGCAGGAGCGCTGTGAGCCGTCAGCCGGTGAAGACGCGCTCGACTTCGTCGCGTTGGGTGTGCAGGTCCCAGTAGAGAGGGGCGATGTCCTCGGCCTCCGCGGTCGGGGCTCCGGGAGGGCCGCCCGCGCCGATCCACACGTCGATGGCGACGTGCGCGGCCTGGACACCGGTGCCGGCCAGCTCCTTGTGCAGGTTGAGCACCCAGTTGCGCAGCGCTGCCTGGGCGGCGTTGACGTTGCCGAGCATCGGGTGGGGGTCGACCGAGCCGCCTCCGTTGGTGTAGAGCAGGGTGCCCGCGCCGGCCTCGCGCATCGCGGGGAGGACGGCCTGGGTGGCGGTGATGGCGCTGTAGAACAGCAGGTCGATCAGCGCCTGCACATCGGACGGGTTGGTCTCGGACGGGGAGGCGACGGTCAGGGAGCCGATGCCCGGGTTGGGTGAGTGCTCGAGGACATCGATGCCGCCGAAGAGGGTGGCGGCGTCTTTGAGGGCCTGGGTCAGCGCGTCGTGGTCGAGCACGTCCGCCGGGAACGCGGCGGCGGTGATGCCCTCTGCGGTGAGCCGGCCGACGAGGTCGTCGAGCTTGGCTCGGTTGCGGGCGATGAGAGCGACATCGTGGCCCTGGGAGCCGAAGGTGCGGGCGATGGCCAGGCCCATGCCGGGGCCGGCGCCGACGATGGCGAGAGTAGGCATGATCAGTTCACTTTCCCTTGAGTATGGGGTCAGGAGGTTGCGGAGGCGACGGCGCGGCCGTCGGAGCCGCAGGCCGGGGCGTGGCCGCTGGGGGCGAAGGTGACCGGGTGGGTCTCATCCCAGGCTTGGCGCAGGAGCCGCAGCAGGCTGTCGCTGTCGTGGGCGCCGGCGACGACGTACCGGCCGGCGATGACGATGAACGGGGCGCCGCTCGCGCCCAGGCGCTGCGCCTGGCGGGCGTCGTGGAGGACTTGCTGCCGGAAGCGGCGCTCGGTGAGCGCCCGGCGAGTCCGCTCACGGGCCAGGCTGAGCTCTCCGGTGAGCTTCAGCAGGGCCTCCAGCGAGAAGACGGGCTCGGCCCGGCCGAAGTAGGTGCGGAAGATCGCCTCCCACGCCGCCCGGTTCTTTCCCTCGGCGGAGGCGTGCGCGTCGAGGTCTCGGCCTGACCGCTGCCCATGCCGTACCAATCTTGCAGAACGTCACGGACGGTGAAGGTAGAGCCCTCGGGGAAGCCGCTGCCGAGCGGGAAGGACCGGTGAACCACCTCTACGTGTTCGCCGTGCTCGAACCGCTCGACGGCTCGTTTCAGGCGATGACTGCCCAGTCCGCACCAGGGGCCGGTCATCTCGGACCAGATCTCGACCTTCATGGCATCCCCTCCGATTCCTACTATTTGTGCGTAACGTCAAGATAGGACAGTATGGAGAGGCTTACAAAAGGCACATCACTGTGCGCCACGGAGGGGAATGTGCGTCATGGAGCACGCAGGGGGACCGGCGGCCGCCGCGAGCCGGGGGCCCTGCGCGGCGATCCCGGCTGACCAGATGGCCTTCATCCGCCAGATCCTGGACCGGGTCGGCGACAAGTGGAGCATGCTGATCATCGCGACCCTGGAGGACGGCGCCCTGCGCTACACCGACCTGCAGCGCGATGTCCCCGGCATCTCCCAGCGCATGCTCAGCCACACCCTGCGCCAGCTTCAGCAGGACGGACTGATCACCCGCACGGCCTACGCGGAGGTCCCGCCGCGCGTGGAGTACACCCTCACCCCCCTCAGCCGCGGCCTGCTCGACATCGTCAAACAACTGATCGGCTGGGCCTCCGACCACCACGACGAGATCCGCGCCCACCGCGACCGCGCCGCAGCCGGGTCCTGACAGCCGCTAACGCCGGATTCCGTTCCAAATCTTTCTGACCGCCGCCGGCTCCGCGGGCCACCTCCGGCATCGCGGTCCGTATACAGGCATGTTTGCGCTGGTCAGGGGAAGGCGGACGGAATGCTGACCGTAGGCTCCCCCTCATAGGGGATGGTGCTGTGCGTGGGGGCCGGCAGTGGCGGCACGCCGTCGAGGGCCTCCTCGGGCGGGCTCGAGGCGTCGCATCGCGGGTGGCCAACTGTCTGGACCCGGTGACGTGGTCCATCCGCGCCCGGATGACGCTGTCGGCCATCCTGGTGGTCGCGGTGCTGTGCGTGATCGCGGCGTGGCTGATCATGGATAATCAGCGCGATCACGAGATGAGTCACCGGCTCAGGCACGTCTACGCGGCGGATCTGGAGTTGATGCGTAAGCTCGCTCACCGTACGCCGCCCGCCAGCATCGGTGACGAGGGCACGGCCGCCACCCAGCTGGTCGATCGCGCGGGGCAGGTGGTGTCGGCGAGTGATCGGGTGATCGGGCAGCCGCGGATGGCCACGTTCGTGCCGTCGCGGCGGCCCTCGGCCACGGATCGGCGGCTGTGCGACGTGCTGGGCTTTCCCGGCCGGTGCATGATCGTCGCGGCGATGTGGGTGCCCGCCCTCGGCCGGGGACCTGGTCGCCTACAGCGCGCTGCCGGCCCCGCCGTGGTACGGGAGCCAAGCGCTGCTCGCGCAGCTGGTGGCCGCCTCGGCGATCGTGCTGGTCGTCGTGGGCCTGGGGATCTACCATCTCGTCGGCCGTACCTTGCAGCCTGTGGAGGACATGACCGCCGAGCTCGCCGAGATCACCACGACCGATCTCGGGCACCGCGTGCCCATCCCGGCCCACCACGACGAGATCCGCTACCTGGCCACCGTCGTCAACGACACCCTGGAACTGCTGGAGGCGGCCCTGCGGCGCGAGCGCCGCTTCACCACCGAGGCCTCCCACGACCTGCGCACCCCGATCACCGGCGCCATCCTGCGACTGGAGGAAGCGCTGATGGACCCGGACACGGTCGACTGGCCGCGCATGGCCAAAGAGCTGCTCAGCGAGGTGGAGCGCCAGCAGGCGA
>NZ_JBQQCB010000179.1:0-17613 GCF_052246675.1 Nonomuraea sp. KM90 | reverse complement strand
ACGAACGAGCGCACCGTGTAGCTGCGCAGGCTCAACTCCACGTTGCGGAACAACGGATAGGCGTAGAAGACCAGCAGGTAGGCCACGACGGGGGCGAGGAACGCCCACGCCGCCCACTGACCCGACCGGCCCCGCGCCGCCGCCGGGGCGACGGCGGCGCGGGCGGGTCGGGCCTGCGTCTGTGTGACTCGGTTCATGCGGCTACTGGATCGCGCTCGCCGCGGCCGTCTGTGCCGAGGCCATCGCCTCCTGCGGCGGCTTCGACCCGCTCAGCGCGGCCTGCACCGCGCCCCACATCGGCTCGGAGATCTTCGGATACTTGGTGCCGAGGTCGTCGCTGGTACGGCCCTTGGCCGCCTTGACCGCCTCCACCCACACCTGCAGTTCCGGGGTGGCGGAGACCTGCTTGGCCTGCACCGCCTCGGTGGGCGCGATGTAGGACAGGGTGGTCGTGGTGGTCAGCGAGTTGTCGGCGCTGGTCAGGCAGGCCACCAGCTTCTGCGAGGCGGCGTAGCGGGCGGTGTCGGACTGCACCGGGATACTGACGAACTCGCCGCCGGTCGGCGCGGGCGCCGTGCCGCCGGCCTTCGACGGGATGGGGATGATGCCGTACTCGAAGCCGGTCTCCTTGGCGTTGGCCAGCTGCCAGGTGCCGTTCTCGGCGAAGGCGAAGTCGCCGGTGGCGAACTCCTGCCAGCTGGTGGTCTGGGTGTTGTTGATCACGGAGTTGGGCGCGTACCCCTTCTTCACCCAGTCGCTCCACAGCGCCACCGCCGAGACGCCCTCGGGCGAGTCGAGCTTGGTGAGGTTCGCGCCCGCTCCCCAGAACCACGGCAGGAACTGGAAGCTGCCCTCCTCGGTGCCGATCGCCGAGAACGTGATGCCCTTCTTCCCGGCACCCTTCACCTTCCCCAGCGCCGCCGTCAGCGTCGCCCAGTCCTTGATCGACGCGGGGTCTACCCCGGCCTTGTCCAGCACCGCCTTGTTGTAGTACAGCGCCAGGGTGTTGGCCCCGATCGGGACGCCGTACGTCTTGCCGCCGGTCTGCCCGGCCGCCAGCAGGTTGGGCGCGATCGACGAGGTGTCGGTCCTGGTCTCCTCGGTCGTCGTCAGCACGCCGGCCTCGGCCAGCGTCGACACCACCGGGTTGTCCACGATCAGCACGTCCGGGGAGTTGCCCTGCTGCGCCGCCAGCAGCGCCTTGTTCGTCAGGTCCGTCGTGTCGTAGCCGGTCCGCTCCACCGTCACCCCGGCCTGGGTGCCGCACGTCTCCAGCAACTTCACCCACTCCGAGCTCTTGTCGTACTGCGGATAGGGGTCCCAGATCGTGTAGGCGCCGGCGGTCTGGCTCGCGCTCGCCGAGCCGCCGCCGTCTGACGACGGTGACGATGACGAGCAGGCGACCAGCCCGCCGGCGGCGGCCACAACCGCCAGACCGATGCCGGCCGCGCGCCGGCTCCTTGACGCTGATCTCATTGACGTGACCTCCGCTGACAGCGTGACGCGGCTGTTTCAGGCCTTAGCCGAACCGATTCGGCGAATCGGTTCGATCGAACATAGGCCCGGCCCGTCGCGTGCGTCAATGGGGTGCTCACCAAGAGGTCGAAGCCCGATGTGCGGCCCATGACACATCCTCGTCACGGGCTCCGAGGCCGGTCCCATGCGTGAAACGATTCGACTACGATAGGCGCGGCCGATTGCCAGAGCTAGGGAGCGCGGGTGAACATCGGGGAGATCGCCAGGCGGGCAGGCGTGTCGCGCAGCACCGTGTCGTACGCGCTCACCGGCAAGCGTCCGGTGTCGGAGGGGACCAAGCGTCGCATCCAGGCGGTGATCGACGAGCTGGGCTACCGGCCCAACGCCGCCGCCAGGGCGCTGAAGGAGGGCCGGACCCGCACGATCGGGCTGGTCATCCCGCCCGCCAGCCGGCGCCTGACCGACATGCAGCTCGGCTTCGTGGCCAGCGTGGTCGACGCCGCCGCCCACGCCGACCTGGACGTGCTGCTGTCGCCCTCCGGGGGCGAGCACGACCGCTCGTTCGAACGGGTGGTGACCGGCCGGCGCGTGGACGGCGTCATCCTCATGGAGATCCGGCTGGAGGACGACCGCGTCGCCCGCCTGCGGCAGAGCGGCCTGCCGTTCGTCGGCATCGGCCACACCAGCCACCCGGAGGAGATGTCCTGGGTGGACGTCGACTATGAACGGCTCATCGCCTCCTGCGTGCACCACCTGGCCGACCTCGGGCACCGGCACATCGCCCTGGTCAACCGCAACGCCGAGCTGGTCGCCGCCGGGTACGGGCCGGGCCACCGCGCCCAGGCCGGTTTCGACCGCGCCGTGGCCGAGCGCGGCCTGCAAGGCGTGCGCGTCTGCTCCGCCGACGACGCCCAGGCCGGGCAGACGTGTGTCGAGCGGCTGCTGGCCGAGCACCGGGAGCTGACCGCCATCGCCACCATCAACGAGGCCGCGATCCCCGGCATGTACCGCGCGCTGGCCGGGGCGGACCTGGCCGTGCCCGCACGATTCTCCATCGCCGGCGTCGCCGCTCAGCACTGGGCCGAGAACCTGCATCCGCCGCTGACCGCCGCCGACGTACCCGCCGGCCAGATGGGCGCCCACGCCGTCGAGCTGCTCATCCAGCGCATCGCCGACCCGCGCGCCCCGCATCGCCATCTTCTGCTGGCGCCGCCGATCTCCCTCCGCGGCACGACCGGACCCGCCCGGCCCCGCTCCTGACCAGAGGCCTGTCCGGGCCGCCGCCTGCGGCCGACACCACCCCTCGTCAAGCGCGCCGCTCGACGTACGACCGCGCGTGACGGCGACATGGCCTCGGCATGTCGACCGCGTTTCCGGCTCTTGACCATCGCGCGGCAGGACGCTTATCGTCCAGTCGAATCGATTCGCCGAATCGGTTCGACTCACCCTCCGCACTCCCCGAACGGGAAAAGCGCATGGCCAACCCCTTGTCCCGGAGGATAGGCGGGCGCATGCCGCACGCCATCCTCGCCTCCGCCCTCGTCCTGACCGCGATCCCCGTGACCGCCTTACCGGCCGCCGGGGCCGACCCGGCGCTCGTCCTCCACTACGACTTCGAAGGCGACCTGTCGAGCGGCGCCGTCGAGGACCGATCCCCCTCCGGGCTCGACGGAACCCTGGTCAACCCCGGCAGCGCCGGCACCGCCACCGGAGCCGACGGCACCCAGGCCCTGTCCCTGCCCGGCGGCGCGGACGGCTCGGCCACCGCCCCCTACGTGAGGATTCCGCAGGGCCTGTTCCGCGACCGCGCGGCCATGACCGTCTCCACCTGGCTCAACTGGGACGGCGGGCCCGACTTCCAGTGGGTCTACAACCTCGGCAAGGACGGCGGGAGCGCCACCTTCGTCACCCCGTCCTTCGCCGGCGACGCCACCACCCGCTCCTCCATCAAGCCGGTCAACGGCAACGTCGAAGTAGGCGTCCCCGGCCGGCAGAAGCTGCCCGCCCGCACCTGGGTCAACCTCGTCACCACCATCGACGGCAAGACCCTCACCTACTACGTCAACGGCGCGCCCATCGGCAGCACCACCGCGGAGATCGACCTGGCGGCGGTGATGCACGCCGAGGGCAACACCACCTCCGGATTCCTCGGCAAAGCCTTCTGGGGCGGCCACCCGTTCCTGTCCGGCGACCTGGACGACTTCCGCGTCTACGACGCCGCCATGAACGCCGAGCAGGTCGCCGACCTGGCCGGCGACCACCTGGCGACGCTGAAGAAGATCGAGCAGACCACCTTCGACGTCACCACCTACACCGGCATCGCGCCCGAACTGGCCAGGACCGCCACCGCCGAGTTCTCCGACGGCATCCGCCGCGGCGTGGCGGTCACGTGGGATGCGATCGATCCGGCCCGGTACGCCGAGGCCGGCCAGTTCACGGTCGAGGGCAGCGCGTACGGCACGCCCGTCGTGGCGACCGTCAAGGTGATCGACAACAACCTCACCGTCGACCTCGGCACCGAGACCGGGGCCTTCCACGGCGGCGCGTCCGGCACCCTGTACGGCGTCTACGGCGAAGGCGTCCCCACGCGCAACCTCCTGGAGGGCATGAGGCTGCGCACCGTGTCGACCAAGGCCCAGGACGGCCCGCAACACCCCGGCGCCGACGCGCTGGAGGTGGTCAAGCCGCTGGCCGACGCCACCGACGGCGACGTGTACATCTACATGACCGACATCTATCGCGGTTTCCCCTACCAGTGGCCCGGCAACACCCCCGAGGAACGGCTGAACGACTACAAGGCCAAGATCGCCAAGCAGGTCGACCAGGTCCTCAAGCTCGACCCGAAATATCAGGACAACATCGTCTTCGTGCCGTTCAACGAGCCCGAGGGCAACATGTTCGGCAGCGGCGCGTGGAGCTACAACAAGGTCAACTGGCTCAGCGATCCCCAGTACTACTTCAAGGCCTGGGACGAGGTCAACGCCCTGATCAAGGGCAAGATGCCGGAGGCCAGGATCGCCGGCCCCAACACCAGCATGCTGTACGAGCAGATCCAGGGCTTCCTCAAGCACACGCTGGAGGCCGGCACCGTCCCCGAGGCCATCACCTGGCACGAACTGGGCGCCCCCGACCGCATCCGCACCAGCGTCGCCACGTACCGGAAGTGGGAGCAGGCCGCCTTCAAGGGCACCGCCTACGAGGGCCGGCAACTGCCGATCAACCTCAACGAGTACGCGTTCAACTACCACACCTCGGTGCCCGGCCAGATGATCCAGTGGGCCTCGGCCATCGAGGAGTCGAAGGTCGACGCCGACATCGCGTACTGGAACATCGACGGCAACCTGTCCGACTCCGCCGTCCAGGCCAACCGCGGCAACGGCCAGTGGTGGCTGCTCAACGCCTACGGCCAGATGACCGGCAACACCGTCAAGGTCGTCCCGCCGCGCCCGAACGTCAGCTACACCCTGCAGGGCGTCGCCACCCTGGACCGGGCCAGGGCCCAGGCCCGCGCCCTGTTCGGCGGCACCTCGGGCAAGGCGGGCATCCGCTTCGACCACGTGGACCCCGCGCTGTTCGGCGGCACCGTGCACGCGCTGGTCCAGGAGATCCCGTGGACCGGCCAGGTGGGCGACTCCGCCCAGCCCGACGTCGTCGCCGAGCTCGACCGGCAGGTGCACAACGGCTCGGTGGCCTTCGACTTCGGTGACGTACTGCCGGAGTTGAAGGAGGCCTCCGCCTACCAGATCATCCTCACCCCGGGGCGGGACACCACCTCCCCCGCCAAGGCGACCAAGCTCTGGCAGGCCACGTACGAGGCCGAGGACGCCGCGCACACCGGCAGCTCCTACCGGCGCGAAGGCCCCCAGGGCTCGCCCGACAACGTCGGCCAGTACTACACCTCCGGCCGCCACAACGTCGGCGGCCTGCGCACCGGCTCCGACCTGGCGCTCGACTTCACGATCTCGGTGCCGCAGGACGGCACCTACGACCTGTCGGTCTTCGCCGGCTCGCACAACCTGGCCGACGCCGTCAAGGAGCAAGGGCCCACCAACGCCTTCCTCCGCGTGGACGGCAAGGCCGAGCAGGAGATCCACCTGCCCCTCAGCTACCGCTGGCTGGTCTGGGACCACGCCGACACCAAGGTCGAGCTGACCGAGGGCGAGCACATCATCACCCTGGCCGCCAAGAGCCTAGACGGCTCCCGCTCCACCAAGGGCGACGCGCTCGTCGACAAGATCGACCTGTCCCTCGCCAACCCGGCGGCGGCCGAGAAGATCTACGAGGCCGAGTACGCCACCCTCAAGGGCGCCGGCACCGACTACACCCGCAAGAAGGTCTCCGGCTCCGGCGTGGCGACCATCTCCAAGGACCAGACCGCCTCCTTCTGGGTCTACTCCCCCGACGACGGCGAATCCACCCTGGACATCGACACCCTCGGCGGCGGCCGGGCCTGGCTCGACGTCAACGGCCACCGCCTCACCGGCGTCAACGCCGACACCAGGGTCAAGGCGTTCCTGTCCGGCGGCGTGAACAAGATCACCCTCACCGGCCAGTCCGGCAGGCTGCTGCTGGACCGCCTGCGCGTCACCGACACCGACGGGACGCTCAAGCCCACCTGGTACGAGGCCGAGGCCGCCCGCGTCGCCGGCACCGCCAAGGTCGCCGCCTTCCCCCTGGCCGGCGGCGGCAAGGCCGTCACCGACGTCGGCGGCGCCCCCGGCAACGCCAACACCCTCACCTTCGACGTCACCGCCCCGGCCGACGGCACGTACGCGCTGACCGTCCGCTACTCCAACCCCGAACAGTCCCCCGCCTCCCACTACAACCCCGACCCCCTGGCCCGCCACGCCGAGATCTCCGTCAACGGCGCCCAGCCACAGCGGTCCTGGTTCCCGCACTCCTTCCACGCCGACAACTTCTGGGAGCAGACCATCCCGGTCGCGCTCAGGAAGGGAGCCAACACCGTCGCCTTCGCCTCCCACGAACTGCCGAACTTCGACGGCGACAGCTACATCTCCGACACCTTCCCCGACATCCTGCTCCGATCGAAGTACGCCCCGATCATCGACAAGATCGCGGTAACGCCGATCGCCAAGTAGCACATCGCCGGGCGGGGCCCATCAAGCCCCGTCCGGCGATCTTGGCGATCCGCTGACGTAACCACGTGCCTGACGGTTGTCGTGGAGAGCGACGGGAGCGGCAGCCCGGCATCCACCACAGGCACGCGATCTTTCCTTCGACGCTCTGTCTCGCAGGCTCGGGCGCGGCAGGGAGCGCGCGGAGAAGCCAGGGATCATCTCACCGACTTTTCCGCGCTTATCTCGGCAAGACGGAGGAGACTGTCCACGACAAGGCGACCTAGTGGCGGAGACGACATGACCTGGAAAGACCACGACCTGCCTGTACTCAAGGCGATCGTCCAGATGGCAGATGAGGGTGCGGTCTTGATCCAGCCACACCAGATCGTCGAAAGGCTCGGCATGGACCCGGAGGACGTGCGGCGTTCGCTCGCCGCTCTGGCCGGTGAGAGGCCGCCCTTCTTTCAGTTCACCGATGTCACCGGCTCCGACTCGCAAAGTCGGGAGATCGACGGAATTCACAGCCCGACCGGTGAAGCACGCCGCATCGCAGGCGTGTGGCCGGCGGAGATACTCGCAAGGAAAATCGTCGCCGGGTTCGAAGCAGCCGCCGAGACAGAGTCGGATGAGGAAAAGCGCATCAAGCTCAAGGAGACGGCGCAATTCCTGAGTGGCGCAGGCTGGCCGGTCCTGATCGGCGCGGCGGGGAACGCGGCATCCACGGTCACCAAGCTGTGAAGCCTGAACGTCTGGCTGACCAGGCGGCCACACACCGCGCCATTGGCTCCGGCCGTCCGACCAGGGCGAGCGCCAGGTGGAGGCGGCGTGGCCGCCCGAACGGGCAGGCCGAGAGGCACGACATGCGGCTCTTCACCGGGCAGCCGTGACGCGATAGACGGTATGCCGGCCGCGATTCGCTCGAACTCCTCCAGCGGCGCGTGCCGGTCAACCGGCACGTGAGGTCGGGCACCCGGCGCGCGGGCCAGATAGCGGCGCAGAACGGGGGTCCGGGCCGCGGGTTCGACCTCCACCAGCCGGACACTGGCCCGTCGGCCGTGCCGCAACACCGCTCGGCCATCGGCCGCGCGCACGTTGAGCACCCAGTTCGTGGTCTTGCCGAGCATCGCCACCAGGTACCGCTCCCGCCTGCGCGCGGGGATTCATCATGCGTGCTGTACGACCCGCGCGTCGGGACCCGGGAAGACGAGCGTTTCGCGGTCGCTGTCCAGCCAGCGCACCGTGTAGGGCGGCGAGCCGTCGGCGTGCTCGACGCCCACGATCAGCCCCTCACGGCGGTGCTCTCCCCCGTACGTGCCCTCGATGATCATCCGATCGCCCACTGCGGCCTTCATCACGATCGCCTCGCCTCCCGCTGGATGCCGGTCCTTTTCAGCCTGTACGCACCGCCCATCGGGCACGAGAGCCAGAGGTCCGCTCCGCGTAGGGACTTTGGACCCTCGAACTTGATCGTCAGAAGACCAACGACTGCTCTCGCCCCTTGACGCACGCCGTTCGCGGAGGGCCGTGAAGGGGACCGACAAGGAGGAACGAGCGATGCGCGGAGTGGCCGTGACACCCCGGTGTCCGGCAGGACGACCTGTCGTATCCCTGGGCTACTCCCGCTGCGGTAGACGGGCCCGGTCCGTATCCCGGTGCCGTAGCCCGGAAGGCCCCTCCGGCCGGACGACCGGAGCGCGCCCGGTAGTGGACGATCCGGATCATGAAATCCTCACTCCAGTACGTCCAGGGGATCGCCCTGCTGGCCACCGGGCTGCTCGCGGGCGCGTTCGGATACGGCGCCGCCAATGTCGTGCCCACGTTCAACGCCGTGCCGTTGGAGGTGCGCCTGACCTTCCACACCGCGATGATGAAGGTCAACGAGCCGGTCATGCAGAGCGCCATGGCCCTGGCCATCCTGTCCTCCTTCACGCTGGCGGTGATGTCCCGCGGCCTGCCGCGGCGGCTGGCGGCCGGGGCCGGCGTGCTGGCGCTGACCTCGCTGCTGGTGACGGTGTTCGGCAACATCCCCCTGCACGCCGACATCCGGGAATGGGCGGCCACGACCGCCCCTGCCGGCTACGCGGAGATCCTGCGGCAGTGGGAGACCTTCCACACCATCCGCACCCTGACCGGTCTGGCCGCGTTCGCCTCCCTGATCATCCTGGCCGTCTTCGCACCGCCCGCCCGCCGAGCCCGTACGGCATCCCCTGGCGCTCCACGGGCCGCATCCGCGATACGGGGCCTGGAGATCGAGGGGTCCACGCAGTGACACGGACGCGAAAGATCATCGCTGTGACTCTCGCCGTCCTGGTCGGGCTGCCGTTGCTGGGGGTTGGCGGGCTGCTCGTCTGGGACGGGGGCATCGACGGCGATCCACGCCGGGAGGTTCTCCCCGGCGTCCGGATCGATCTGCGGACGGCCATGACGCGGCACGGGCCGGTCGAGTACGACCTGCACGGTGCGGAAGGCCGTCCCGTGGTGCTGTCGGTCCACGCCGGTCTCGGCGGAGCGGACCAGGGACGACTGTTCGCCGCCTGGCTGGAGAGAGACGGGTTCCGCGTCCTGAGCCCTTCGCGTCCGGGTTACCTCGGCACCCCGCTGGAGAGCGGCCGGACCAGCGAGGAGCAGGCCGACCTGCTGGCCGCACTGCTGGACGAGCTCGGCATCGACCGGGTCGGGATCCTCGCGGTCTCGGCCGGCAGTCCGGTCGGCTACACCTTCGCCGCCCGCCATCCGGATCGGACCTGGGGCCTGGTCTCCATCGGCGGGATCAGCAAGCCGCGTCCCGCGGCCGGGGCGAGCTCACCGGTGCGCAGAACGTTCCTGAACACCGTCGGCCAGAAGCTCGCCCTGCTGACCGCGAAGGTCTCCGTCGAGACCATCGTCGCCGGAACCCTGGACGAGACCAGCACCTTCACCGAGGAGCAGCGCACGGAGCGCGTCGCGTACATCATGAACACGCCGCACGCGCGAGAGTACTTCGAGGCGATGTTCGCCACCACCTTTCCCTACCAGCAGCGCTGGCCGGGCACGGACAACGACGCGGCGCAGGCCCGGCGGGGCGGCGCACCCCTGGAGCGGATCGGGTCCCCGGCCCTGGTGATCCACGGCACGCAGGACGGCGACGTGCCGTTCGACCACGGGGAGTCCGCCGCCGGGCGGATACCCGGGGCCGAGCATCACTGGATGGAGCACGAGGACCACCTGGGCTTCTGGCTCGGCCCCAAGGCGAGCCAGGCGCAGGCCGTGGCGAGCGCGTTCCTCCGGCGGCACATGCCGAGCTCATGACCACCCTGCCGCACCGGTACGCGCCCCGGCCTTGCGCTACGTGGCGCGCCGAGCTCATGCGACCGGGCAAGCCGATCACCATCTCACCGCCCGCCGCCTGACCCGCGTTCCCGGCCACCACCCGCCCCGGACGCGGGCGGGGCTGGTGAACCCATCGAAGGTGCCCTCTTCCAGACACTCCATGCCGAGCCGGTGCTCGCGAAAGGGGTGACCGCCGGGATCGCCCCAGCGGCGCATGGTGACGCGCTCCAGCCGCCCGTCCGGCGCGATGACCGGCGTCACCTCGTGATCCTCGCCGTCGAGTGTCCTGCACGAGGGCAACATCCGCCGGATCATCGTCAAGGACTCGCACGGGCGCACCGTGATGGAACTCCCGGTGACCATGGGAGCCGTGGCGTTCGTCGCCGCCCCGTTCCTCACCGTGGCCGCAGCGGTGGCGGCCTTCGCCGCGGAATGGACCATCGACATCGAACGGCAGCTCCAGGACGCAGCCGACGTCGAGGACCCGGTGGACGTCACCGTCGTGCAGAACGACCAGACCAAGGCGCCAGCAGCCTGAACGCCCCCGTGGGGGCCGGACACCCATGGCGACAGGCGGCGAGGCCAGGTGTGCCACTTCTGGCGGCGGGTGGGGTCGCCACCCGGCTCACGCCTACCTTCGGTCAGCATGGATCATCCTGCCCTGAGCGGCACCCGTTCGTTCGGCGGCTACCGTCAGCCCACGGACCAGAGCGTCACGAGCACGTCGACGGGGAGCGCGCTACGAAGGAACGTCGTGCGGCTGGAGCACGTGCTCGCGCGCCGTACCCACTCTCGCTGGACCTGCCCGAGGTCGTCGCGGCCGTTTCCGGTCGAGTCCCCGATCCGGGACTCGACCGGCATCTCCCAAGCACACCACCCGGACGTCAACTCGCCCGGACCACGGCGACCGTGCAGGGCGCGTGGTGCAGGACGCCCTTGCTGACCGAGCCCAGCAGCGCCGAGCTCACGGCCCCGCGCCCGTGCGAGCCCACGACCAGCAGATCCGCTTCCGCCGACGCCGCGGTGAGCGCCTCGACCGCGCCGGCGTACCGGATGTCCTCGACCACGGTCACGTCCGGGTACTGCCGGGCGAACGGCTTCAGGAGTTCCTTCACCATCTCCTCGCGGGCGGGGTCCTCATGGGGCGACACGGTCCCGAACGCCTGGACGGGCAGCCGCCAGGCGTGCACGGCCCGCAGCGTGCTGCCTCGCAGGGTCGCCTGCTCGAAGGCGTAGGCCAGCGCGGGCCGGCCTTCAGGTGTGTCGTCCACCCCCACCACGACCTGTCCGTACGTCGGCCGTTGCGCGCCCTGCACCACCACGACCGGGCCCTCGGTGTGCCCGGCGACCTGGTCGCTGATCGACCCCAGAAGCGCGCCGGTGAACCCGCCGAGCCCTCGGCTGCCCACCACCATCTCGGCGGCCGCCTTCGCCTGCTCGCGCAGGATGCTCCCGGGAGACCCCTCCTCCAAGCGCGTGGTGACCTCGATGCTGGGCTGGCGTTCGTGGACCAGAGCCACCGCCTCGTTGAGAGCCTTCTGCCCGGTACGCCGCAATTGGTCGGGCCGGTCCGGATCCGGGAACTTCGAGATCTGGTGCGGCTGCCGGTCGACCGCGTGGACGAGCCGCAAGGGCTGGTGCATGCGAAAGGCGTCATTGGCGGCCCAGGCCACCGCGGCACGCGCCGGTACGGAACCGTCGACCCCCACAACAATCATGGCTTCCTCCTTCGTCTACGCTCCATCAGACCGGAGGCGGCGGACGATGTTCAGGGCCGGAAGTCCGGCGGCCGGGAGCCGAAGGACCATCAGCCGAGGACGGTCTGACAGGGCTGAGAACCCCTTTCGGGACGCGCGCTGTCGTACTGACGAGTGGCCTGGACCCTCATCGGCCCGCGCGCTCGACGCCCGCCCAGTGTCCAGATCGCCACCACGGCGAGGACCGTGCGGGACGTGCTGGAGCGGACGTACGTCCCGATCCGGCGGCGTCCCGTCACGAATCCGTGCCGCGCCCGGTCCCTGTAAGGGGGCGAAGGTCCCGCTCCCGGGAGCCGTACGACCCTGCCCACCCGCGCGGACTCCCCGCACTCTGATGGCCGAGGAGGTCCCGATGATGAAGTCGATCAACCCGATGATGTTGCGCCTGCGCCTGTACCTCCCGGACGGCAACCGCCTGCGGCGGCGTTCCGACAGGCTGGAGTCCGTCCTGGTGCTGTCCGCCGTGGCCCTGGTACTGGTGAGCATCTGGCCGGCGGTGCTGGCCGGCCGGCTGGGCTACGAGGCCGCGCTGCAGGACGAGCACGCCCGTTTGAGCACCCGCCACCAGGTCACGGCCACGCTGCTGGAGGACGCCCCCTCCACCCGCATCTCCTTCACCGAGGTCCCCTCCGAGTGGCCGACGGCGGCGGCGCGCTGGACGACTCCCGCGGGCGAGGAACGGACGGCCCGAATCCCCGCGCCCGCGCTCGCCAAGACCGGCTCGACGGTCGCGGTGTGGCTCGACGCCGCCGGTACGCCCGCCCCACCGCCCACCGACCCCCTGGTCCTGCAGATGAGGGGAATGGCGACGGGCCTGCTGATCGTGCTCGCCGCCGCGATTTCGGCACTGGGCTCGTACGCGGGCTGGCGGCGGTGGGCGGATCAGGTCCGGTACCGGGAATGGGAACTCGCCTGGGAGCGGGCCCACAACACATGGCGTCACCCACGCCAGCCCTAGAAAGTCCGAGCATGGCGTACGGAGACCATCCAGGCGATTTCACGGCTTCTTCAGCGCGTGGTCGAATGCCATGAGATCCTTTCTGCGTCTGCGATCAGAGCCTGCACCGGATAGCCGGCCACCTGCTCATTGCGTGCCTCGCCGATACCGCGCTCCGGAAGGACCTGCACCGGTCGAAAGTCCCTCGCCGGGGAGATGTGACCTGCCGATCGCAGGAGGGACCGAGCCGCTCCACCGGGCGACGGCAGGGATGCGCGGCGCCGGGCCGCCTGGACGGTGTACGCCTGTGCGCGGCCGCGACGCCTCGGCCGTGCACGCAAGGCGTGATGACGGGCCCGTCCTCGGCGAGGGCGAGGGTGTCCCCCGGCCCCTGCTCCCGGCGGCAACCCCCGAAGGCACGTAGGACGCCACGGATCGTGGCTTTGAATGATCTTTGCGTCAGGGCCCATAGCGTCCGTTGCTGAGAACCCTCTCACCGAAGCGGACGGCGTTGCTCCCGTCTACGCCGCTGCTTCGTCTCGCCCTGGAGTCATTAGGAGCAGCAACATGTCCACGCTCACCAGAACCCTCTCCGCCGTGACGGTGGCCGGCCTGTCCGCCCTCTTTCTCGCCGCCCCTCAGCCCGCCCAGGCATACTCCGAGATCTCCTGCTTCGGCGCAGGAGATGCGTCCTTCTCCTCAGAGGTGGGCATGGCGACCGAGTCCACGGACGTGAGCTACCGGGGCAAGGAGCGGAGCTGCATCGACCACAGCGGCGCGGGCATCACCTCCGCCCGGTTCAGCGTCACGTTCGACGACGTCCCCCTGAGCTGCGCAGCCACCCACTTCGGCGGCGTCGGCAGCACCGGCACCGCCATCATCGAATGGAAGATGAACGGCGCCAAGCAGATCAGCGAACTCGACGTCTACATCGACGAGACCATGCTCAACGACATCAAGATCCGCGGCGTCGTGACCAAGGGCGTCTTCAAGAACCGCCGCTTCACCGGCATGTTCGACATGAACCTGGTGGGCAGGTCCGGCAAGTGCGCGACGGGATCGTTCGACACGGTGAACAGCACCTCCTTCGACGGTGACTTCAGCATCGACTGACCTCGGACGCACCGGGGGCCGATCCGCTCAGGGCGGCCCCCCGCGCGCCCACCCCGCGGTTTGTACGGGTTCGTGGACTCGCAGCTTGAGGCCGACGGCTGCCCTGCGGTCGGCGGCTCGCAGGGCGCGAGCGCGTGCTTGACGTGGCAGGCGCCGGCACGATGTTGCGAACGCCGGCCGACACGCCTGGGCAGGGTGGCGAACGCGAGCGATCGTCGAGACCCGTGGATCAACTCTTCGTGTGAGGGGCGAGCGACTCCCGGTTCTGCGTGACCGTTGCGATGAGATCGTCGAGATCACACTCCACGGAAGCATTGACGACGGGTTTGAAGTCGTGGACCCTCGCCGCCGTCTCAGCGAAATCGGAGGGGTAGAAGCTCCAGCCCTCGATGCTGCTCCAGCCTGCCTGAACGATGGCCTGGCCACCGTCCGGCGACGACACGCGCAACCAGGCCGTGCACTGGTCCGAGAAATCGAAGGGCAGAAAGACGGTGCCTCCAGTGAGCCGCAGTCGCCGGAGGTGCGCACCCCACTGGTCGAGGAGCCGCACGAGGCCATCCGTAATGTTCTGATCTGTCTGTGCGGACTCGTCGACGGCTAAATAGTACGAATCGCAGACATGCCGATAGGTGCCCAGTCGCAGCATCAAGTCGTCGTGGACATCACGATCGGTGGTGCGCTCCAAGCGCAGCGGGACGTGGTTCATGATGAGGACTCCAGCCTGGTCGAGTCTGAGGCTATGCCACTGCCTTCTCGGGGGTTGTTGAGCGGACTCGGCCGGCTTCAAGGCCAACGCCAGGCCCGGCGGCGCGGGATACGCCCCGGTCCCGGGCAGGCCACCACTTACCTAGAGTCATGGACGTACAAGCAAACGCGCGAAGATGATCAGCGTGTCGGTATCGTCGGGACCCGGTGCTTAGGGGGCGCCGAACCTGATGGCGTCCGGTTCGCCGAACCGCTTCTCAGCTCTCCGGCGCCAGAGGGCCGAGATCGCGGACGACCTCGGCCAGGGCCCGGACGAGCTCGTTCTCCGTCTCGCTGCGCCACACCAGCGCGTACGGCAGCGGCCCCATGTCGGTGACCGGCAGGTAGGTGATGTCCGGCCGTACCCAGTAGCGGGTCATGTGGACGGGGAAGAGCACGACGATCTCGGCCATGCTGGCGAGGGTGATGGCCTCTTCCGTGTTCTGCACCACGGGGCCACGCTCGATCGTGCGGCCGCGGCGGGTCGCGCGCGGGATGTAGGCGTCGTACCAGTAGCCGGGCCGGGTGTCGGACTGCGGGTGCTGGAAGTCGGCGGCGATCTCCAGCGAGACCGACGTGCGGCGGGTGAGCTCGTGGCCGGTGGAGACGGCCAGCACCCGGGACTCGGCGAGCAGCACCGGTCCCACCGTGAGGTCGGGCTCGTCGATGGGCAGCCAGGCGATCAGGACGTCGATGTCCCCGCGGCGCAGCGTGGCGAAGGCGTCGCTGAACTGGGATTTCTGGACGCGCAGCTTCCACTGCGGGTGCCGGAGGCGGAAGACGTCCCAGTAAGGGCGCAGGTCGTAGGCGTTGGCGGGCAGCATGCCGACGCGCAGGGTGCCGGTGATGCCCTGGCCGGCGAGCTGGGCGCGCTCCATGCTGTCCTTCAGCCCGGCGTAGAGAGGCCGGAGGTCGTCGCGGAGCTGCTGCCCGACCGGCGTCAGCCGTACCGTGCGGTTGGTGCGCTCGAACAGCGGGGCGCCGATCTGCCGTTCCTGCTTCTGGATCGCCTGGGTGACGCGGGCGGGTGACAGGCACAGCCGGGCGGCGGTGCGGCCGAAATGCAGCTCCTCGGTCAGGGTCAGGAAGATCTCGATGTCGCGAAGTTCCACGCCTGGCCTGCTCCGTTTACTCCCACCGAAGATGATCTTTCGGGATTCGTCGTTGTTCTGGGTGCTTACCGTACTTGATCCTCGAATCGCACGAACCGTTCGTTCGATGGAGCATGTTGATGGACGTCCTCATTTCCGGCGCCGGCGTCGCCGGGCCCGCTCTGGCGTACTGGCTGCGCCACCACGGTTTCACCCCCACCGTGGTGGAGCGGGCCCCGCGGGTGCAGGCAGGCGGGTACGCGGTGGGTTTCCGCGGCGAGGCGCTGGACGTGCTGGACCGCATGGCCCTGCTGGAGCAGGTCCGCGCGCTGCGCACGCGGATGGGCGAGCTGATCGGCCTGCTGCACGAGGTCACCCGCCAGGAGGTGGAGTACGTCTTCGGCGACTCGATCGCCACTCTGGAGCAGGACGCCGACGGCGTGCGGGTCACCTTCGAACGCGGCCGGCCGCGCCGTTTTGACCTGGTGGCCGGCGCCGACGGGCTGCACTCGCGCACCCGCTCACAGGTCTTCGGGCCGCGCGAACGGTTCGTCCGGCACCTGGGCATCTACACGGCGACCTTCAGCCTGCCCATCAACCTCGTCCTGCGCGACACCGGCCGGCTGCACAGCATGCCGGGCAAGGCGGCCGACATCTTCCGCACCCGCGGCAACACCGAGGCGTACGCGGCGCTGCACTTCGCCTCCGGGCCGCTGGCCTACGACCGCGACGATGCCACACAGCACAAGCGCATCGTGGCCGAGCAGTTCGCCGGCGAAGGCGGGCCGATCTGGCACCTGCTGGAGGAGATGAGCAGGGCGGAGGACTTCTCCTTCGACGCCAACGCCCAGGTGGAGATGGACCGCTGGTCCGCGGGCCGGGTGGTGCTGCTCGGGGACGCCGGCTACTGCGCGGCGCCGACCTCGGGCCGCGGCGCCTGCCAGGCGCTGATCGGCGCCTACGTCCTGGCCGGCGAACTGGCCGTGGCCGGCGGCGAGCACACGGTGGCGTTCGCCGCCTACGAGCGGGAGATGCGCGGCTTCGTCACCGAGCATCAGCAGATGGGGCGCGAAGGGGCCGACCGGTTCTTCATGGGCGCGCCCATCCAGGAAGGGCTCGGCATGGTCGCCGCCGGCGCACCGAGGACGGCCCGCGCGCCCATCGTCAGGCTGAAGGACTACGCTCCCGGCTTCGCCGCGAAGCGAACGTGACCGATGGGGACCATGACGGCACGATCCCCGCCGGCGATCACGGACGCCGGCCCTCGTACGAACGTCCTGATCCCCGCCGACCGGCCTTGACGCTCACCGCCGGGTCGTATCAGCGGCGGCGTCAGGACGGCGACGGCCTGGTGTCAGAGCGGGCGGCGATCGTGGATGCCATGAACGGTTCGGCAACGGTGGCCTCGAAGCTGGGGCGATTTTCTCGGGCGACCCGGCCTGAGCCATTCGGAAACCCGCACTCCAGCGGCCGTCCGCTTACGTGATTTCTCCCAACAAGAACTGAAGGAGCACATAGCCATGTCCATCACCCTTTCCGAGCAGGACCAGCTCACCCTGCGGACCGCCGCGTGGGGCGCCGTGTCGCTGATGTCCGCCGCCGGTGCCGCCGGCTCGGCGCACAAGGCCGCCACCGAGGGCTCCATCGCGCTGACGTCCGCGACCGGCCTGGTCGGGCACGTGCTGGCCCAGGCGCCCAAGGGCGTGAAGTACGGCAGGACCGTGGCCGAGCTCGCCGACCAGGTGCTGCCCGCCCTGACGCGGTCCATGAGCCTGCTCCAGCAGCGGGACCCGGCCGAGGCCGCCGACTTCCGCCGCACCGTCCTGGTCGCCGTGGAAGCGTCCACCCGGGGCGAGGCCGGCCCCGCCATGGCGGAGATGGCCCGCAAGATCACCGCAGCGCTCGACGCCGCCTCCGCCGCGACCGGGACGGACGCCCCGGCCGTGCCGGAGGCCGGGCAGGATCGCCCGGAGCTGGACAAGGTCATCCAGGAGATGGTCGATTCCGGCTTCGTCGGGGTGACGCTCCGCGTGAACGACGAGCGGGGCGAGTGGACCGGCAGCGCGGGCGTGGCCGAGCTCGGCGGGACCGAAGCGCCGCCGGTCGAC